>DAOLIU010000272.1:0-1545 GCA_035328385.1 Nitrospira sp. | reverse complement strand
TGCGACGCGATCGTACATCTGGCCGGCTTGGTTCACGCGGCGGATGACAAGTCCGTGACGGAAGCGGATTACCGGTCCGTCAACGTGGACGGCACCAGGCATCTGTTGGACGCCGCCGTGGCCGGCGGCGTCTCCCGGTTTCTCTTCGCAAGTTCGGTGAAAGTCTTCGGCGAAACGACCGCCGGCTGCGTCGACGAGCAGGCGCCTCCCGATCCGCAGACTCCGTACGCGCGCTCAAAATGGATGGCGGAACAGGCGGTGGCGGCCTCCGCCGTGCCAGGACGCTTGGCCACGGTCTCGTTGCGGTTGCCCCTCGTATACGGTCAGACCGCCAAGGGGAATCTCTATCGCATGATCGACGCGATCGATCGCGGCCGTTTTCCTCCGCTTCCCCGGGTACGGGCGCTCCGCAGCCTGCTCAGCGTCAAAAATTTCGTGCTCGCCGTGCGCGCACTGCTGCAGGCAAGGGAGGTGGCACGGCCCTGCTACGTTGTAACGGACGAGGCACCCTACTCTGTGACCGAAATCTACGATCTGTTGCGGCGCGGACTGGGTCTGCCGCCTCCGACCTGGCGTGTTCCGCTCCCGATTCTGACGTTCGCGGGTGTCTGCGGCGATCTTTTCCAGCTCTGTGTGAGGCGGCCTCTGCCGCTGACGTCCGCGACGCTTGTGAAACTCATCGGGCAGGCCTGGTATAGTCCTGCGGCGCTCATGCGGGAGGCGGGATACCGTCCGTCCGACAGGTTCGATGCGGCGGTGCCGGACCTCATTCTGCATTATCGGCAGTCACAGTCATGATGGGGCTCCTGGTTTCCGCGGTCGTGGGCACGTTGGCGTGGTGGATCACCGGCCGTCTGGCGCATGAATCTTCACTTCTCCGCTCGCTGGATCATCCCAACGAACGGTCCCTGCACAGCGCGCCGACTCCACGCTCCGGAGGGATCGCCATCCTGGCCAGTATTCTGATCGGGATGGTCCTGGCCGCGATCGGTTATGCCCTGATCCCGCAGTCGAAGGGATTTCTCCCGAAAGGATTTGCGTCCGCCAGCTTATGGATCGTCGGATCGATCGCCCTCGTGACCGTCGTTTCGTTTCTCGACGATCGCGGCGGGTTGCCGGTCTGGGTCCGATTCGGAGCGCAGGCGGCTGCGGCGGCGATTGTCGTGTGGGGCGTCGGGCTCAGACTCTCGTCCGTGCCGATCCCCGGTGTCGGCATCATTGCCCTGGGCTGGTTCGCCGCGCCGGTGAGCGTCCTGTTTCTCCTCTGGATGACCAACCTCTACAATTTCATGGACGGCATGGATGGGTTTGCCGGCGGCATGACCGTCATCGGGTTCGCGTTTCTGGCCTTCTTCGGCTGGAGGGCCGGCCATCCGTTCATGCTGTTGGCGACGTCGGTCGTGGCGGCGAGCGCAGGTGGATTCCTCGTTCATAATTTCCCTCCAGCCAGAATATTTATGGGTGATGTTGGAAGTATTACATTAGGTTTCACCGCCGGCGCCCTCATGCTGCTCGGGGTGCGGGACCGCCTGTTCGACATCTGGG
>DAOLIU010000271.1:0-1574 GCA_035328385.1 Nitrospira sp. | reverse complement strand
GAAGATCGACGACGCCAAAGTGCTGGTCGTGGCCTTGTCCGATCCGTTCACGGCCAGAAGAACGGTGAAGGTGGCCAAAGGATTGAACCCGAAGCTCCATATCGTCGTACGGACGCGCTATTTGAGAGAGCTGGAGGAGCTGCATCAGCTGGGTGCGGACGATGTGGTGCCGGAAGAATTCGAAACGTCGATTGAAATCTTTGCCCTGGTGCTGCGCACCTACAGTTTGCCGCAGGAATTCGTGGCACGAAAAGCGGAGCAAATCAGGCGAGAAGGGTATGCGTTGTTGCGGCGGAGCGAGATGCCGGAGCTGGCTCATCATCTCCGCGGGGGGACGTTGACCGATGTCGAAGTGGAAACCTGCCGGATCGATGACGAGGCTCCGGCGGTGGGAAAGTCGCTGACGGAACTCTCCATTCGCCCACGGACCGGCGCGTCGGTGATTGCCTGGACTCGCAGCCAGGTCACCCAGTCGAATCCCTCCGAAACCGTGCGGCTGCAGGCCGGCGATGTCGTCACGCTGCTCGGATCCCGCGACCAGATTCGTCGGGCCATGGCGCTCTTGAACGAGCCTAACCACGGCACGAGTCACCAACTCACATAACCCGGTCGGTTAACTTCTCCAGCGAAGCGTCACGCGGTCTTTCAGCGGATGGTCTAAGGGACGTCCGGTTTGGACGGCGGCGAGATGGGCGGCCTTCAGTTTGTAGTACCACTTGGCGGGCGTATCGGCGTCATCGATCAGCATGAGCGCCGGTTTGTATTTCAGTCCCACGGCTTGCCGCTCCATGGCCTGCTTGTCCTGCTTCATGAAGATGTTGGCGAAATAACGGAACAGCGGCTTGGCAAAGGGCAGCCAGGGAAGGATGTTCCAGGCGGCGGCAAAATCGATCCGACATTGTTGCTCGCCCACGGGCGTGACCGTGGCGCGCGAAGAGACGTACATCGAACCGCATTGCACGAACTCGAAGCGTTGGTTGGGGAGCACAAAGTCGATGGTCGTCGTCAAGGGCCCGCCGTAGAGCCGGTTGAGGAGCTTGTAGGGTCCGCTGTTCTTCGACGGCGCATGGGGAACCATGCGAAACCCGTTCGGGATCGGCTCGAAGGTCTTGGCCTTGTCGTGCATGCTGGCTTTGGTCCGCCACCAGGAACTCTGGTGCACAAAGGGACCGTGGGCCGGGTCCATGAGTCCGACGATGCCGTCGTCGATGGTGCAGTCCAGGATCGTTGAGATTTGGATCATGCGATAGGGTTCGGACGGGAGCGGGAGACGCGGGAGTTCCGGAACCGGTTGTTTCGGCTGTTGCGGATCCGGGAGAAACACCCACACGTACCCATCCTGATCCTGGCAGGGATAGGACGTGATGCCGATCTTTTCGGGTTGGAGCGGGGACCCTTCCACGAGTGCCGGAATATGGCGGCAGCGGCCACCGGTATCGAACTGCCATCCGTGATAGGCGCATTCGACGCGCTCTCCATCAAAATGTCCGAACGAGAGCGGCATGCCGCGATGCGGGCAGATGTCGCGCATCGCCGCCACCTTGCCTTGGCGGTCACGGCAGACGAGGATCGGT
>DAOLIU010000270.1:0-1660 GCA_035328385.1 Nitrospira sp. | reverse complement strand
GGCTGGTTTTATCCGAAAATGCTGTCCGCGGATTGCGTTGCCATCTCGGAGGCCACGGCCTCGAAATCATCCTGGGCGCGGGTCTTCCCGCCGCCCAACGGCTCGCCGTCCTCCAACTTCTGGACATTGTTCAAGCCGAACGAGACGCCCTGGTTCCCCTTCTGGTTGTAATAGTAGGGGCGCACCGAGGCCCGCGCATACATCCCCGCGTAGACATGCTGGGGTTCGATGATCTCCTGTACCTGGCTGTCTACCACCGTCGGCTTGCCCTTCTCGGCATCCTGTTTGAAGGTCATAAAGATTGCCTCGCCGTCTTCGTACCCGGCGGGAATGATCTGCTTCCCGCCCTCGTGCTTCCACCGCTCCGAGCACTTTCGGAATGGATTGCGGAGAGTCGTCGGCCACTTGGTTTTATCCGCGCCGAACTTCTCGACGAGGACCGCTTCCGCCGCTTTCTTGAGCGGGGTCATATCCGTCCCTTTCGGGAAGATCGCGACAATACTGAACTCCTGTTTGCCGTTCAGATCGTTTTTCTGCGGCTTGAAGAGATGCGGGTAGGACGCGCGGAACTTCGGGGTGATTACCGTTGCCATCGTAGAAACCTCCATCCGTGAAACCGTGTGAACGTGCTGTCGTTGTGCGGTCCTGGCGCATCGAGCCCTCGTTGCTGTCAGGACCGCGACAACCAAGGGACGCTGTTTGATCGGCCTCGTCCCGCGCCGTGGCACTCGTCTCCCGGCTGTCGAGGGGCCGGGGCGTGTGCGGTATCCTAGTCGAACACTGTGGCCGTCTCGACCGCCGTAAACTCCTGCTTGGCGCTCAACTTGACTGCGGGGCGCTTGTCCGATTCTTCGACGACCGTGTGGCCGGAACTCTTGGACTCGATGAACGCCTCCACCACCTTGGCGTCTTTCTTCCCCAGCGTCTTTTCTAACTGGGCGGGGGACTTCAGGGCTTTCGGTTCGTAGATCGCCTCGTCCGAATGCCCCGCCGCTTTCAGCGTATTGATCGCGGCGGCTTCGTCTTTCCATTGGCGGGTCGGGCGCTTCTCCACCAGCTTGTAGCCGGGGATCTCGCCGCCCTTTTCTAAGACCTCGTAGGCGAACTCGTCGATGGTTTTGAGCCACGCCTTGACGATCTCGCGGCGGTCCAACGCCTCTTTCAAGGCTGCCCCGTTATAGGTCCCGAGGAACGGATCGCGAAACTCGATCTTCGCGACCTCGGTCGCCTGCTTCGTCAGTTCCGGGCATTGCCGCGCCGCGGGGCACCACCGGCAATGTTCCCCCGGCACCAGTGGGGCGTTCGGGTCTTCCGTCGCCACCGCGAACCGCTTGAGATCCGCCATGAAATCCAGCAGATCCAGCGCGGCCATCGAGACGGATCGAATCGGTCCGTCCTGGCACTCGTATCTCGGTTGCACCACCGTCAACTGGATCGTCTCGGCGGGCAATCCTAGATCAACCAACGCCCCGAGTCCATAGTACTTAAGCTGGGGGTTGTCGTGGACCGGTACAAACACGCCCTGGCCGTGCTTGTAGTCGATCACTTCCAGGTGCTTCGCGTGCTCGTACCAGAGCACGCAGTCGGCCGTGCCGAAGCAACCCGCATGCACCTTCGACAAGTCGAACTTGTGCTCGATGTAGGCTTTCGCGTGGACCTG
>DAOLIU010000269.1:0-1669 GCA_035328385.1 Nitrospira sp. | reverse complement strand
TGGAACGTCAACTCGCTGAAGGCGCGCCTGGAAAAGGTCATGTGGTGGCTGGATCGGGCGAAGCCGGACGTGCTGCTGATGCAGGAAACGAAGCTGGCGGACGCGGACGCACCCATCGAACCCTTCAAGAAGGCCGGATACGAGCTGGTGCATCATGGTGAGGGCCGATGGAACGGCGTGGCGATCGCGAGCCGGTGCGGCATCGGGGGCGTCATCGCAAATTTTGGCGAGCCGCTGCGGCCGGCGCGGACGTCTGAAACCGGCGATGATGAACCGCTGGCCGAGGCCAGGATGCTCGCTGCCGAATGCGGCGGGATACGCGTCATCTGTGTGTACGCGCCGAACGGCCGGCTCGTGGACTCGCCGTTCTATGAAGCGAAGCTTGCATGGTTCGACAAGCTGGCTCGCTGGACCAAGGAGGCCGTCACTCCGGATACCCCGGCCGTCATCGGTGGTGATTTCAACGTGGCGCCCGACGATACCGATGTATGGGACCCGAGTGCCTGTCAGGGCGGCACGCACGTTTCCGAGCGCGAGCGGCAGGCGTTTGCGCGGCTTTCCAGCTCGGGATTCGTCGATGCCTACCGATTGCATCACCCGGAACCGGGGCGGTACACGTGGTGGGACTACCGCGCCGGCAATTTTTATAAGAATTTCGGCATGCGCATCGACCACCTCCTCGTGACGGCGCCGTTACAACGACGCATTGTTTGGGCCGAAATCGATCGCGAGGCACGGAAGGGCAAACCACTACCGTCGGATCACGCACCGTTGGTCATCGACATCGACGGCCCCGGCCATTCATTCGACGCCGGCTGGTCTTCGGCGGATTCGCGAATTGCGGCGCGCTTGCGGAAGCAACGATGAAGCGTGGTCGATTGCGGGATGGGTGGATGGTCGTTTACGTCTTTTTCAGCACAACGTGCGTGGCTTTTTCACCGGCGACGGTTTTAATTGACGTGAACCCGAGAGCGTGGAGATTGAGGCCCGCGAAGAGATGCTCCCCTTCGCCCAAGAACACCGGCGTAAGAGCCAGGTGGATCCGATCAATCAGGCCTGCGGTGAGATACTGCCGAATCGTGGCGACACCGCCCCCGATCCGAACATCCTTTCCCTTGGCCGCCTCTTTCGCTTTCTGTAGCGCCGACTCGATGCCATCGGTCACAAAGTAAAATGTCGTGCCGCCTTCCATCGTCAGCGGCGCGCGCGCATGATGCGTGAGCACAAACACGGAGGTATGGTACGGCGGATCATCGCCCCACCAGCCCTTCCAGGACTCGTCCTTCCAGGGACCGCGCACCGGTCCGAACATATTCCGGCCCAAAATCCAGGCCCCGATATTGTCCATCGACTGCGCAGCGAAGTCATTGTCGATGCCATGCGCCCCTTCGCCTTCATCATTCATTTTCTTAAAGACGTCCGTGTCCACAAACCAGGAATGCAGCTCAAGCCCACGGACCCCAAGCGGATTCTGCAGATCCTGTCGAGGCCCCGCACCAAATCCATCGAGCGACAGCGAGAACGCAGCAACCTTCACCGTGCTCATGCAGCCCTCCTTCTTATTCGTTCACAAACATCTATTCTTCGCCTTGGCGGAGCAGCGAGTCAATCGCCCCGCTAGCGATGCTCAGGTGTTTCGAACTACGGGTCCCCTTTTCTCCACGTATGC
>DAOLIU010000268.1:0-1673 GCA_035328385.1 Nitrospira sp. | reverse complement strand
TTCGCCTCTTCACTCGCTGCGGCCTTGCTGGACGGCCTTTCTGAACAGCCTGCAGAGCATGTTGATAGAGTCTGTGCCCTCAGACACGACTCCATTTGCGAGGTCATCACGTCGTTTGTCAATACACTACTAAATAGTGATCTGGACCACGATTCTGGTTCCCCGGGACGGGAAGGACTCGATCGAAATCCGTCCGCCGGCGGTCCTCACCCGTTCCTGCATGCTGACCAGTCCCAATCGTCCTTTGGCCGACACCGCCCGAAGATCGAATCCCGCCCCGGCATCGGATACGCACAGATGCAGGGATCCCCGGTTCCCGATCAACTCCAGCTTTCCGCTCCGCACTCCGCTGTGTTTGACGAGATTGCTCAGCGCCTCTTGCGCGACGCGGAAGAGACACAGTGCCGCTTCCTTGGGAATCGCGCGGGGTACGTCCCGGTGCAGAAAATCGACGCGCACCGCATGCTGCTCCGACAGCTCGCGACAGAGGCCGTTGATGGCCGCCACCAGACCCAGGTGCTCGAGCTTGGCCGGATGGAGCCGGTGCGAGAGCCGATGGACGTCCGAAGCGATTTCCTGCGTCAACGTGTGCAGGCCTTCGATCTGTGCCGCGGGTTCGGCGCCCGGCGACAGGTCCAGGCGCTGCAGGCCGATGGCCAGGAGCGCCAGCCGCTGGTTCAAATTATCGTGCAATTCCCTGGCGATTCGTCGGCGCTCCTCCTCCTGTACGCCGAGGAGCCGTCCGGTCATCTCCTTGAGCGACGTTTCGGCTCGCTTGTAATCTGTAATGTCGATCATGATGCCGATCAGTTCCTTCGCGTGGCCGCCCTCCATGATCACGTGAATCGAGTTATGCAGCCAAACGGTCGTCCCTTCGACCGTCACCATCCGATAGTCCAAGGTCCGATGCCGCTTTTCCTCTACCGAGCGGCGGCAAGAGGCCAAGATCCTCAATTGGTCATCGGGATGCAGACGGGAAGCCAAGAAATTCTGTCGGTACCATTGCTCGCGGGGGTATCCGAGGATGGCTTCCGCCTGCCTGCTGACGAAGGTGAACCGAAGCGAGACCGGCTCGGCTTTCCAGACGATCGCGCCCAAGGACTCGATCAGCGAGCCGTACTGGATGTCCGTCAAGTTGCGCGACGTGATGGCGTGATGGGTGAGAACCGCTCCGCCTTCCTTCCGTCGGAGCGGCACGGCGGTCACGAAGAACCGCTGTGGCCCGGACGGGGAAGACCACACGTACTCGAATTCGAACGAGCCGGAGGTGCCCCCGAGAACTTTTCGAACTCCCGCCAGCACCTCCGCGTCCTGGTGTGAGCCCGTCTGCGCGGCTTCATGCCAGCGATCAAGGCAATTGATACCCGTCTCCACGGCGGCATGAGGGCAGCCTTCATTGGAACGGCTGAATTCCTGCCAGGCCTCGTTCAGCGCGACGACGGTCCCATGCTTGTCCAGCACGGCCAAGCGTTGTCCGAGACTGGCGAGGACCGTCGAGGCCCATTCTTCGCTGGCTTGGCGTGGGGACTTGTCCTCATCGTCGCGGGAGGTATCGGGCAGGGGGCTAGGCTGAGCGGAGGGAAAACATGCTGCGCGATTGGCAGCGAGTTCCGTCCGTTGCCGGCGATATGCGGTGACGCCCATGGATGACCCCGTTCCCTCGATGACGCCGC
>DAOLIU010000267.1:0-1685 GCA_035328385.1 Nitrospira sp. | reverse complement strand
ATGTCTTCGCCCATCAGAAAGACGCGCTCGTCCCGGCTCATCTCTTCATCCAGGGCCTGCGAAATCGCGTCTACGTAGGTAACCTCCTGAGTGAGCGTCGCGGTCGTCATGGGTGCACCTCGTCTTCTATGGCGAACACTCCCACCAGCGTTTCCCGCCCTTCCGGCAGGGGGCTCTGTTCGGCGAACTCCGTCCCTGCGTCGACTTCTTTCTTGGCTCGTTCTCCTACCTCATGAAAATACGCTTCATCGCCATACCCTAACTGCGTCACCAGACGTTCGGCTCTCAAGATGGGATCTTTGGTTTTCCATTCCTCCAGCAATTCGCGCGGGACGTACTTGGCCGCGTCATGTTCGGAATGGCCATGCATCCGCATGGTTTTAAATTCGAGAAAGGTCGGGCCTTCGCCGGCCCGGGCCTTGGCGATGGCTCGCTGGGATGCGAGGTAGACGGCCGCCACATCATTGCCGTCCACAATCTCGCCCGGCATCCCGTAGGCTTTCGCCCGCTCGACCACATCGGTAATCGCCATTTGATACCGCACCGGCGTGGAATAGGCATATTGATTGTTGGTGCAGAAGAACACGACCGGCAGCCGCCGCACCGCCGCAAAGTTCATGGCTTCATGAAAGTCGCCCCGACTCGTTCCTCCGTCGCCGGTTCCGGCAAAGGCCACGCGGGACTCTCCTCTGATCTTGAAGGCCAGCGCCGCGCCTGCGGCGACCGGCATGTTGTCGGCCAGATGGCTGACGAATCCGATCATCCCGCGTTTCAAATCGCCCATATGAACATTGCCGTCTTTTCCTTTGGTGGGGCCGCCTTGCTTGCCGAGGTACTGGGCGATGATTTCTCCGGGGGAAAAGCCGCGAATGAGAAACGCGCCCATATCGCGGTGAAACGGCGCAATGACGTCATCCGGCCTCAGCGCCGAGGCATAACCGACGGCGATCGCCTCCATCCCATGACTCGTATAGACGCCGCCGACGATGCGGCCCTGCCGGTAGAGCGCGCTGATCCGGTCTTCCAGGCTTCTCGTCAACCGGAGATAGTAGTACATATCGAGGAGGTCGCCGCGTTTGATTTCATTGGCAATGACCGCAACGTCCATGATGACCTCCCGAGTGAGGTGGCCAGGTACTCAGAGTGCCGGAAGATCCCGCCATGACAACAAGGGTTTGTGGTCCTTGCACGAGTGACAATCGGACGCGTCCCACTGCGGCATGTCCAGGTCAACGCTGAAGTAAAAGGGAAAACGTGCCGTGAGTTCGTCCATCAAGGGGAACTGCCCGCTGTCCCGCCTGGCAAAGACCATCATGCCGGCAAGTTGTCCTCCGCGATCCGTCACCACCTTCCCCAATTTGCTGACGCATAAGCCGCGAGTGGTCACATCGTTCAAGGAGAGAAATCGTTCTCCCGCTTCGACTGTGCCGCGGACAATGTCGGTGCCGATCTTGCCCGTCTCGTGATTGAACGGGGTCAGGACGACGCGGAGCGGCATCTGTGGAGCCAGGATGTCGCTGGTTCGCTCAGCCAAAAAACGCGCGTCGGATGAGGTGGTGAGAATTCCTGCCGGCGGATGGTGTCGAAACGTCTGCATGATCCACTCCGCCATGTTGGATGCGATCATGGTCACGAGATCTGGGAATCGCGCGATGGATTCAAAGCGCAGATAGACATCCGTGTGG
>DAOLIU010000266.1:0-1707 GCA_035328385.1 Nitrospira sp. | reverse complement strand
AGCAGGATCCGGAGGGGGCCCGCCTGGCGAACGTGCGGGTCACGGCGAATCTATCAACCCTGTCGCGCGACGTTCCCTTCATCTTTCTCTCGAGCGGAGAGGTCTTCGACGGACGGCGGGGCTGGTACGACGAGACGGACGAGGCCGTACCGATCAATGTCTACGGCCGGACCAAGCTCGAGGCGGAACGGGTCGTGCTCGACAATCCGAAACACTCGGTCGTCCGGATCGTGTTGACGGCCGGCACCTCCGAGGCGGGGGATCGGAGCTTCGTCGAAGACATGTGCCGGGCCGCCCGCGCCGGCAGGGATCTGAGGCTCTATGCGGACGAATTCCGTTGTCCGCTTCCGGCCGGCGTGATTGCCCGGGCCTTGTGGGACCTGCTCAAAGCCGGGCGGCCCGGTCTCTATCACCTCGGCGGCTCGGAGCGCCTGTCACGGTGGGAGATTGGCGAGAAGCTGCTTCCCTACTATCCGGTCCTGGCGGGACGTCTGATCCGAGGGTCGGGACGCGACCATGTCGGGGCGCCACGGCCGGCGGATCTGTCCCTCCGTTGCGACAAAATTCAGGCGCTCCTGTCCTTTCGGCTTCCCGGTTTTGCACAGTGGCTCGAGCGGCGGGGGCCGGGCGGAGATCCGTGGGACTATCCCGCGTCATGAACGGAGGCACAGACGACGAGCTATTCCAGACGACCGGCTCGGCGGGGACATAAATGGCTCCCGATCCGCACATGCTGGTTCTCTCCGCCTACGTGACCATGGTCGCGGTCATGGCCGGTCTGTGGGTGTTTCAGCTCTGGCACCGCAATGCCTCGCTTGCCGACGTCGGCTGGTGTGCCGGTCTCATCGCGACCGTCTGCTGGTATGCCGCGCAGGCACCGGGTGATGCCGAGCGGAAGGTGCTTACGGTCGTGATGGCCTCGGTCTATGCGGGACGTCTGGGGATTCATATCTTCTTCGACCGTATCATCGGGAAAGCCGAGGACGCACGCTACCGCCGGCTTCGAGTCGAATGGGGCCGTGCAGAACGCCTGAAGATGTTCGGCTATTTTCAACTCCAGGCCGTGGCGGTCGCGCTGTTCTCCCTGCCGTTCCTGGTCATGATTCAGAATCCGCGCCCGCCGTTCGGATTGGCCGAGTTGGTCGGGGTGGTCGTCTGGATCGTCGCGGTGGGAGGAGAGGCCGTGGCCGATCGCCAGCTCGCGCGGTTCCGCGCCGAGCCCGCACACCGAAGCCGCGTGTGCCGCGAAGGGCTCTGGCACTATTCGCGACATCCGAATTATTTCTTCGAATGGCTCCACTGGTGGGCCTACGTCATCGTGACGATCGGTTCGCCTGGGTGGCTGCTCACCTGGCTTGCGCCGTTGGGGATGGGCTGGGCGTTGGTGAAAGTGACGGGCATTCCGCCTGCCGAGCAGCAGGCCCTGGAGCGACGAGGGGACGAATATCGGATCTATCAGGAGACGACGAGCGCGTTCGTGCCGTGGTTTCCGCGACCGTGGCCGGCTAATCGCGGTTGAGCGCGGCCAGCCGCGAGCGGGCAATGTCCGCTTCAGGGCTGGTCGGATACAGCCGGACGAGCTCTTCATAGAGCTGCTTCGCATGGGGCACGTTCATCTGCCGTTCTTCGAATTCGGCGGTCTCCAGCAGTTCCTTCGGCTTGTCGCCGGTACAACCGGTCACCGAGAACGTCAAGAACAGCAGCAGC
>DAOLIU010000265.1:0-1708 GCA_035328385.1 Nitrospira sp. | reverse complement strand
AAAACACGGCTATGTATCACAGCACTGAGAAAAGTGTCAAGGTCATGGTCCATTGTCCCAACCGCTTGCGTGGCGCAGGACAGCTCCTTCCCCCTTTCGAGGGCTTTCAAGACCGGTCCGGCGGCGGATAAGATCCAACTCATACGGAGGATCCCATGGCTACGGACTCCCAGGCCAGAAACTCAAGCCGATCGGTCCCAAGGAAATTTGTCCTCAGAACCTACCGCCGAATCCCGACCTGGTGCACGTCCTACTATCTGAGCGGAGCCGCTATCGGGAAGGGCGTCGTGACGAACCTCTCATGTCGCGGCATGAGGATGCTCGGGGACCATGCGCCCAAGGCCGGAACCGGTCTCTGCGTTCGACTTCATCTTGACGAAAATCAGCCGCCCATCGAAATTGCTCGCGCCACCGTGCAGTGGGTGCGTGAATGCGAATTCGGGCTGCGGATCGACGATCTGACCGCCGCGATGGAAGGACGCATTGCGGAAGTGCTGAACCGACAGGCACGCACCGGCCGCAACGGGTGGTAATCTCACCTGGAAGCCGTCCGCCCGCGGATTCTTGACGCTTCTTCCGACCCGCTGCTATAGTCCGCTTCCATCATGGAACCCCAAGGCAAAATCTGGATGGATGGAGCGTTTGTCGATTGGGCGGACGCGAACGTCCATGTGCTCACGCACTCGCTTCATTACGGCTTGGCGGCGTTTGAAGGATTGCGCTGCTATCGAGGCAAGTCCGGCTCCGCTATTTTTCGGCTGCACGAGCACGTCGATCGGCTCTTCGAGTCGGCGCATATCGGCATGATGACGATTCCGTACGACAAGAAGCAGGTGGCCGAGGCGATCGTCGAAACCGTTCGAATCAACAAGTTGGACGCCTGTTACATCCGCCCGCTGTTGTATATCGGATACGGCGCGATGGGGGTGTATCCCGGCGACAATCCGATCAAATTGGCCATTGCGGCGTGGAAGTGGGGAGCGTATCTGGGCGACGACGCGCTGGCCAACGGCATGCGGGCACGGGTGTCGTCGTTCACCCGGCACCACGTCAACGTGTCGATGACGCGGGGCAAGATCTCAGGCTACTACGTCAATTCGATCCTCGCGAAGCGGGAGGCCAAGGCCGACGGCTATGATGAGGCCATCATGCTGGATCCCGAGGGCTATGTGTCGGAAGGCACGGGCGAGAATATTTTCATTGTGCGTAAAGGGCGGATCAAGACCACGCCGTTGACCTCCATCCTTGAGGGAATCACTCGGAATTCCGTCATCGAACTCGCGAGAGAACAGAGCGTCGTCGTATTGGAGGAGCGATTCACTCGAGACGAGATGTATATCGCCGATGAGGTGTTTGTGACGGGAACCGCGGCCGAATTGACTCCCGTGCGGGAGATCGACAATCGCCGAATCGGCAGCGGGAAGCCCGGTCCGATCACGACTGGTCTGCAAAAGGCCTTCTTTTCCATCGTGCGCGGCGAGGATGCGGCCCATGCGTCCTGGTTGACGCGCGTCTAACCCAAACTCTTCTTTCAATTTCAGCGATACCGTGACAGGGTCAGTCTCCCAGGACGGTGTGTGATTACCGCCGCAGCAGGATGTTGAAAAAGCCCTCCAGCTGCGTTCTCGCGTCGCTCAGATAATAGGGATGGGCGCCCGATAGTCTCTTGTGCTCGCGGAACGCGCGCCCTCAGAAGGACCTCGTTCGA
>DAOLIU010000264.1:0-1711 GCA_035328385.1 Nitrospira sp. | reverse complement strand
CCCCTTGAGGGTTCCACCATCCGACACCTTGATTTCTTCATAGGCAAATGCCGGGCTTCCCAGTGCCAGCGTCAATATCCCTGCTATGAATTGTGCCTTGGTCATCATAAGTGTTCTCCGGCCTCCTTCGTCATTCCGAGGTTGAGGTTAAGATTGAGCGACTCTCCATTATACATATACAGACGTCTCAACCCTAACCTCAGCCTCGCCGATTCCTTTCTAAACACAAGTGGGGGAGCCGCATAGTTCTGGCAGCTCCCCCACGAGGTGTTACACCATGTCCGCTCCGCTTACTTCATTGCGGTCGGAATGGCTTTCACTGCGGGCTCCGCTTCCGCCTGCTTGGCGCCCATTCCATGGGTACCGAGCGGCTGAATCCGTGAATCGCCTACCGGCAACACACGGAGGTAGCCCCACTGTCCTGACTGCGTGTAGGGCAGCCGAGCGTTAGACCAGACGAAATCTCCCACCTGACGATACGGGCCGCCCGCACCGCCACGGAGGAACACGTCCAGCACTTCCGATCCGGCATACTCCACGACGCTGATTTGATCGGCACCCGCCATGTACGGCTCGATCGGCCACTCGTGGCCTTCGACGCCGAACATGCCGTTCTGCTCGCTGTTCGCACCGATGACATGGATGCGAATCGCGTCACCCGCATGCGCCTCGATCAAAGGCGTAACGGGATCCTCGGGCTTATCCACCGCGCAGGGCTGGAAGATTTTCCCGAGTGAGCAGCCTTGCTCTTCACGGAACTTGTACGGCTCGGCGCGGTAGTTCACCGACGTCAAACCGGCGACGTTCTGCACATAGGGCATGAACGCAGTTCCGATGATGTTGTCTTCGTCCTGGAAGAACAGAGCGACATCGCGATAGTTCCGCTTGCCCGCATTTTCGGACAAGGTCGTATCCACGATGACGTCTGCACGCCAGCTGTTCTTTTGCGACAGATCGGCACCGGTCACCGGATCGCGATACTGCGATCCGCGCGGACCGACGACGATGGCACCGTACAATCCGTTACGCGGATTGACCACGATGTTCCCGCCATCCCACACCAGCGACGTCGTTTCCTTGTTCGCCGGATGCGCGTAGTAGGTGTAGCCGCGGCTTTCGCCAGGACCGATGGTCTGATCGCCGCCGTTGTTGCCGACGTTCAGTCCCTGGCTGTCTTTCGGATCGAAGGCCAATCCCGGGGCAAAGAACGACGCCCGGCTCGCCTTCATCTTGTTCTTCAGATTCACCTTGATGCAATCGCCCAGATTGGCGCGCAGCGTGAGCGGATTCGGCATCACGTTGCCCGCGACGGTCGCGGCTTCTTCCTCCAGCGCGAAGATCTTGCCTTCCGGCATGGTCATTTCGATCTTCCGCTCGAAGTCCACCTCGATCGCATCCGGCGCCTTCGGATGGAGCTTCATCGGGCGATCCAACGCCACGACGTTGAAGCTCTTCACCGGAGCATCGGACGGACACACCGAGCTGGGAGTTGCGGGAATCCCGAGGGGATTGGTCCCCTTGGGGAGCGGCTTCAGATCCGCCGTTTCTTTATCGAGCACGCGCACGATGCCCCATCCGCCTTCGGCGAAGTGTGACGTTCTGCCGTTGAAGTGGATGTAGTCGCCCGGCATGCCCTGGAATCCGCCCGCCTTGGTCACGAGGTCATACCGCTCGGCGATCCCGACGTGAATCGAGTTCTTCCGGTTGGCAT
>DAOLIU010000263.1:0-1730 GCA_035328385.1 Nitrospira sp. | reverse complement strand
ACGCCAGTGTCATCCGGTTCCGCCAGGGCCGGGACGCCCGGAGTATCCCGCCGCTGCGGTTCAAGGAGCGGGACAATATGTTCGTGGCGAACGAGATCGCCCGCTTGATCGAGAAGATGAAGCCCGACGCGGTGAACATCGACGCGGGCAATGGGACGGGCGTGATCGATCGCCTCAGAGAAATGGGGTATCGGGTCACGGAGGTGTGGTTTGGCGGCGGTTCCACCAGCAAGGAATGGGCGAACAAGCGGACGGAAATGTGGGCGGACATGCGGGATTGGTTGGGGGGCGGGTGTATCGATCCGGACCCGGCGCTGTTTCGGGATCTCACGTCGCCGGAATACGACTATTTCGGGAAGGCGCAGGATGCGGTCATGCTGGAAAGCAAGGAAAGCCTCAAGGGGCGCGGGCTCCCGAGCCCCGACGACGGGGACGCCCTGGCCCTCACGTTCGCCGGGCGGGTGGCGCGGCGGGATGCCAAGGCTGGGCGGTATGGCCGAAAGTCGGCGGTCGCGGCGGGGCTTGACTATCCCTTGTTTGGATGATAGGTGAGATTCATTCTTAGTCTCATGCTCAACGAAGGAGGGTGGTATGGGCGGCGGGGTGAATCCGGTTGAATGGATCATGCCTCCCGTGGCGTTGTCGCATGTGGCCTACAACGCCGCGGCGCAGCAAGTCTCTCCGAAAGCGAAACTGGTCGCCGCCGGATCGCCGGACGATATTCGGAACGATAAGGCCCGCGATCAGGAGTTGCAGTTAGGCGAGGCGCAAGCCGACGCCGCGCGACGGGCCGAAGAACTCCGATACAACACGACCCCGCAGACCGCGGCCGAGGCGTTCGCGTCCCGGCTCCGGGCCAAGTCCGCGAAACAGAGTTTGACCAGCACCGGCAGGCGGGCGAGCGAGTATCTCACGTCCTCGTTGGGGGTCTAGCGTGAGCGGACTGATTAACCCCGCCGCGGCTCCGGCCCTGCAACCGGCTCCGGCGATCCCTGGCCCCGATACGGCGGCGGTGCTCCAAGCGCAACGGGACGCCGAGCAGCGGCGGGCGCAAGCCAAAGGCCGCGCCTCCACGTACCTGACCGATCCCAGCACACAGATGGACCCCGGCCCCTCACGGCAACCGCGGGCTCTTGGAGGCGTATGACCGACGACGAGATTGTTCAAGATGTCAAGGATCGGTTCGACGCGGTGGCGGGGACACGCGGGAATTGGGAATCCGTGTGGGAACAGATCGCAGAGCGGATCTTCACGCAGTACGCCAAGCAATTCGTGAACCGCTCGGCGGGGCAGCCGAACGACTATCAAGGGACGCAGCGGACGGAAGAAATGGTCGATGCGACGGGGGCCTTGGCCCTCACGCGCTTTGCCGCGGCGATGGAATCGATGCTCACGCCCCGGTCGAGCACCTGGCACTATTTGAAGCCGGCAGACCGCACGCTCCTTCGTAATCGCGAGGCGCGGCTGTGGTTTGAAGAGTTGAACAAAGTGTTATTCGAGTACCGGTACGCCCCGAACGCGAACTTTGCCTCCCAAAAACACGAAGACTACATGATGCTCGGGGCCTTCGGGACCGGGTGTATGTTCATTGACGCCTTGCAGCACCACCGGGAACGGGGCTTGCGGTATCGGGCGGTGCATCTCGGGCAGATGTATTTCCAAGAGAATCACCAGGGGTTGATCGATACGGCGCTCCGGCGGTTTCAATTGACCGCACGCCAGGCGGCGCA
>DAOLIU010000262.1:0-1769 GCA_035328385.1 Nitrospira sp. | reverse complement strand
GGATGTTGAGCGACCGCTATCCAGGAAAGCCGATGGTGGGCCTGTCGGCTCGAACTTGCTCCTCGTCCCAAGTACCGTTAGGGTAGGGGACCGGTTGCGTGACCACAGCGATCTGTATGCCATTTAATTCGCGTATTGTACGAGCAGATCCGGCCGATGCGGCGGATATCGCCGAGATGGTCGGAGAATTGCTGGGAGAGATCATGACGACGATCGGCGAGGCCGTGTTTCGGTTCGACCGAGACCGGACGGAAACGTGCGCACGGGAGTGGTTGACGAACCGGTCCTATGGGATCTTCCTGGCACGGAATCCCGAGATTGGTCAGACGATGGGATTCTTGACCGTCTATGAGAGCTATGGATTGTATGCAGGTGGGCGGTTCGGAACGATCCCGGAGTTCTATGTGCGTACGGGCTATCGCTCACAGGGAGTCGGTGCCAGCCTCCTGGGAGAGGTGAGACGCTACGGTGCAGCGAGAGGATGGACCAGATTGGAAGTGACGACGCCCCCCTTGCCGCAGTTTGAGCGAACGATCAAGTTCTATACGGGCCAAGGATTTCAAGTTTCGGGAGGAAGAAAGCTCAAGGTCGACCTGCCGTGAAACCGGTGATTCAAGAGGAGCGGACTGGCTGCGGTATTGCCGCCGTTGCGGCCATTGCGGGGGTATCCTATAGCCGGGCGAAACGGGTCGCCGGCTCGGCCGGCATTATCGCCGCCGATCCTCTTCTGTGGTCGGATCACGGTCACGTCCGTCGCCTGCTTTCCCGGTTCGGAATAAGATCCGGCCGGTCGACCAAACCGTTTCGCTCATGGAATTCCTTGCCCGCCTGTGCCCTGTTGGCCATCAAATGGCGCCTCCAAGACGGCCACCCCTCCTGGCATTGGGCCGTGTACGTGGCAGACGGAAGGGGAGGCTACGTGTTGGATTCCAAGAGGGGATTGAAGATGCACGTCCGACGGGATTTCGGCCGAATGAAGCCCAAGTGGTATCTGCCGGTGTTCACGACGCGGCGAGCGAGGCATTGACAGGAAAGAGTTACCGGCCAGTGGACGATTTCATCAGACTATCTGCCTGTGGAGGCAGAAATCCCCGATAACCGCGATGCCGTTCCGCCAGCTCCAACACCGAAAAGGGGTGTCCACCTACCATTTCAGGCGCCGAGAAAATCTGGCGTAGCTGTTCTCCCGGCGCACCGACGATCTTCCCGGCGAAGACGATGCCTTGGCCTTTCAACCGCTCGATCGCGTGTTCGATGTCCTCGACCCTCACGGCAATATGGTGGAAATGTTCGTCTCCGAACTGATCGACCCATCCGGGAATGATGCTGGTCTTCCCGCGCCCGTCCGGATAGGCCTGATCGACGAAGAGCGCCGGATAGCCGGCCTTTCTGTAGACCTTCGCGTACCAATCGTCGAATTCGAGCGTTTCGTCGTACGCGTAGCCGAGAGCCACGAATGGCTTCGCCCGTCGATCGATGTCCGTCGTTCGGAGCGTGAGATGATCGATGACTGGTGTAAATCCGACTCCGACCTGATCCAACATTCGTTTCAAGGTCGCGGCTGCGACGTTGCGCTGCAGATAGTCCCCGACCATTTTCTCCAGGAGGCGGTCCAATTCCAGATTGTGGTCCATGCTCACCTCTTACTTAAAGGTGCCTTTTCAACTCTTATTAAGAGCCGAACTTGATGCCTTGCGCAAGCGGCAGGTCGGTCCCCCAATTCACCGTATTGGTTTGCCGTCGCATGTAGGCCTTCCAGGCGTCGGACC
>DAOLIU010000261.1:0-1785 GCA_035328385.1 Nitrospira sp. | reverse complement strand
GGGCCTCTCGACGCGCCCGGCGCAGATGTTTGCGGATGCGCCGGCGCGATCGCAGCTCGAGCCGTTTGGCCAAATCGCGGAATGAAGCCAGGTCTTCATATTGTCCCAAACAGCGTTGGGCGCTCCGGAGCGCTTCGGCGGTTCGTCGCCCCCGGGTCCCGTGGAGGTTGAGCCATTCCATTTGATACCGGATGGTCTTGATCGCCAGTCTGAGTCGGTGCAACCGTTTTCGCGTCGGATCCTCCCGGATCAGGCGAAGCAAGTGCCGGAGCCGCTTGCGATGAATCCGCCATGTCTTGGACGCGGTATCACCGCCGAGGCCTCCGGCCCAATCCATGGCACCGAGGGTTTGCCGTATCGTCGTCATCGTACGATTGGCCAACAGACGTTTGGCGATACTTCGGCTCGATCGGCGCACCTTGCGCAGATCCGATGCGCAGGCTCGGCGGCGGACCAGCCATTGTTCCAGAACGTGAAGCGCCCGCAATGGACTGAGCGCCGACATCTGCTCGCCAAGAGTCTCGGCGGAACCCGTATCCCCAACCAGTTCGAGCCATGCCTGGATCCGACGGAGGGCGATTCGGAGCCGGTGCAGATCCTCGGCATCGATCGTCCGCCTCTTCGAGAGAGCGGCCAATTGCCGGCGCACGGCCTGTTTGTGCGTCGAGATACGGAACGTGTGTGCTTTCGCCGGCATGGGGGCCTGGCCATCGAGAATGGAGGACACGGTACAGGCCGGCGCATTACAAGCGCGTTAAGAATCCGTCAATGTTTGGAGACGCCATGCGAGCGGCATGGCCGAGCGATGTCCGCAATGTTACGCACAGTTTACAGCACATTAATCGCGATTTTGTGAAGACGCTCTAGAGTGTTTGCACGAGGAACGAGCCAATCCAGGGCCCACCATGACGACGCCGAAGGACACGATTCTCCTCATCACCAGCAATGAACATGCCCAGTCGGTATTCGGAGCCAGCCTCAGGGAAGCGGGTTACGGGGTCTTGATGACGACCAACGAACAGGCCGCCCTCGAGGCCACTCAACAGGCTGCTCCGTCGCTGATCGTGGCGGATCGCCAGACCTGTAGCTTCAATAGGCTCCGGTTGCAGACCAACCTGAGATCGGTGCCAATTATCGCCGTGCAAGACGTCAATGGGGCCGAAGAAGAGACCTACCTCGACGATCTCGACCGCGGGGCGGATCTCATCCTGTGCAGTCGAAGTGCCAGGGAACTGATCGCACGGGTCAGGGCGGTCTTGCGTCGCACGGAGTCGTGCAGAAGGCCCGCGACCTATAGCTTTGCCGGAATCCTGCAGATGGATCTTGATCGTCACGAAGTCACGGTCAACGGAAGAAGCGTCAATCTGACGCCCAAGGAGTTTCAAATTCTGCGATGTTTTCTTGAGTCTCCCTGCCGTGTGTTCTCCCGGCAAGAGATGCTGAACTGTGTCTGGGGAGACGGGTACGCACTGGAAGAGCATGCCCTTGACGTCCATATCCATTCCCTCCGGCAGAAGATCGAAGAGAACCCGGCCACTCCGAAATTGATCGTGACGGTGCGCGGGGTGGGATACAAACTGCGGTCCGACACCTGATCCATCGTTCCGGCCTTCCGCTTCGGCGTTCGATCAAGCACCGCTGTTCACCGGCGCTGACCGCCCCACTGGAAGGCGGCCCGACTCATGGTCCGGCCGCCGGTCGGGACGGGATTTAGCAGGATGTTGAAAAAGTCGCGCAGCGGCGCGTCTTGGCGCGACGGGGCTGGGTGGGGGAGAACAAGACTTT
>DAOLIU010000260.1:0-1800 GCA_035328385.1 Nitrospira sp. | reverse complement strand
GCCGGCATCACCACCACGGCCCAGTTGGCCGCCGCTACCGCAACGAAAGTGCCGAAACTCGATCAGGCCTCGCTGGAGAAACTCGCGGCGCAGGCCAGGCTCCAACGGCAGACCGCCGAAGACCGCCGGGCCGATCCCGAGGCACCTCCACGCTTCGAGATCCTGCCGCACTCCGGTCCGAACGGGGAGGCGGCCGGGTTTGCCGCGCTGCCGCCGGAGGACCCCGGAGACGTCTGGTTCGATATGGAAGGCTACCCGCTGGCTCCGGGGGGCCTGGAATACCTGTTCGGTTGCTGCACGAAGGAACCGAGCGGGCACACGTATCGATATTGGGATTGGTGGGCCCATGACCGGGAAGGGGAGAAGCGGGCCTTTGAAGGATTCGTCGATTGGGTGTTCGACCGGTGGAAGAAACATCCCGGCATGCACATCTACCATTACGCGGCCTATGAGCCGAGCGCCGTGCGGCGGTTGAGCACGCGCCACGACAGCCGGCAGGACGAGGTGGATGAGCTGCTCCGGCGCAACGTGTTCGTGGATCTCTTCCGAATCGTCAGACAGGGACTGCGTCTGGGAGAGGACAACTATTCCATCAAGTCCGTCGAACGTCTGTACCGTCCCAAGCGGGCCACGGAGGTCGCGAGCGGATCCGATTCGATCGTGGCCTATGGACGGTGGATCGAAAGCGGGGAAGCAGGCGATTGGCGGCAGAGCCCGGTCCTCAAACACATTCGGGACTACAACGAGGACGATTGCCGGTCCACGGCCGAACTGCTCGCCTGGATGAGGAAGCTGGCCAAGGAGCGTGGCATGGCTCCGCCGCGTCCGCAGCCTGTGCCGGCACCGGAAGAGCAACGTCAACTCCCGCAGGCCGTGCTCGACCGGATGGAAACCGTCGCGCAGCTGCGGACAAAACAGGACCGCATCGCCCTCACCCTGGCCGACCTGGTCGGGTTTCACCGCCGCGAGCAGAAGCCCGTATGGTGGCGGATGTTCGACCGCGCGGCCGCCGCTCCCGATCAGCTGCGCGACGATCCCGGATGCATCGAGGGATTGAAGGCCGACGGACCCTGCTCGACGGAGAAACGCTCGCTCCTCCAAGCGTACCGATTCGACCCGCAGCAGGAATGCAAGCTGGCCGCCTCCGACCAGGTCCGGTTCGTCCACCATCTCGATGCCACGTTCACCGTCACCGAGATCGACGCGGCGGCGGGGCGGCTGACTCTGAAAATCGGCCGGCAGAGTCTGGAAGACAAGTGCAGCGGCGCCTTTCCAACCGAGGGATCGCTGCTGCAGAACGAATTCGTTTCGCCGGCCGGCATCCCGGATGCATTAGCCGAGGTGGCGGCTTCCCACCTCTCTGGCACGCTGCCCAAGCCCGTGGCGGCGCTGCTGACCAGACAGGCGCCGGCCCTGCCGATGCAGCGGGCGGGTGAATCCGCCATCGACGCCGCCCTCCGCATTGCCCGCTCCATGGATGGAGGATGTCTCGTCGTCCAAGGCCCGCCCGGCACCGGAAAGACTTATGCCGCATCCCGCGTCATCGTCGCGTTGCTCGAAGCAGGCAAGAACATCGGCGTTGCGTCCAACAGCCACAAAGCCATTACCAATCTGTTGAAGTCGTGCGGCGAAGCGCTTGAACGGGCCGGCGCCAATCTGAAGGGCGTCAAGGCCGGAGGCGAGCCGGATGGAGATCTGCATGCGAGCCATCCGGGCTTGCTCCACGTGGCGAACAACAGCGACGCAAAGAGTCAATATAAAGGAGGGTTGGTGGGCGGCACGGCTTGGCTCTTCACCAGA
>DAOLIU010000259.1:0-1855 GCA_035328385.1 Nitrospira sp. | reverse complement strand
TCGGCTCCCGCATCGACGCCGCCTTGTTTCGAGACGGAGTCCTCGTGCCGAACACGACATTGGGAAAACACCGGCCGGATCCTGCTCGATTCGAGCTCGACGGCCCCGCCGCATGGATGCGGCGATTTTGGAAGACGGCGGCGGATCTGCGCAAGCGATTTCAATATGATCGGTTGTATGTGGGCGGTCCTTATGCGGGCCGGATGGGACTGATGCCGTTGCCGTCCGACGTGACGATTACCGCATCGCTGACCGGCCTTCTCGGCGGCATGGCGCCGTGGGAGGGTTGGAGGCACTGTTGAGAGACCGTTGTCTTTCGTTGACGCACGGGCCGAGGAAGGAACGTATTCGGACGCGCCCCCGTTCGAACCGTTTCGTCATGGACGTGAGAGTTGCCCACTGCTCACCTCATGACTCTTTTGCACCGGCGAGTTCAACGAGAGATGGCGTAAGGCAGAGGAGATCTTCTCCTCTGCCTTTTTTCGGTCCTTTGCCCCCTCTGTCCCCGGTCGGCGGCTCCGAGCCCGGATGCATTTCTTCCCTCCTGACGGATTGTCCCGTTCGAGACAACTTGCCCCCGCGATACGACGCCACGATGCGGGATTGACCGGCAAGCCGCCGCCTTCAACGGAAGAAAATCGAACAAAAGCTTCGACCAATCATGGCGGGACCGTCGCGCGCCTCGCGGCTCCGGACTTGCACAAGGCTATCGAAACATGAACGGTCGCACTTTCATCCAATTTCATCCAAGGAGTTGCCATGAACAAGACCACGACTGAAGCCGAACGTCGGCCGGACGTGCGAGCCCTGCTCCTCGAGCGGCGTGCGGCCTTGCAAAAAGAGATCGATCGGCTGATCGCCCAACATCGGGATCAGCACGGTCATTTCCAAGACAGCTCGGTCCTGGATCTCGAAGACATGTCGTTGCGGGATGCGACCGCGGCGCAGCAGATCGCCCTGCTGGAGGCCAGGACGCGACAGCGGGTCCAGCTGGACGAAGCCCTGCGGCGCTTGGATGAAGGCACCTACGGCGTCTGTGAGGACTGCGAGGCGCCGATTTCTTCGGGCCGACTGCGGGCGCTGCCCTTCGCGCGGCGGTGCGTGGCCTGTCAGGAACAGTTCGAGGTGTTCGAGCGCATCGTACAGCGCGAGGACCGCGAGGAAGCCTGAACCGGATCGGCCGGGGGGAGTTTTGCCGAGGACGCGTCGACCGTGGCGCCGGTTAAAAAAGGAGGAACCCATGCGCGAAGAGACGGACAGGACCAATGAACAGGACGTCGGGGAAACAATGGATGTGTTCGAGACGTTGAAAGCCGATCACCGGATGGTCAAGGAGCTGTTCTCGAAATTCGAAGACGCTGACAAGCGGACCAGGTCGGCAATAGCGGAGGAAACGCTCACGGCACTGGAGGTCCATACGGCGATCGAGGAGGAGCTCGTCTATCCCGCCATCGCCGACGTGATCGACGACGAAGACGGCGTGAAGGAAGCCGTGGAGGAGCACCACGTCGCCAAGCTCTTGATCAAAGAGCTGCGCCGCATGAAGGCGGGCGAGGACGCCTTTGCGACGAAGTTCAAAGTGCTGGGCGAGCTCGTCGCGCATCATATCGAGGAAGAGGAAACCGAAATGATTCCCCAGGCGGAAGACGCCGGCATCGAGAAGGACTCCCTGTCGCGGGACGTCATGAAGCGAAAGGCAGCACTGATGCGGCGGCACGGTGGAGGAAGAAAATCTTCCGGCCTCCGGCGCGGCAAGGCCGCATGAGCGGGCCGGATCCGGACTGGATACGGACATCGCGATTCACGCCGGGGACATGTTGCTGTGGGGATTGCTGGCGACGGGTCTCTTGACGAC
>DAOLIU010000258.1:0-1865 GCA_035328385.1 Nitrospira sp. | reverse complement strand
AATCTGGCGAACGTGAACACGGCCGGATTCAAGCAGGACCAGCAGGGATTCCGCGGCCTTTTCGCCCGAGCCAGTTCGACGGGGATGGGAGTGGTGTCAGGAGGCCTCTCCTCCGCCATTTCGACCAGACCGGCCGGTCCCAGCGAACGGGTATTTGCCGAAGTGCATGGGGTCCGAACGGCCTTTGAGCCGGGGCGGATCCGCATTACCGGCAATCCACTGGATGTCGCCATACAGAACGATGGGTTTTTTGAGGTCAAGACCCCGGACGGGGTTCGCTATACGCGCAACGGCATCTTTTCTCTCGACAGCCAACGACGCCTGGTCACCAATCTCGGGCACCCTGTCATGGGCACCAAAGGAGAGATCAAGGTGCCGCCCGGCAACATTCAGATCAATGCGGAAGGGGCGATCCAGGTGGACGGCACTCCGATCGGCAGCATCAAGGTGGTCGAGTTCCCGGAGAACGCGATGCCGCAAAAGTTTGCCGAAGGACTGTTTGTCGGCGGGAAACCGGCGGTGTCGACAAGGCCGCAGGTGCAGTCGGGACACATCGAAGAGTCCAACGTGAATTCGTTGAGTGAAATGGTGAAGATGATGCAAGGCATGCGCAGTTACGAGTCGGCGCAGAAATTGATCCAAACGATGGATCGCATGACCGAAACGGCCATTCAGGATCTGGGCCGGGTGCAATAGGAGGAGCGTATGATTCGCGCAATGTGGACGGCCGCGACGGGCATGACGGCCCAGCAACTGAACGTGGATACCATCGCCAACAATCTGGCGAACGTGAACACGAACGCGTTCAAACGCAGCCGTGCGGAATTCGGCGATCTGCTGTATCAGATTCAACGCTTACCGGGCACGAACGCGTCGAACGTGGGCGTCTTTCCTGTCGGCGTGCAGGTCGGGGGCGGTGTGCGTCCCATTACGGTGGCCAAGGAATGGGTGCAAGGTAACATGCGGCAGACCGGGAACGATCTCGACCTGGCTATCGACGGCGCCGGATTTTTCCAAGTGACCCGGCCCGACGGGACCATCATGTATACCCGCAACGGATCCTTCAAGCGCGATAACGTCGGCAATCTCGTGACCGGCGACGGCGACCAGCTCAACCCGGTGATTACGATTCCGTCGGGCGCGCTGAAAATCGATGTCGGCCAGGACGGCACCGTCTCCGTTCTGCTTCCCGGCGTCACACAAGCGTCGCAGGTGGGGCAGATTCAGCTGGTGCGCTTCGACAACCCTTCGGGTTTGGTGGCGATGGGCGGCAACCTGTTCCTGGACAGCTTTGCCTCCGGGCCGGCGCAACAGGGCACAGGCGGATTCTCGACCGGCTTCGGCACCTTGCAGCAGGGCTTCCTGGAAAGTTCGAACGTCAATCTGGCGGAGGAGATGGTCAACATGATCATCGCCCAACGGAGTTACGAAATTAACTCCAAGACCATTCAGGCATCCGATGAAATGATGCAGATTGCCAACAACCTGCGCCGGTAATCGGCGCCGCACCTTCAACCAAGGGTGACACCTGTGAATCGACTCAGCCTCCTGTCTGTTGCGACCATCAGCCTGGTCACGAGCGCCGTCCTCCCGGCCATGGCAGGGGAGCGGGCTCCGGTCCGGCCGCTGTTCCAGGTGCAGGGGGCTGTTGCGCATCAGGCGCAGGGTCTCCCGCAGGCCCGTGGGAAACGGCTCATCTATCCCGAACAAATCCGCGGGGTGATCCACGATTTCGTCAAACGGGAACTGGCCGGACGCGCCGTCGATTGCCAGGTGGCGATCGGCGATCCTCAGCAACCGATCGTCGTGCCCTCCGGGACGGTCGATCTGCAAGTCAGCGCCGGGCGATCGGACGAACCGCTGGG
>DAOLIU010000257.1:0-1908 GCA_035328385.1 Nitrospira sp. | reverse complement strand
CGGAAATCGGTCACCCGCCGGAACAGTTTGCACGAGTCTTCGCGAAGTGCAGGGAACTCGGTTTTCGGGTCACCGCTCATGCCGGGGAGGAAGGGCCGGCAGAATATATCCATCAGGCGTTGGATCTATTGCGGGTGGATCGCATCGATCACGGCAACCACTCGCTGGATGATGCCGCGTTGGTGCGACGCCTGACAGCGGAAGGCAAGACTCTCACCGTCTGCCCCCTGTCCAATCTCAAGCTCCGTGTGGTGAAGGACATGGATCAGCATCCGATCCTGACCATGCTCAAACAGGGATTGAAGGCGACCGTCAACTCAGACGACCCTGCCTATTTCGGCGGGTACGTGAACGACAACTACCGTGCACTCATTGAACACCTGCCGGTCACCCGCGATGACCTCTACCATCTGGCGCGCAATTCCTTTGAAGGTGCCTGGGTCAGCGACGAAGAGAAAACCAAGCACCTCAATGACCTGAACCGGGCGTTTGCATAGCCAACTGCGCCGTGATCGGATCGACGGCCAAAGTTTTACGGACAATGGCTGAGTCCATCGCTTAGCGTCTGGCTCCCGACTTGTCGGATCTTCTCGTCTATCTTCTTCCTTGCGAAAATCGATCCTCCGTCCAATGAAATCCCTCTCCTGCTTAGGGGCGTTCCTAGTCTGGAAGATGCGTCCCGCGACATAAACTGGTTGAAGGGGGGCCAACAATGGAACAATGGATTTCCAAGGAGGCTCTGCATTGGATTTATGCGGGGTCCGGCATCGTGCTCGTGGTGATTGCGATCGCCGTTCCCTTCTTGCCGATTTCGCCGGCAAGGCAAGACTTCAAGGGTGGATCTTACGCAAACCCCACGTGATGAACAGTTTGAACTGGCTGCGACGGAAATTTCACCGCCCCCCGCTCCGCCTCCCTCCCAAAGAATTGACCGCCTGAGATTTACCTTTCTGAAGTTGAGACGCGGTGAGATAGACTGCCAGGAAAGACGGGTGCAGGCTTGCGCGTGCGAAGGTGAATCATGTTGATACATATCATTGCCGACTATGGAATCGGTGATCTGGCTTTCGCCGAGGTTGTACAGCGGATCAAACTGCACCTGCCCGACGTGGAACCCGTGCTGACTCCGGTGCCGGCCTTCTCCACGATTGCAGCCGGTTTCTGCATCGCACAACTGGGCCTGCACGCTTCCCCGCCCGGCACCCTGATCTATCACAACGTGGCTCCGCGGGAAGACGATTCGCAGGCCCGAGCGGAAAACGCCGGCGAGCGCCTGGCCTACGCGCGGCTGCCGACCGGCGTTCGGGTGGTCGGCGTGAACGCGGGCTACGCGTTCTCCTTCGTTAAGGATATCGCCGAGAAGTTACGCTGGGCGGCCTCTCGCGCCGACGGCAGCCAGTTCCGGTCGCGGGACGTGTTTCCTCAAGCGGCGGCCGCGATCGCGCTGGGCCTGCCGTCGGCCTTGGGCGAAGACATCGAACCGGCGGTCATTCCCTCCCCGCCGGCCTCCGCAATCGCGTACGTGGATGGATACGGAAACCTCAAGACGACGATCGCCTACGATCCAACGCGGGTGCGGCCTGGCAAGCGCATCATGGTGCGGATCAGCGACAAACAACACGAGGCCACCGTAAGCGACGGAGCGTTCGCCGTTCCCCATGGCGAACTGGCTTTTGCCCCGGGCAGCAGCGGTTGGCCGATGCGCCATGGCAGTGAAGTCCGGTGGATGGAAGTCTTTCTCCGCGGCGGTAACGCGTGGGACCTCTTCGAGAGACCGGCAATCGGCTCCCCGCTCTCCCTCGCCTAGCAGGATGTTGAAAAAGGCCTCCCGCGGCGTTCTCGCGTCGCTCAGAAAAATAGGGATGGGCGACCCGATCGTCTCTTGTGCTCGCGGAACGCGCGCCCTCA
>DAOLIU010000256.1:0-1918 GCA_035328385.1 Nitrospira sp. | reverse complement strand
CGAATCGGTCACTTGGTTCTCTATTTCAGGAAAAAATAGGTCTGCCGGTTGTTCTATCACAAGAGCCAGCGGCGGAGAAGGGCTTGCGGGACCGCCGGGCGGCCGATATTCAGGACGTTTCTAGAGACCGTTCAGAGAAGCCGTGGCGAAGATAACGACACGGTGCAGGGGGACGGCTGAAGATCACCTTTCACGGCGATCCGTTAGGAGGCCGGATGGGGCTGGAGCTGCATCACGTTGAAGTCTTTCTGCGCGATCAGATGCCCTTCCATGCGCAGGCGGAACTCATAACGTCCGGGAGCCGGGAAGATCAGCGAAGGAATATTGATGCCGAAATCGGAGATCTGCAGGCGATCGCCGATGACGATGTTGGGCAGGGTGGCACGACACACCAATTGTTCCGCGTTCAGATACACCAAATCGATATCGAACTGATAGGTCCCCTCGGCGTCGGTCAGGCAGAAATACAGGCCCATCTGTTGATGCTGGAAGGGAAAGGCCGCCGCCTGGAGATGCGTGAACAGGCCGATGAGGCTTTTCTTCTTCGTGACGCTGTCCTCGATCACCTGATCGCACACGAGAAAAGCCTGGACGCTCGGTTTGACGATGTCGGTCATCGGCCCCATTGTACGAGACTTTTCCTCCTTGTCAAAGGGATGATGTTCTTCGCAGGCGCTGCTGATGTGGAATATGAAGCGGGAACGTAAACGGACCGTCAACCGATGGCGGCTGTGCCGCCTCGGCTTTCGATGACGTCGCCGAAGCGCGCGAATCCCGTACCGACCCGACAATAGTGGGGGCTGATGGAGACGAATTCTCCCTTGTGTGAATAGAACTGGCCTGAGGCGATGCGGATCTTCCGTTTTTGGAACAGATACGCTTCGATGAGGGTCCGTCCCGTCTCCCGATCCACGACCATCACGTTTAGCGCGTCGTTGATCGTCAGATCCGGCGCCGCGCTGGAGGAAACCGCGAATCTGGCCGCCGATGACGCGGACACGGAATTTCGGCGAAGATGCCCGATGCGCCGTCCTTGTTCGTCATAGATATCCATGGTCAGAAAGAGGGCGGGTGGATCGGGACGGACTTCAAGAACCAAATGTTCCTTGCCTTGAATCTTTACCACACCGTTGGTCGTGCGAAACACGTTCGAGCCGACGTGCAACTCAAGACCTTGTTCGGGTTTCGCTTTTTCAATCGTCCCCTCTGGACTATCCAGTTCCATCGGATCGGTGTCGAGCCAGTCCTTCATGCAAGCGTGCGGGAGCTCTTGGTGAATGATCAGTTCAATAGTCGAAAACGGATGTGAATACGACACGTTAGGCCATGTCCGTATGGCTGTCAAGATGCCGGATTCGGTTGCCCATTCGGCTCTTCCAGCACGGATCTCCTTATCAAAGGCATGGTGTACCGATGCCTCTTATTTCATGGTTTCGAACGGGTCGGGAGAGCTACTGGGGGATTCGAAAAACAGCAAAACATTGGTCGGCTGCATTGAACCGGCTTCGGGCCCTGTGATACAGTCGCGCTCTTCGTCTTGCCTATCTTGGTCCCATCGTCTAGCCTGGCCTAGGACGGAGCCCTCTCAAGGCTCAGACACGGGTTCGAATCCCGTTGGGACCACCAAACCGCACTTCGTGAGAACCGCCCGCTATTCAGGCGCAGCCTCTCTTCATTAAGTGGGTGGATAAACTCCTCTAGTGAACCGACTCAATCACTATGCCAAGCTTGCTCGTGCCGGCGGCTCATCGGCCGTAGCCCTCGTCGATTGATGTCGCCGGATAACCCCCTCCACTTGCTCTGAGCTTTGATACCGCACTTCGTGAGATCGCCCGCTATTTAGGCGCTCTAAGCGCGTGACGACTCGCCGCAATTCCGCATTCCAGCTCACACACCGCCCTGTGGTGCTGGCGGTGCT
>DAOLIU010000255.1:0-1951 GCA_035328385.1 Nitrospira sp. | reverse complement strand
CGCCTCACTGCGCTCGTGGGCATATCCGCACAAATGGAGAATGCCGTGAATCAGGAGCACCGCTAACTCGTGGTCAACGCCCTGCTCATGACGACACGCCTGACGAATGGCCTGCGGCAGGGAAATAACGACGTCCCCGAGAAGAGACGAGGGTGGCCCGGGCCCTTCCCTGGTCGCAAACGCCAGCACATCCGTCGTCTTGTCGCGATGACGAAAGGTTCGATTCAGGCGCCGCATCCTGACATCGCCGACGATCTCAACACTCAGAAGCGCCTCGGCTTCGCCGACTGCTTGCAAGACATGCATGGCGAGTTGCTTGAGGACGCCGGGGCGAAGGTGCCACCGCGTCAGCCGCATGCCGATCACAACCGGCATTAATGAGACTGGCCCCAGGAACCTGTGGAAGGAGCCGCGGGACGGGTGGGCTTAGAATCCGAACGATGGCCCTTCGTCTGAGCCTCGCCTTTCCGTGGCTGAGCCGGAGGCGCAGGACTGGCCGTATGACGATCGTAGGCCTTGATGATCTCCTGGACGAGGCGATGCCGCACGACATCTCGCTCGTCGAAGTAGACGAACTCGATCCCGGCAATGTCCTGAAGAATGTCGCGCACCTCGATGAGGCCGGACACCCGGTCCGACGGCAGGTCGATCTGCGTAATGTCCCCCGTCACGACGGCCTTCGAATGGAAGCCTAACCGTGTGAGGAACATCTTCATCTGTTCGGCAGTCGCGTTTTGCGCTTCGTCCAGGATCACAAATGAATCGTTCAGGGTACGGCCGCGCATGAACGCAAGGGGCGCAATTTCGATATCCCCTCGCTCAATCAAACGATTGGCCCGTTCCATATCCATCATATCGAACAGGGCATCGTAGAGCGGCCGAAGGTAGGGATTGACCTTGGCATACATGTCGCCGGGCAAATACCCCAGCTTCTCGCCGGCCTCAACAGCCGGCCTTGCGAGGATGATGCGGCTGACATCTTTTTTCATCAGCGCACTGACCGCCATCGCCATGGCCAAGTAGGTCTTGCCCGTGCCCGCAGGACCGATACCGATCACGATGTCGTGTTTTTCGATCGCGTCCAGATAGTATTTCTGAGTCGGAGTCTTCGGAACGATGAATCGCTTCCGAGTGACGATGGGGGAAGCGCTGAAAAGCAGTTCTTTGAGAGAAGCGTCGTGGTTGTGGCGGAGAGCGGTCAGCGCATGCGTCACATCATCGGACCGCAGGTCATACCCTTCATTCGTCAACGAAGCGAGCTCATTGAGAACCCGTTCCGCCTGCTTGACGGTCTCAGGCGTACCCTCCACCGTCACTTCTTCACCCCGCGCCGAGCATCGCACACCGAACTCTTCCTCAATCAGCTTGAGGTGTCGATCATGGTGCCCGAACAGGGCTGCGGTATTCGTGCCTTCCCGTAGTTTGATCTTGCGCACGCCGGTGTCGAAAACTCCTTTCGTCAGGACGATAGGGAGATTCTAACAAACCGGGAAAGTCCGGAACAAGGTCGGAGGGGACAGAACAGAAAATAAGGAGGCCCACCGGAACCGACTAGCCTTGAGTGGGGAGGACCGTCAGCGATTGGGCAGTAGAGGGTATCGAGAGCTCAAAATCCTGCCAGGCCGTGCCACCCTGCCCATCTTCCACCATGATCTTGATGCGATGAGTTCCCCCGACACCCGGCGTCACTTTCCAGGTCACGTGGCCCGTCGCCTTGTCGATCGTCATCCCTGGAGGCCCTGTCTCGAGCCCATAGCTGATGCTATCGCCATCGACATCCTTCGCTTGGACGACGTACTCGTATTGCTCTCTATTGGTCAACGCGGCCGGACTTGAGAGGATCTGTGGCGGTGAATTGCCGAGGACGATCGGCACTGATCGAGCAGGTGCGGCCGTCGCATCCTGATCCCTTGCGACGACTTCGACCGCCACAATATCCTTTCGGCCAAAC
>DAOLIU010000254.1:0-1968 GCA_035328385.1 Nitrospira sp. | reverse complement strand
GGCTTCTTTCTCGGATTCAATCGTTACACACAGGGTTATCCACAGAAGCTGGGGAGAGGCCAGTCTTGAACTTCTCGGCTAGTAAGACTACTTGGTTTTGCCCGTCACCGACGTGGGGAGGACTCATTCGCCGGCAGCGAGCGTACCAGCCATTCTCGGGTCAGTTTCCATCCTGACGGGGCACGACATGTACCGATCCGGCTTTGATCGCTGCCCGTACGGGTAAGCCTGGCTCAAGCCCCAACTCTTCCAAAGCGGACCTGGTAACCAGCACACCGAGAGGGAATCCGCAGTCCAGGGTCACCTTGACCAGCGGTCCTGCCGAAGCCATGTCACGAACAATTCCCTTCACATGATTGCGGGCGCTCGTCGATGCCGCGTCGGCCTTCTCAAGCATGACGTCTTCCGCACGGATGCATACGAACACGGGCGAACCTAGCTCGGCCCCGCCCAGGGCCGTCAGCGTCTGTTCTCCCACCCCGATCGTGACCAGGCTGTCGGTCGTTTGCAGAATCCGCCCTTGCACCACGGTTTCCACCCCGACGATCTTGGCGATTTCCGCATTTGCCGGCCGGTTGAAGACATCCTGCGGCGTACCGACTTGGAGAACCGCCCCATCGCTCATCGCTGCCATCACATCGCCCAAAGCCAATGCTTCCTCGCGGTCATGCGTCACGATGATCGACGGCAGCGCCAGCTGCTTCAAGAGACTTCTGAGCTCCACGCGAAGCCGGATCCTGGTCGGCGCATCCAGCGCCGACAGGGGCTCGTCGAGCAGCAACAACTGCGGTCTCGGCGCGACCGCTCGCGCGAGAGCCACTCGCTGCTGCTGCCCGCCGGAGAGTTCGCGGGGCTTGACCGATTCCAGGCCGCGCAGTTGAAACAACTCCAAGACCTCACTTACCCGCCGCTTTCGATCAGGAACACTGAGATGGCTCAAACCATAGGCGATATTGCCCGCGACCGTATAGGTGGGAAACAGCGCGTATTCCTGAGCCATGTACCCGATCCGGCGATCTTGCGGAGGAATGTTGATGCGGGCCGCCGTATCCAGCCAGGTCCGCGAGATGAAGCGGATCGTCCCCTGTTCCGGACATTCAAGCCCCGCGACCGATCGCAGGACCGTGGTTTTGCCGGATCCGGATGGACCGAAGAGAATCAAAACCGTCGAGGCCTCGACCGGGTACCGAATATGCGCACGGATCGTCGCGCGGCCGGGAAAGGTCTTCTGGATGTCGATGGCTATTTCCGGGGCCATGCTGTCCACACATTCCGGTTGACGGCATACACGAGGAGCAACACGAGGTAGGAAATCACCAGGAGGAACGCGGCGGTCTTTGAAGCCTGCGCGTAGTTCAGAGCCTGCACCTCGTCGTAGATATCGATGGAAATGGTGCGTGTCACGCCTTCGATGTTCCCGCCCACCATGAGCACGACGCCGAATTCACCCAGGGTATGGGCGAAACTCAACACGACTCCCGTTACGAGCCCGGCGGTGGAAAGCGGCACGATCAGCTTGAAGAACGTCTTGAATCGTGACAAGCCCAACGTCCAAGACGCTTCGATCAGCTTACGGTCGACGTGACCGAATGCCGACGCAAAGGGCTGAACCGCGAACGGCAGGCTGTAGAGGATCGACGCCAGCAGCAGCCCTTGGAAACTGAACGGCAGCGATTGCCCGACGATGTCGGTGTAAAACCGCCCGACGGGGCTGTGCGGACCGATGGCCACCAGGATGTAGAATCCCAACACGGTGGGGGGCAATACCAGCGGAAGAGCCACGACAGACTCGACGAGAAATTTCCATCGCCGCCTCGAATACGCCAGCCAGTAGGCGATGGGCAATCCGAGGACGAGCAAGGCGATAGATGTCAGGGACGCCAGCTTGAAAGTGACCCAAATCGCCGTCCAATTCACGATGCCGCCCAGCCCTTCGTCGGCGTCCGTGGCGTTCTCCCCGCGGCCGCG
>DAOLIU010000253.1:0-1973 GCA_035328385.1 Nitrospira sp. | reverse complement strand
CTCCTTGAAGCTCATGACCGTCCGAAGCGGCGCAAGATCGAGTTGATGCTCGCCGCGTCCGGATCGCTCCTGACCCACCTGGCGGAACAGGGAACGGACGCAACGCGGGCAGTGCCGCAAGAGGTACGGGATTGTCTGGGTAGAGACGTCGGCAACTTGGTCGGCGGATGGGAGAAACTCGACTTCAATGAAGCGGCATCGATCATCAAAACTTCCAAGCAATTACTGGATCTTGACCATCATTACTTCATTGTATTGTTGAAACTTGTTTTGCCGCTGATCCGGTCGATCCGCGCCTCCTTTTCAGCACGAGGCTGGCTCTCGTTCGACGGCCTGCTCGCGCGCGCCAGACAACTGCTCTGGCACCATCGCGCCGTACGCGAGCGCGTCAAACGCGACTACCGCGCCGTGCTCGTCGACGAATTTCAGGACACCGATCCGGTGCAGTACGACGTCATCCTGGCGGTTTCCGAACGGGCTGGGTCCCATGCGACCGAGTGGCGCGAGATCGCGCTCGATCCGGGCAAACTCTTCATCGTAGGAGACCCGAAGCAGTCGATCTATGCTTTCCGCCGCGCCGACATCGAGGCCTTCGACAGGGTCGTCGAGAAGATCGCGGCCGACGGAGGCCTGGTCAGCACACTGACGACGAATTTCCGGAGCGATGCCGCAGTGCTGAGTTCCGTCAATGACGTCTTTGACCGCCTCTTCGAACGTCGCCCGCTCATCCAGCCGGCCAACGTGCGGCTGGAAGCCCAACCGCAACGCCCGCCGGCCTTTACGGACCCCGGCGTCCGCTTCCACATGGTCGCGCCCAAAGAAGGGGGCGAGGCCTTCGACGCGGAGGAAGCGGCCCGGGCGGAAGGCGAAGCCTTGGCCCGCTGGCTCAAGGACGAGTTCACGGCTCATCCGCACATGCAGGCCAAGCACGTGGCGCTGCTGTTTCGTCGACTCACACAAGCGGACGCCTATCTCGACGCCCTGCGCCGGCACGACATCCCGTACGTCATCGAAGGGGAGAAACATTTTTACCGCCGCCAGGAAGTGATCGACCTGGTCAACGTGCTCCGGGTGCTGGACCATCCGCACGATCGACTGGCGCTTGCGGGAGTGCTGCGGTCGCCGCTCGGCGGCTGCACCGATGCGGATCTCTCCGCGCTGCATGACGCAGGACTGCTCGATTATTTGAACGAGTCCAAACTGCTTGCCTGGCTCCATCCGCGCGCGACACCCGTGCGGCTCTTATACCGGCGGTTGGCACACCTCCGCCGGGATGCGGCGGTCGTCTCGTTGGCCGAAGTCATCCAATTGGTGTTCGACCGTCTGCCTCTGCTCGAACTGGCGGCCTCCTCGCTCCACGGGGAACAGGCCGTGGCGAATCTGCTCAAGCTGAAACAGACGGCCGCATCCCTCTCCGATCGGCCGCACCTGACGTTCGGCTCCTTCGTGGACTTGATGGTGGCGCGATTGGAAGAGCAGCCGGACGAGGCGGAAAGCCCGCTGGCCGAGGAGAATGCCGATGCGGTCCAAATCCTGACGATCCATAAGGCCAAGGGGCTCGAATTCCCGGTCGTCCTCCTGCCGGGGCTTCACCAGGGAACCGGGCGCGAGCCGTCGAAGCCGACGGTGGTCTACGACTGGTCGAGCGGAACCTACGGACTCTCGCTCGGCGATCGGCGGACGTTCGGCTCCGTGTTGATTCGCGAGAAATTCGCGGCGCGGGAGGAAGCGGAACGGCGCCGGGTCCTGTATGTCGGAATGACCAGGGCCAAGGACCTGCTGGTGCTCTCGGGCAGCGTAACGGAGCGGTCCGCCGGCGAAAATGTCCTGGACCTGCTCCAAGACATCGGCGAAGGAGAGTTGGGCGGCGCCGAGACCCGACAGGTGAAGATCGGCGCGAGCACTATTCCGCATCGCGTCATTCAGGCGCCCGACCGAAAATGGGCGAAGCGTTTCCCGACAAGGATGTCCGA
>DAOLIU010000252.1:0-1983 GCA_035328385.1 Nitrospira sp. | reverse complement strand
GCTTTGGCACGAATGCCAAAGCCCGACTTTCAACTGCGCTCCCGGCACCAGAGTGTCCAGCCCGGGCATCTATGGAGCCTATCCATTTTGGGACCGGAGCAAAGGCTATGTCGGGATCGTCGCGATGGAAGGCCCATCCAATTCGCTTCCGACGGGCATCGGAATTGAACGAGCGGTGCGTCCAGCCGTCGAACAATGGGTAGCCTGCCAATAGACGCTGCTCGATCGTCTTTACTTTTCGTATGGGTCCTGCCGCCGTCCGGCCCAACCGTGCTCCTTATCCCGATATCCCAATTGCTTTCGCCGCGATTTCGCCCGTAAGATCAACCCATGAACTGCACCAAGTGCAAGACGAGAGCGGTCATCAAGCTGCCGCGGCACCATGCCGCGTTCTGCAAGGGTTGCTTCAACGGCTTCGTCCACGATCAGGTCGCCAAGGCCGTCAAATCGCAAAAGATGTTCGGCCATGAGGACCGCATCCTGGTCGCCGTGTCGGGTGGCAAGGACAGCCTGGCCTTGTGGGACATTCTATTGAAGCTGGGTTACAAGGCCGACGCGCTCTATGTGAATCTCGGCATCAGGAACTATTCGGAACGGTCGCACGAAAAGGTACGCCGCTTCGCCCAGACCGTGGCTGCTCCGCTCGGCGCGACGCTCCATACCCATACAGTCGAACAGGAAGAAGGCGCCGGGATCAGGGAACTGTCGATGCTCGCGCGCCGGCCGACCTGCAGTACCTGTGGAACCATCAAACGCTATCAATTCAATCGCGCGGCGATCGAGCACGAATACGACGTCATGGCGACGGGACACAACCTGGACGACGAGGCGGCGCGCCTGCTGGGCAATGTGTTGCATTGGCAGGAAGACTATCTCGACAAGCAAGGGCCGAGCTTGCCGGCCTCCGTCGAGGGATTCGCGAAAAAGGTCAAGCCGCTCTATCGGCTGACGGAGCGCGAACTGGCGGCCTATTGCGTGCTGAACAAGATCGACTACATCGTGGAAGAGTGCCCGATGGCCCAAGGCGCCAAGACACTCCTCTATAAGGAGGTCCTGAACCGCCTTGAAACCGAGTCCCCCGGTACGAAGCACACGTTCTATTGGGGTTTTCTGGAGAGGCAAAAAAAGGCCGAATTGATTCACCGGTCGATGACCGAAAAAGACCGGATCGCTCTGCATCCCTGCCGGACATGCGGTCAACCGACGAGCGCCGAGGTCTGCTCATACTGCAAGTTGATGGCGCGGGCCAAGACTCCCTCCGTTTCCTGAACAGGTATATGACAGCCTCGGTCGTTCATGATTCATGCATATCTCCGACGCCGGGCCGCGCCTGGCCCAATTCGAGACTCAATTTCGGCCTGCCTATGTGGACTGCGATACTCGTCCGTTTGACGGCCATCTTGCCCTTGCCAATCCCCCGGCAACCTCGTAAGCTGACGCCCACACATCGAATGGGTTTGCGCGTGTACCAAGCCTTCCGCTTTGTGACGACGACATTCTAAAGGAACGACCGTTGATCCCTTCATCATCGGTGTTATTCTTCTAAGTCATGGCGACAACTGCACGCGACTACTACCAGATTCTCGGCATCGCCCGTTCCGCTTCAGCCGACGATATTAAGAAAGCCTTCAGGCGCCTCGCCCGCCAGTACCATCCGGACCTCCATAGCGGCGCCAAGAAAGCCGAGATGGAGAAAAAATTCAAGGAACTCAACGAAGCCCATGAAGTCTTGTCCGATCCGGACAAACGGAAGAAGTACGACCAGTACGGAGCGCAATGGGAACAAGCGGAGGCCTTTGAAAAGGCCCGGCAACAGACCGGCGCGCGCGGCTTCGGTGGTCAGGAATCGGGCGGCGGATTCTCGGGGGAGGGCTTCTCCGACATCTTCGAGAATATCTTCGGCGGACGTACTCGCGGTGGCGGAGCGCGTCGGCGCGGTCGTGCTGACCTACAACCTCCCGTCGCTCGGCACCACGCAGATCC
>DAOLIU010000251.1:0-1989 GCA_035328385.1 Nitrospira sp. | reverse complement strand
GCCGTACTTGTACGGCAGCCCGTCCCCGGTATTCAGAGGGACCGAGCCTATCCCGACCCTCTGAACAGGAAGGCCCCACGGCCGGTGGGCGTGCCGGCCTCAAGGCCTTCTCACCCTTCGGATCTCATCGGATTTCCATCGTCAATACCGTCGGCTTTCCCTGCCGGAGGACGTTCATTCGGGCCCTCCGTTCATGTTGAAGTTGCTTGAATATTTCCCAGAGCTGCCCTGGGTCCTGAACAGGCACCCCATTGATTCCGGTCACCACGTCGTCGTTCTGCAGCCCGGTCTGCTCCAAGACTCCCGATTGCCGAACACCGTCGATGATCAATCCGTCGAATCGGTCGCCGTGATCGAAATGGGGTCTGACACGCGCCTCATTCAAATAGTCTTCGGGATTCGCCGCCAGTTGGACGAGGCGGGCGCGTTCGACGATCTGCCGCGCCGGTCTGGCCGGCGCGGCGACCGCAACGGAAACGGGAGCGGGTTGAAACTCCTCTCGCCGGACAAACGGTTTCATCGTTGCCCGGAGCTTGGCTATCTCCCCCTCAAGCCATTCCTCTTGTCCTCCGTCGCGAAACAGCACCCGGTCCTTTTCGATCGCGGCCAACTCGCCGACATTTGGAATGCGGTCCGAGAGTCGATACAGACCTTGTTTCTTGCCGGCGAGGTCTTCGATGATGGCGCGCGCATCACCCGCAGTGCCGACGACCACGCCGATCAAACTGACCTTTGTCGCGACGTTGAGCGGGGCCACGTTGATCCCGGCAGCGCCGCCGGGGCCCGCCGGGGCGGATGGAGATGCCGGCAGAGGAAACAGACTGCTCGCCAGGATGTCTTGGACGAGCTGCTGCTTGGCCCCCGGCGATACATCCGCCGCCGCCGCGTTTGCGGAGGCGTCCATTCTCACCGCCGGCAAGGAGTAGGCGATCGAACTCGCGACCACCGAGTTGATGCTGTGCGCAACGAAGAATGTCCCTCCGATGACGACCGACGCCAGAATGAACCGGCGGCGCAGCTGGTTCGATTCACTCATTCTCCATCAACCCCTTCGTCGCATCGTCAAGGAGGGAAAAACTTCACGACGATCGTTCGCGACATGCCGGGCGGCGGCGGCCGGACCTGTCGCAAGCGCGAGAGCGCCATCTGCGCGGAACGGTCGAACGCGGGATGGCCGGAGGTGCCCACAAGCTTGTATCCAAGGATATACCCGTCCTCGTCCAGTTCGAGCTGGCATAACACCGCATACTCGACATCGGCCGGAAGATCGGGCGGCTGCTGATAGACCGCCTGGATCGAGGCGGTCAACAATCCTTCGTATCCTGAGAACCCGTCTCCCTTCTTGCCGATGGCAAACGGCGCGTCGGCCGCCGGCCCGGAGTCTTTGGAATCTCCTTCTTGAGCCGGCTCGGAAGACTGCGGCTCGGGAGCCGGCGGCTCGACCGTGTCCGGCGGCGTTTCCGCGACCGGCGGCGCCGGTTCGGGTGGAATCTCCGGCAAAGGCTCCGGTTCCGGCTCCGGCTTTTCTTCTGGAGGGGGAGGCTCGGGAGGCTTCGGCGGTTCCGGCACCGCGATCAGCTTGGTCACCTGGATGAGATCCCGAATGAACTCTGTCTCGCTCAATTGATAGAGTCCGTAGGCCCCGACCACGTGCACGAGGACGACGGCGGCGATGCTCGGACCGCTCCATCCGCCCTTGTTCGAGTGATATCCGGGGTAACCAGGCATCGGGCAAGTCAATCACAGCGGACCACCAGAATGCACCAGTCGGGCCGACGGGCGCGTGTCATTGTTTTCCTTCCATCGGCTTCGTCGCGATCGCCAGATCTTCAATGGGGACCCGCTGCAGCACGTCCAGCACCGCCACCACGTGCCTGTATTCGACCGTTGCATCGCCGCGGAGCACGATCGGCAGCTTGCCCCCCGACGCCTGCTTGAGATTCCGCAAAATGCCTTCCAACAGCGGAACCGGCACCGGCTCCTCATCCA
>DAOLIU010000250.1:0-1991 GCA_035328385.1 Nitrospira sp. | reverse complement strand
TCAAGAAAAGGAGTCGCATGACCGGGCCGTCGAGGAGCTGGAGCGGTCTGCCAGCCGGGTCGACAGCTTGCTGAAGGAACTGGAAACCAGACGTCGGGCAGCGCTGGCGACTCGTCCACCCTCCGCGACGGGAGGCCTCCGCGCACTACGCGGGACGCTCCTCTGGCCGACCGAAGGGCAAGTGGTGTCTTACTTCGGACGGCAGAAGCATCCGACCTTCAATACCTACATCCAGCGAAAAGGGATTGAGATTCGCGCTGCGGAAGGGAGTAATATACGGTCGGTGCTTGCCGGCCAGGTTGTCTACGCGGACTGGTTGAAAGGCTACGGACTCGTTATAATCATGGATCATGCGAACGGAGTCTTTTCGTTGTATGCCCATGCGTCGAAAATATTGACGTCGGTCGGGGCCCGGATCGAAGCCGGAGAAGCGATCGGTGAAACGGGCGACACGGGCATGACGGGTGAGAATACGCTCTATTTTGAGTTGCGCGAGGGAGCGGAACCGGTGGATCCCCTCGTGTGGCTGTCGAAGCGATAGGCCTCGGAAGGAAGGAAACCTACGTTATGGAACAGCGGCGAAGCCGACGGTGGTTATATCTTTTGCTGATGGTGACGGTAGCCCTGGGTATCGGCATTGTGCTGGAAAAGGGATTGGAGCGGACCGGCCACGCCTCCGAGACCTATGAAGAGCTGCGGACCTTCTCCGAGGTCTTGACCCAGGTGCAGAAGCACTACGTCGACGATACAAAGGTGAAAGACCTCGTACAGGGTGCGATTCGCGGGATGCTCTCCACGTTGGATCCGCACTCGGCCTATATGACACCTGAGATGTACAAAGAAATGCAGGTCGAAACGAAAGGCGAATTCGGTGGGGTCGGGATTCAGATCGGTGTGAAGGAGAACCGCCTCGCCGTCATCTCCCCGATCGAAGGCACGCCTGCGCATCGAGCCGGGATCAAGGCCGGTGATTTCATTACCAAGGTGAACGACGAACCCACAAAGGATTTGACGCTGATGGATGCGGTGCAGAAAATGCGCGGCCCCAAAGGCACCAAGGTGAACCTCACGATCCAGCGGGACGGCACGGCGGACCCGCTGGCGTTTTCATTGGTGCGGGACACCATCAAGATCGAAAGCGTGAAGTTCAAGGTGCTCGACAATACCATTGGGTATGTGCGTTTGACGCAGTTCCAGGAAGCCACGGGACGGGACCTCAGCCGGGCGCTCAAGCAGTTCAAGGAGCAGAAGGTTCAGGGGACGATTCTCGACTTGCGGAACAATCCCGGTGGCCTGTTGACGGCGGCCGTCGATGTGTCCGAACAGTTTGTGGGGAACGGGAAGCTGATCGTCTATACCAAAGGTCGTGAGGGGAAGAAGGATGAGTGGTTCTCCAAGACGAAGGAGACGCTGGAAGATTCGCCGATGATCATCCTGGTGAACGAAGGCTCGGCCAGCGCGTCGGAGATTGTGGCCGGTGCGTTGCAGGATTGGGGACGGGCCGTCATTGTCGGGACCACGTCGTTCGGCAAGGGATCCGTCCAGACGATTCTGCCGCTGGGTGACGGGTCGGGACTCCGGCTCACGACGGCCAAGTACTACACGCCGAAGGGGCGCTCGATTCAGTCCACCGGCATCACACCGGACATTGTGGTCAAACTGCAAACGCAGACCGTCGCAAAGGCCGGCGAGAAAGACGGAAAAGAGTCTGAACCGAAGACGGCCAAAGCGCCTGCAGCCGGAAAGGATCCATCGCCTTCGGCCAAGCCGGGTGAGGAGCCTGCGCATAAGAATGGCGCCGTGTCGGCCGGGGATGGGGCCGGGGATATTTCGCTGGATGATGACGTGCAGCTTCAAAAGGCCGTTGAGCTGTTGAAGACCTGGAAGATCTTTAAGGAGCTGCGGCCGGCGGCGTAGTCGGCACGGTTCCGATCCGTTCGCGGATGGCGGCGAGCAGTGTGTCTTCCGACCCGGAGAAACCTGGTTGTGTT
>DAOLIU010000249.1:0-2043 GCA_035328385.1 Nitrospira sp. | reverse complement strand
GATTCGCCGGTGCCGCATCCCGCCCTGCTTCCTGGGAGCTACACACACCTGTCCGTCCGGGACTCGGGTATGGGCATGGACCGGGCCACCCTGTCGCATATCTTTGAGCCATTCTTCACGACCAAGGAAGAGGGGAAGGGAACCGGCCTGGGACTGGCGACGGTCTATGGGATCGTCAAACAGAGCCAGGGGTTCATCTTTGCCGACAGCACACCCGGCGAGGGGTCAACCTTCGACCTCTACTTTCCACTGGTGGAGGCGCCGCCGCTCGCTGCCGCGCCGACACTTCCACCCCGTCCACACTGCGGGCGGGAGACCATTCTGCTGGTCGAGGATCAGCATGCCGTCCGGTTGCTGCTCACCCAGGCCCTGTCCGATTACGGCTACACCCTGCTGGAAGCCTCCAGCGGACAGGAAGCGCTCCGCCTCGTCGCCGCCGCCCGCACCCCCATTCATATTCTGCTTACGGACGTCGTGATGCCGCAGATGACAGGACCAGCCTTGGCCGAGCACCTGCGTCGGCAATGGCCCGGGCTACGGGTGCTCTTTATGTCGGGATATGCCGAGGGGAGCGTGTTACCGACGTTTCTCGCGGAACCGGGCACCGGCTTCATCCAGAAGCCCTTCCTCCCCACTGAATTGGCGCAGAAGCTCCGGGAATTGCTCGATCCCGCGAAATAGCACACGTGATGGATTGCGCAGAGAGACCGACTGCGCGACAAACGGCTTAGCCGGGCAGGATCGCGTGGAAATGTTCGATGGAGGTAAACCGCGCGGAAGGAACCGCGGAAGCCTGAGAGCTCGACCTGGAGCGGTGAAAAATCCGGCCGATCCCGAAATCTTCCGCCGCAGCCAGACATTGCTCATCGTCGTCGATGTAGAGCGCCCGTGCAGGATCGAATCCGACCAGTTGCCGGCAGGTCGGCCAATACTCCGATCGCATCTTGAGCCATCCCACCTCGAAGGCATCCACGATACGATCGACATGCCGATCCAGCCCCGTCTTGGCGGTTTTCACATCCACTCCTGCCCGATGCGCGTTCGTCAGGATCGTCACGCGCTTCCCCAATCGACGCAACGACGAGAGAAACTCCTCGGCATCGGGAAGAAACCCGATCATGTGGTCGAGTTCGCGATGCATCGCCACCACATCGATGTCTACCCGCTCCGACCAATAGTGTAAATCCGTCCAGGCCAATTCCCCTTCGACGGAACGATACATGGCCATCAAGCGATCCCGGGCGGCCTCGAAGGTCAGCGCATGCTTCGCCGCATACCGCCTCGGCAGTTCTTCCTCGAAGAAAAAGTTGTCGAAATGACGGTCGAGTAACGTGCCGTCCATGTCGAGCAACACATCGTCGATCCGACTCCAATCGACGGACTGATGGGCGGCCTCTGAGCGATGTGACAGCATCCTGGCAGTATACCGGAGACCGGCGCGGCAAGACGAGTCATTGTGTTCGGTGAAATCTCTATGCTACCGTCGCGCACCATGTCACGCACCAAACAAACGCGCGGTCCTGTGGCCCCGCTCTTCACCCTTGAGGGCGGCCGGCTGCCCATTATCGCCCTCATCGGGCGGCCCAATGTCGGGAAATCGACGCTGTTCAACCGCATTCTCGGCACGCGGGCGGCCATCGTGGACGATGTGCCGGGTGTGACGAGGGATCGCAACTACGCCGATTCGACCTATCGCAATCGCCGCTTCCGCCTGGTGGATACGGGAGGGCTGGACCCCACAGCCAGCGAAGGCATGTTGTCCCTGATCCGGCAACAATCCCAACTCGCCATCGCCGAGGCGGATATTCTCGTCCTGGTTCTGGATGCCCGCTCAGGCCTGACGCCGGCCGACGAAGAAGTCGTACAAACCCTGCGCGGCTCGGACAAACCCGTCTACTACGTGATCAACAAAATCGATACCCCGAAGGCCGATCCGCTGGTCGCCGATTTCTATCGCCTCGGGCAGGAGCAGCTGTATCCCCTGTCGGCCGAACATGGCATCGGCGTCGCCGAGTTGCTGGACGATCTCTTCTCGCACATGGC
>DAOLIU010000248.1:0-2047 GCA_035328385.1 Nitrospira sp. | reverse complement strand
GAACGCAGCGCCCCCCCTTCTTATTTGCTCGGCTGTGGGGAGCGGCGACCCGACGAAGCCGGTTCTCCGGACAGCAAGCGGAATCGCCAAGGTTTTTTCGCCCAGCTTCCCGCGTAATCCACCCCGATCCGCGGAAACGTACCGACGCGTAGCTTGCTCGTTCTCTTTTCCCTTTCCTCGAACCAGAGCTGCTTGCCGATCGTCATATCCAGCCGATTCAACGTCCGGTCGATGCCGAGTGCACGGCAGACGCGTCCCGGCCCATCGATCAACAGGCCGTCCAATTGAATCGCCCGGATGAGGACGGCGGCGGGAAATTCCTCACGTTCCGTCACGACGTTCAGGCAATGGTACATGCCGTAAATGAGATACACGTAGGAGACGCCCGGCGAGCCGAACAAGACGTCGGTCCTTGCCGTTCGACCTTTCGAAGCATGGCAGGCCTTGTCCGATGGTCCCACATAGGCCTCCACTTCGATGATTTTCCCGGCCATCACCCCAGTCCCGTTCTCACGGACCAGGTACTTACCCACGAGCGATCGGGCCACCGTAAGCGTCGGGCGATTGAAATAGGCAGAAGGGAGAATTGTTCCCGGTGAGGTATTCTTCAAGGTCCTCCTTGATCAGCTCTTATGGTTCTCGGTGGAAAGATGCTCATGATGGGAACGTGAGGCCGCTCAAAACGAACTTCCAACAAGGCCGCAGAGCAGCGAAGGCCCGAGGCGTACTTTACCACGTACGTGGAGGGCCTGAGTATGAGGACGAAGTTGGAGTTCGGTTTCAGCAGCCGCTCAGAAATACCAGGCCAAGCCCCCCATGAAAAAGCGGGGGTTGCCCGGTACGAAATGAATATCGTTGACGCCGGCCGCTTCGTTACGCAGTCGCGATTCAAAGTAGAACGTAGCCTGTTCCCATTTTGTATCGAGCAGATTTTGGATGAACAGAAAAGCCTCCAACTTGCCATGGGGCAGTTTGACCGGCAGCAGATACCGTTCAGTGAGATCGAAGTCGACCCAGGACGGCGCCTTGACGCTTCGATCTTCAATCAAAGGTCGAACGCCCATGTAGGTTGCCTGCAGTTGCGATCGCAAGCCTTCCGGCCACTGCAACTGCAAGGCACCGTAGGCGGTGAGTTCCGGCGCAAGCGGAATCGCGTCACCGTTCGTGAACTCGGCCCTCGTCCAAGCGACGTGTCCGTTAAAATACAGCGGCCCCCAAATTTGTCCCCGCGCCGCCACTTCGACGCCACGGCGGCGGGTGGGGCCGCGAATTTCCGTCGTGCCCTCGTCACCGACGAACACCAATTCCGATTGGAGATCAATCGCCCACACGGAGGCAGTCAGCGTTACTCCGTCCGGTCCCCAAGGCTGAGCGCGCAGACCGACTTCATAGGTCTGCGCCCGAGCCAATGGCACCGAGTCGATCGCCACGGCCGACCTCGCATCGTTGCTGTGGTAGCCTTGACCGTAGTTCGCAAAGAACTCCGTCTTGAACCAGGGCCCCAACACGAGATTCGCTTTGGGTAGGACCATACTGGACGTCTTCCTCCCGGCGGGCTGTTCCGCACAGGTACTGCATCGATTGTTCACATCGAACGTGAAGATCGGCGCACGAAGGCCGCCCGACATTCTCATCCAGGACGCAGGCTGCAATTCAGCCTTCACATAGGGCTCATACGACGCCTCAAAAATATCGCTATCTGTCGTGACACCGGTCGGCACCCGTGTGGTTTGAGTTCCCAATTGCGCATGGATGTCATCGACACGGGTTTGAAATCCGATCGTGCCCACGCTGGGAATACCGAATATCTCCGCCCGCTGTTTGTATCCAAGATCGCCTCCGTAGATGCCCCGTCGATCCGATTGCTGAAAGCCGTCTCCATTGACCGGGTCATTCAGAAAGAACGTGAAGTTCGTGAACAGGTCGAAATCATAGTATTGCCCATAGGCATTCGCGAAAAACGTCCCGTCGAACGGGGTGTCATAGTGATAATTCATGCGCAGCGTGGCCCGGGTGGTGTTCCCTCCTTCGGACGGATCGATGGCGC
>DAOLIU010000247.1:0-2118 GCA_035328385.1 Nitrospira sp. | reverse complement strand
CCGGTCGCGCAATCATTCTGTGGCCCTGAGATGCCGGGGCATCTCGGGCAGTCCCCGTTTAGGCGCTGACCGGCTGTCCGCGTCGGATCGGCCGGAACGGTTCCTGTTTCTTCAGCATGGCATAGATGGCCTTCAGTATCGCCCGGGCGACCGCCACCCGGCCGGCGTTGTGCCCATGGTTCTTCGCGACTCGATAATAGAGCGATCGAAATTGCGGGGCGCCATTGATCGCATGCACGGAGACTTCCACCAGAATCCACCGCAACCACGCGCGTCCCCAGAGTAAGGGTCAGGCATGAGTATTGACTTATGGATTGGTGTTATGGGGCTACTTATGGGAAGGCAGGAGAATCAAGGGGGCGGGATGAGCTAGCCCAATCAAAACAATGGGTCAGGGGTGCCACCGAAGCTGATTTGCTTGACGCCTACCCTCGACTCACGAAAGCCGATATCCACGCTGCCATTGGCTATGCCGCCGATACCGTGGCCCATGAAGAGACGGTGTTGGTTGGTGCTTCTTTCCGCAAGCGCACCAAGCGCTAGTCCGTGCGCTTCCTCCCGATGAAAGTTGCGACTTCTCCGTTGTCCGAGCGCTTCGCGCTGGAGGCCATGACGTGCTTGCGGTCGCCGAACTGGCGTCCGGAATTGACGACGCCATGAAATGAACGCTCGAGCCGTTCGCTTGGACGAGTTCGTAGGCCAACTAGAATCCCATCCTCCTAAAGAGGTGGATGGCAGGCACCGTTTTCCTTTGAGCATACTCTGCCCGCGCTCGAGCGATTTCTCCAAGCAGCTTAGGGTCTTTCAATACATCGAAGGGGCAGCTTACACCAGACGAGACAGAATTTCTGCGGGTACGCGACTGCGTAACTGCGGATACGCTTCGAGAAGGCGGGCGATATCGGCGAGGTCCTTTTGACGCTTGCTTGGGCGGCGAGTCGAATCCTGGGCGGCCCAGAGTTTTCCTTGGAGGAGATCGTCGAGATGTGCGACCGGCAACTGACGTCCTAGGACTGTCCGTTCGGTCGCTCGTCCAACAAAGGGCGCGTACCGTGGGTCGGTTTGAATTTGGACCCGGAGATCCGACCCTTTGGCCGAGACGTTAAGACTGTGGGGGAATGCCTCGACGAGGAATTCTCGCCGCAACCATTCCTCCACCTGCCGGCTTTGCTCGACGGCGATGACGATGTCGAGATCCAAGCTGACCACCGGATCAACATAGGCGTTGACGCCTTGCCCGCCGAGCACGCAAAACCGAATGTCCTGCGCCGCAAGCCCATCCAGCAAGCGATCGAGGAAGTCAGTGTGGTCGGCCACGACAACTTTCCAGAATGTTTGCGCCAGCATCCGCCAACATCTCCTTCACAGGCGATATCCTAGCAGGGTTGCTTACGTCGGTAAATGTTTGATTGTGAGGCAGCGACTTGCCTCGCTCATGCCGTTGGCGGCTGATCCACCGGCAATCCCTCCATCTCCATGATCTTCAGCGCGTTGGTCGTCGGGCAGGGACCGGGGCGAAGTTTGTAATCGAACGACAGGGTGCCGCCCGTCACCGTCTCCTGAAAATGGGCGTTGATCAGGGACGGAATGTCCTTCTCCAGATCCGTCAATTCCAGATCGTGCGTGCTCACGAGCCCGAAACCGTTTCCCGTCGACAGCGCAGTGATGTAAGCCCGGCTGCCGATCAACCGTTCCCGGTTGTTCGTGCCCTTGAAGATTTCGTCGATGAGAAACAACACGGGCGGCGCGGCGCGGTCGCCGATCGCATCGAGGATGGTCTTGAGGCGTTTGACCTCGGCATAGAAAAAGGAGAGGCCCGCATCGAGGGAATCGTCCACGCGGATGCAGCAAGCGAGACGGACCGGCGACCAGTCGAGACGTGCCGCGCAGACCGGAGCGCCTGCTTGCGCCAGACACAGATTGATGCCGATGGTCCTCAGGAACGTACTCTTGCCGGACATGTTGGAGCCGGTGATGAGGTGGATGGAGCCGAGGCCGGACAGCTCCAGGTCGTTGGCGACGCGGTTCCTGGCGGGGATGAGAGGATGGCCAAGTGCGACGGCGCGGACGGCCGTCTCGGGTACCCGTGACGGCCAGACGTAGGTCGGGTGCAGGAAG
>DAOLIU010000246.1:0-2154 GCA_035328385.1 Nitrospira sp. | reverse complement strand
ATCGGTACGGCCTCGTCCGTCTCGTCGTACCAGCCCCGTCGCCCGTCGAAGACCTCTCCGCTCGAGAGAAAGATGAAGGGAGCGTCGTGCGACAGGGCCGATAGATTCGCCGTGACCCGCACGTTCGCCAGGCGGGCCCCCTCCGGATCCTGCTCGCAGTCCTTGGTCCGGCTCAACGCGGCGCAGTGGATGACGGCATGGGGATTGAGCTTCCTCCACATCGTCTCCGCGGCCGGGAACTCGGTGAGTTCGAGGTCGCGGCGCGTCAACCCTCGGACCTCCCAATCGGGCGCCCAGCGGGAGGCGGTGCGGACCAGATACTGGCCGATCAATCCGCCTGCGCCGGTGACGATCGCGAGTGGCGCCATGGCAGCACGGTTACTGGCGGGTCAGTTTGCGATACCGGATCCGATGCGGCTGGTCCGCTTCCTTGCCGAGACGTTTCTTGCGGTCCGCGTCGTATTCGCTGTAGTTGCCTTCGAACCACAGGACTTTGCTGTCGCCTTCGAACGCCAGGATATGCGTCGCGATGCGGTCGAGGAACCACCGGTCGTGGCTGCTGATGACGGCGCAGCCGGCAAAGTTTTCCAATCCCTCCTCCAGCGCGCGCAGCGTGTTCACATCGAGATCGTTGGTGGGCTCGTCGAGGATGATGAGATTCGCCCCTTCTTTGAGCATGCGGGCCAGATGGACGCGGTTGCGTTCTCCACCGGACAAATCTTTGACTTTCTTCTGCTGATCGGTGCCCGCGAAATTGAACCGGGCGCAATAGCCCCGCGCGTTGACTTCGACCTTGCCCAGCTTGATCGTGTCCTGCCCCTCGGAGATCACCTCGTAGACGGTTTTGTTGCCGTCGAGGCTCCGATCCTGGTCCACATATCCCAGCCTGACCGTTTCCCCGATCTTGATCGCACCGGCGTCCGGCTTCTCCTTGCCGATGATCATCCTGAACAAGGTCGTCTTGCCCGCGCCGTTCGGCCCGACCACTCCGACGATGCCGCCCTTCGGCAGGTTGAAGCTGATGTTCTCATAGAGGAGACGGTCGCCGAAGGCCTTCGTCACGCCCTTCGCCTCCACCACGACGTCCCCCAGCCTGGGGCCGGGCGGAATGAAGATTTCCAGATCTTCGGTCCGCTGCTCCTGCGCCTGATTGACCAGCTCTTCATAGCGGTTGAGCCGCGCCTTGCCTTTCGACTGGCGGGCCTTCGGAGACATGCGGATCCACTCGAGCTCGTGCTCCAGCGTCTTCTTGCGTTTGGATTCCGCCTTCTCCTCCTGGGCCAGCCGTTCCTGCTTCTGTTCGAGCCACGACGAATAGTTGCCTTGGAACGGAATGCCGTGGCCGCGGTCGAGCTCCAAAATCCAGCCGGCCACGTTGTCGAGAAAATAGCGGTCGTGCGTCACGGCGATCACGGTGCCTTTGTACTGCTGCAGGTGCTGCTCCAGCCATTGCACGGATTCCGCGTCGAGATGGTTGGTGGGCTCGTCCAACAAGAGGATATCCGGCTCCTGGATCATCAACCGGCAGAGGGCGACCCGGCGCTTCTCTCCGCCCGACAGCGTGGAGATCTTTTGATCGGACGGAGGGCATCGGAGCGCGTCCATCGCGATCTCCAACTCGTTCTCCAATTCCCATCCGTTTGCCGCCTCGATCTGCTCCTGAAGCTGCGCCTGCTTGTCGAGCAGCTTCTCCATCTCGTCAGGGGAGGCTTCCCCGATCTTGTTGCTGATGTCCTCATAGGCTTTCAAGAGGGCCACGAGCTCGTGTTTGCCCTCTTCGACCACCTCTTTGACCGTCTTGTCCTGATCCAGCTTGGGCTCCTGCTCGAGGAGCCCCACGCTGTAGCCTTTCGACCTGGTGATCTCGCCCGTGTAATTGTCGTCCACGCCCGCAATGATTCTGAGCAGCGAGCTCTTGCCGGAACCGTTGAGTCCGAGCACGCCGATCTTCGCCCCGTAATAGAATCCGAGATAAATTTCCCGCAGGACCTGCTTCTTGGGCGGGTAGACCTTGCCCACGTTGACGAGAGAAAAAATCACCTGTTTGTCGTTGGTCGCCATAGGCTCCTTTGCCGGTTGATCAAAAGGGTTCTACCTTAGCAGAGCTGCAAGCCTTTTCAATAGCCTGCTAGATACCGAGCTCTTCGGACAGCC
>DAOLIU010000245.1:0-2271 GCA_035328385.1 Nitrospira sp. | reverse complement strand
ACCCACACGCAACAGACCCTGTGGGTCGGACAGAATGTGCAGCTGCTGCAACGCGACCAGGAGGTCATCGGGTTCCAGGCCGTGGTACGCGATATTTCCGTTCGGAAACAGACCGAAGAAGCGTTACGCGTCAGCCAGGAGCGATACCGTGCGCTGTTCGAGAGCAGCCCCGAAATGCTGCTGACGGTCGACGCCCGGGGGACATTGCTGACGGTCAATACCACCACCGCCGCCGAATTGGGCTACGAGGCCGACGAGCTGATCGGTCAACCAGTGGCGGGAATCGTTCACCCGGATGATCACGGCAGCATGCAGCAACATTTTGTCGACTGTCTCCGTCGACCGGGAGAAGTCCTCCGCTGGAATTTCCGGAAGATGCGCAAGGACGGGAGCCTGCTCTGGGTGAGAGAAGCCGCCCGGGCCGTGCGTAACTCCGACGGACAGTTCGATATCATCATCGTGTGCGAAAACGTGACCGAACAGAAAGGCATCGAAGATGCCCTGACCCAGACGCGCCAACTCCTGGAGTCCATCGTCGAGCACATTCCCCACATGGTCTTTTTAAAAGACGCTCAAGAATTGCGCTTCGTCCAGTTCAATAAAGCGGGCGAAGACCTGATCGGCCTGCCGCGAGAGGCGCTGCTGGGAAAGAACGATTTTGATTTCTTCCCGCTCGAGCAGGCGGAATTCTTTACCGCCAGAGACCGCGAGGTCCTGACCGGCGGCACGATGATGGACATTCCGGCCGAACCGATTCAGACCAAAGATCATGGACTCCGGTGGCTCCACACCAAGAAGCTTCCCCTCTACGACCAGGCCGGCATGCCGCGCTATCTGCTGGGTATTTCGGAAGACATCACGGACCGGAAACAACGCGAAGAGGCCGAACGGCTGCGCTTGGGGAAATTAGAAACACAACAAGCCGTGCTGCATGAATTGGCGGAAGATCCGGCCATCCATAGCGGACACCCGCAGCAAGCCTTCCCGGCCATTACCGAACATGCGGTGAACACGTTTGCCGTCGAACGAGCCGGCATCTGGCTCTTTGGCGAGAATCAGTCCGCATTGATCCTGCAGGATCTGTTCGAAGCCACTCCCAAACACCATCTACAGGGAACCACGCTCTCGACCGGTGAATACCCGGCCTACCTGCATGCGCTCGAAACCGAACCCTACTCGCTCGCGGCCCATGACGCGCAGACCGATCCCCGCACGAAGGAATTGACTCCGTCGTACCTTACCCCGCTTGGCATCGTGGCCATGTTGGACGCCCCGATCCGCCGGCATGGTCGCGTGGTCGGCGTGTTATGCCTCGAACACATCGGTCCGGCCAGAGTCTGGACCACAGAGGAACAAACGTTCGCCGCGTCCCTAGCCGCCATGGCGACCCTGACCCTGGAGGCGGCGGACCGCCGTCAGGCTCAAGAGGCGCTGGAGCAACATGTCCGTGAACGCACCGGCGAGTTGCGCCGGACGACCGCCCATCTTCAGACCATCATCGAAGAGTCCCCCCTGGCGATGATCGAATTGGACCAAGCGGGCCTCGTCACCACCTGGAATGCCGCCGCCACCGCCCTCTTCGGCTGGACCAAAGACGAGGTGCTGGGCAAGGAGCTCCCTTATGTACCTCCCGGCCAGGAAGAGGTGTCGGAAGAATTGTGGACGGCAGTGATGAGCGGCGCCGCACCGCGCAATCTCGAATTGCGCCGCCAGAAAAAGGACGGAACCCTGGTGGATGTGAACATGTGGGGCAGCCTGCTCCAGGGTCCGGCAGGCCAGGCGGTCGGCTCCATCGGATTCTTCGTCGATATCACGAAGCACAAACAACTCGAAGATCAGCTCCGGCAGGCCCACAAGATGGAAGGGATCGGCCGCTTGGCCGGCGGCGTGGCCCACGATTTCAACAACCTGCTCACCGTCATCAACGGGTGCGCCACGCTCGTGTTGGACCAGGTGCGGGCCGAGGATCCGCTTCGTCGCTCGCTGACGGAGATCCTGACCGCCGGCCAGCGGGCGGCGGCCTTGACCAGGCAACTCCTGGCCTTCAGCCGGCGCCAAGTGTTGACGTTCCAGGTCTTTGACCTCAACGAGGCGCTTTCGTCGATCAGCTCCATGATCGAACGGTTGATCGGCGAAGACATCAACCTGACCAGAAATCTTGACTCGCGGCCCTGTACCATTCGCGCCGACAGAGGACAGATCGATCAAGTGGTACTGAATCTGGCCGTGAACGCCAAAGATGCCATGCCTACAGGCGGCACACTCACGATG
>DAOLIU010000244.1:0-2304 GCA_035328385.1 Nitrospira sp. | reverse complement strand
TCCTCCTCGGTCACCAGGCGGCCTTCGGTGCGGACCGTATAGGTGAATTCCTGCCCCCCGGGAACCGGCTCCGCCCCGATTTGGCCGACCGGCGTCACGACATTCTGCTGCCTCAACGCATTCATAATATCTTTGACCGTCACGCCCAGCTTGGCCAATTGATCCGGATGGACCCACAACCGCATCGCATACTGGCCCGCGCCGAAGATCGTGATCTGCCCGACGCCGGGATCGCGCGCCAGCGGATCGGACAGATTGATGTAGGCGTAGTTGGCCAGGAACCGCGCGTCGTAGGTGCCGTTGGGCGATTGGAGCGCGAACAGGACGAGCGGGATGCCGAACGACTTGCGGATCGTGACGCCGTACTTGCGGACTTCCTGCGGCAACTGCGGTTCCGCCTGCGCGTAGCGCATGTGGGCCAGCAGCTGGTCGACGTTGGGCTCCGTGGCGACGTCGAAATTCACCCGGAGGGTCGTCTGGCCGTTGCTGCCGTTGATCGAGTACATGTAGAGCATGCGGTCGACTCCGCTCATCTGCTGCTCGAGCGGCGTGGCCACGGACTGTTCGACCGTGATGGCATCGGCCCCGACGTAGGTCCCCTGCAACATCACTTCGGGAGGGGCGATTTTCGGGAACTGCGCGACGGGGAGCCGGAGGATCGAGATCCCCCCGAGTAACACCAGCAGGATCGAGATCACGATCGCCACGATCGGACGGTTGATGAAGAATCTCGTCATGATCGAGCCCGGTCTATGAGATGCTCACGTCCGCTCCGGCACATGGGCGACGGGCAGCGGCGGGACAGGGGACGGCGTCATGGCCGGCCGGCTCCGGCCCGCCAGCCGTTCGACCACGTAGAACGAGACGGGAATCAAGAAGATCGCCAGCACGCTGGCAGCCAACATCCCGCCGATGACGGCGCTGCCCAGGACGATTCTGGAATGCGCTCCCGCGCCCGACGCCATGGCCAGCGGCATCACGCCGAGAATGAAGGCGAACGCGGTCATCAGAATCGGCCGCAGCCTGAGCCGCGCGCCGGCCAGCGCCGCATCCCACGGAGACCGCCCGTTCTCGACTTCCATTTTTGCGAACTCGACGATCAGGATCGCGTTCTTCGCGCCCAACCCGATCAGCATGACCAGTCCGATTTGGCTGTACACATCGTTTTCGATTCCCCGGATCCACAGCGCCGCAAAGGCGCCGAAGACCGAGATCGGCGTGGCCAACAACACACTGAACGGCAGGGCCCAGCTTTCGTACTGCGCCGCGAGGATCAGAAAGACGAACAGGAGCGAGAACCCGAAAATGACGTACGGCGGGACGCCCTGGGCCGCCGTCTTCTCCTGATAGGACATGCCCATGTAGTCGAAGCCCATCTCGCCCGGCATCGTCGCGGCAAACACCTCTTCCAACGCCCGCATGGCCTGCCCGGAGCTGTAGCCCGGCGCAGGAACGGCGTTGATCTGCGCGGCCCGATATTCATTGAATCGGATCGTGAATTCCGGGCCGGTGGTCGGCTGGATGCTCACCAATGTCGAGAGCGGCACCATCTGCCCTTCATTGTTGCGTACGTAGAACTGGCCGATGTTCTCGGCGCGGGCGCGATATTCCCCTTCCGCCAGCAGATAGACCTGCCATTGCCGCCCGAAGCGGTTGAAGTAGTTGACGAACGGTCCGCCCATGAACGCCTGGAGGGTCTGATAGATGTCGGCGAGCGGCACGCCCTGTTTCAGCGCTTTGGCCTGGTCGACCCGCGCAAAGAGTTGGGGCACATTTGGAAGCAATGTCGTGGTCACGCTCGCGAATTCGGGGCGCTGCTTCGCCGCCGCGATGAACCGCTGCGTCTGCTCGGCCAGGAACTCGACGCCGCGGCCGACGCGGTCTTCGAGCATCATCGTGGTCCCGCCGGCCGTGCCGATGCCTGGAATCGGAGGGGGAGAAAACGCGAAGGCTTCCGCCTCGGGAAGCTTGGCCAACTCCGCGTTCACGTGCGCCAGGATGGCCTCATATTGTTCTTCACTGCTTTTTCGTTCGTGCCACGGCTTGAGGTTGACCGAGAAGTACGCGTTGTAGGTCGTACTGACCTGGCTCAGAAAGCTGTAGCCGACCGTCACGGTAAAGGAGGCCACGCCGGGCGCATCGTGGAGAATCTGCTCGACCTTCCGGGACACCCGGTCCGTCCTCTGCAACGACGCCGCCTCCGGCAACTGCACGTTCACGTAGAAAAATCCCTGGTCTTCTGAAGGCACGAACCCGCCGGGCAGGCGGGCGCCCAGGAGCCCGGCCAGCACCGTGACCACCGCC
>DAOLIU010000243.1:0-2339 GCA_035328385.1 Nitrospira sp. | reverse complement strand
GAAGCAGAATCCATGCGTGCGTTCATTGGGTACGCATAACGAGATACGTTTCACGCTTCACGAGAGGAGAGCCGCTCCATCGCGATGCGTTTGAGGCTGCGCAGGTCCATTTTCCCGGTTCCCAGCACCGGCAACGCGTCGACCTTGAGGCAGTTGCCGCGGCCGGGAATGAAGAGATTGGGCAACCCCTCGGCGGCCAGTTTGGCCAGAATCGACGGGATTTTTTCTTCGTCCACCGTATGCAGCACGACCAGTTGCTCGCCTTTTCGGCTGTCCGGGATGCCCGTGACGGCGAAACTCTGGGTATCGAGTCCCGCAGCGTGGTGCAGAGCCTCCTCGACCTTACCGTGGGGGATCATCTCGCCGCCGATTTTCGAGAAACGGGACAGCCGGTCGGTGATGGTCAGGAATCCGTCGTCGTCCAGCAGTGCGAGGTCGCCGGTCACGTACCAGCCGTCCCGCAGGGCTTCGGCGGTGAGATCGTCGCGGCCCATATAGCCTTTCATCACGTTGGGTCCCTTCACGAGCAGCATGCCGGCCGTACCGTCCGGCGATGGCGCGAACGTCTCGGGATCGACGATCTGCACGGAGACTCCGGGCAGCGGTTGGCCCACCGTCCCTCGCCGGGACCCGGGCTGGTAGTAGCCGGCTGCCCGGTAGTCGGGACAATTGACGGCGATGACCGGCGCGCATTCCGTGACGCCGTACCCCTCGATCGGTCCGATGCCGAACTTGTCCTCCACCGCCTGGGCCAGCCGAGCCGGCAGCTTCTCCGCGCCCGTCAAGATGACGCGCAGAGAGCTGAACTGCTCCGCCGTGCAACGCTTCAGATACAGCTGCAAGAAGGTCGGGGTGGTGACCAGGAACGTGATCCGATATCGGCGGACCAATTCGCCGATCGCGGCAGCGTCCAGCGGCGAGGGGTGAAAGACCAGGCCGGCGTTGTTGAACATGACGAGCCAGAAGACCAGATATCCGAACGAATGGAAGAAGGGCAGGATGCCGAGCACCCGCTCCCGCTCAAAGAGATGAAGCACCTGGCTGGCCGCCTGGGCGTTGGCGTCCACCGAGAAATGGGTGAGCATGACGCCCTTCGGTTCGCCCGTGCTCCCGCTGCTGAAGATGATGGTGGTCAGATCGTCCATCGACGACGCTCTCTGGGCGCCGCAGATCCGTTCGATCAGGCGGGCCGGCGCCAACGCGGCCAAGACGGCTGCGGCCGCTTTCTGAGGGGCTCCGATGCTCTCGCGCAGTTCCTCCAGCCAGATGACGGACGGGCCGTCCGGCAAGGCGAGCTTCGCTTTCTCGACGAACAGCCTGCTGGTGACGATGGTGCGGATGCCGGCCATCCGCACGGCCGCCTCCAGCCCGCCCTTGCCGACCGTGTAGTTGAGATTGACGGTGGTCTTGCCGCACAGCGGCGCCGCCACGTTCACCAGCGCCGCGGCGACGGTCGGCGGGAGCAGCACGCCGACCCGCTCCTGGTCCTTCCACTCGCGGCCGAGGCGCCTGGCCAGCACGATCGAACCGATGAGCGCCTGGAAGTACGAGACGTGCGGCCGATGCTGGTCGGCCATCGCGAATCGGAACGGATAGCGCCGCGCGGCCTTGACGAACTGCCGGTGCAGCGGGAGGCGGTCGCCCTTGCGCAGGTACCAGGCCTCTTCACCGAGGGCGCGAATCGCCTGGCGGATGCCGCGGACGTCGGTCTCCGGCGGCATCGGCCGGCCGAAGGACACGGTGACGCGGTAGGGGAGCTCCTGCGGCCACTTCCACAAAATCCGCCCGTCGTTGAAGCTGAAAATGCTTCCCCAGACGCGGTCCAGATGCACGGGAATGATGGGGGCCGTGCGCCCCTTCATGATGCGTTCGAATCCGCGGCGGAACGGCAGCAGCGTGCCCGTTCGCGTGATCTGTCCCTCGGGAAACATGCAGACCAGCTCTCCCCGTTCGATCGCGGCGCCCGCGTCGCGCAGCGCGCGCAGCACCACCCGTAAACCGCCTTCCGACGAGATGGGGATCACGCCGAGACGTTTCATGAAAGGCTTGAGGAGCGCGTGGTCCGCGTACCGCTGGTCCACGAGGAACCGGACGGGACGGTCGAGGCTCGCGATCAGCAGGAAGCCGTCGATGAACGAGACATGATTGGGAACCAGCAACGCGCCTCCCGTTGCCGGGATCTGCTCATGCCCGCGGACCCGGAGCCGGTAGAGGGTATTCGTCGCGATCACCAGGACGACGCGCAGCAGCGCTTCGGGCAAAAGATGGAGCGCCCATCCGGTTCCGGCGACGGTCAGCGCCGCCGTGGCCAGGAAGATCCCGGTCGTGGACACCCCGCC
>DAOLIU010000242.1:0-2374 GCA_035328385.1 Nitrospira sp. | reverse complement strand
TATGGAGCAGCAACGATGTTACGCAGCAGGGCAGTCGCCCTAAAACAAAGTTAGATGCACTAAGCACATAATTGCTCACAGCCAAACTATCAGGTCAAGTCTGCTTTTATTATTTTTAAGCGTGCATAATAAGCCCTACACAAATTGGGAGATATATCATGAAAGGCTGGCTTTTTCTTGTTATCGCAATAGTTGGCGAAGTAATCGCAACATCCGCATTAAAATCTAGCGAGGGCTTTACTAAGCTTGCCCCTTCCGCCGTTGTCATAATCGGTTATGGCATCGCATTTTATTTTCTTTCTCTGGTTCTGAAATCCATCCCTGTCGGTGTTGCTTATGCAGTCTGGTCGGGACTCGGCGTCGTCATAATTACAGCCATTGCCTGGTTGCTTCATGGGCAAAAGCTTGATGCGTGGGGCTTTGTAGGTATGGGGCTCATAATTGCTGCCTTTTTGCTCGCCCGATCCCCATCGTGGAAGTCGCTGCGGAGGCCGACGCCATGGTGACGGTGTTCGGCATTCTGAATCTCACCGAGGACTCCTTCTTCGATGAGAGCCGGCGGCTAGACCCCGCCGGCGCTGTCACCGCGGCGATCGAAATGCTGCGAGTCGGATCAGACGTCGTGGATGTCGGACCGGCCGCCAGCCATCCGGACGCGAGGCCTGTATCGCCGGCCGATGAGATCAGACGTATTGCGCCGCTCTTAGACGCCCTGTCCGATCAGATGCACCGTGTTTCAATCGACAGCTTCCAACCGGAAACCCAGCGCTATGCGCTCAAGCGCGGCGTGGGCTACCTGAACGATATCCAAGGATTTCCTGACCCTGCGCTCTATCCCGATATTGCTGAGGCGGACTGCAGGCTGGTGGTTATGCACTCAGCGCAGCGGGATGGCATCGCCACCCGCACCGGTCACCTTCGACCCGAAGACGCGCTCGACGAGATTGTGCGGTTCTTCGAGGCGCGGGTTTCCGCCTTGCGACGGAGCGGGGTCGCTGCCGACCGGCTCATCCTCGATCCGGGGATGGGATTTTTCTTGAGCCCCGCACCGGAAACATCGCTGCACGTGCTGTCGAACCTTCAAAAGCTGAAGTCGGCGTTGGGGCTTCCGCTATTGGTCTCGGTGTCGCGGAAATCCTTCTTGGGCGCCACCGTTGGCCTTCCTGTAAAGGATCTGGGTCCAGCGAGCCTTGCGGCGGAACTTCACGCGATCGGCAATGGCGCTGACTACGTCCGCACCCACGCGCCTGGAGATCTGCGAAGCGCAATCACCTTCTCGGAAACCCTCGCGAAATTTCGCAGTCGCGACGCCAGAGACCGAGGGTTAGATCATGCCTAGCATTCACCTTCCGGCCGCCCGCTAGCGGACCCTGGTCAGGTTCCGCGAAGGTGGGCGCAGACATGCTGGGCTCGTCAGGATCAAACTGCACTATGAGGCGGCGGTTCATACCGCGCCAGGGGAGCGAATGGACAGCGAGGAGCCTCCGAACGTTCGGGTCGCCTGCTCGGGTGATATCGACGAGGTTGTGCGGCTGATGCACGACGCTGCGGCGTGGATGTCCGCCAAGGGAACGCCCGCCTGGGACGTCGCGCGGATCGACCGGACATTCGCGGAGACCTTCGTCCTGAGATCCGAGCTCCTAGTCGCGAGTTGCAGCGACGGCATCGTCGGCTGTTGCACCTTGTCGGCCGAGGATCCCGAGTTCTGGCCCGACGCCCTCAAGGGGGAGGCCGCATATCTGCACAAGCTCGCGGTGCGACGGACACATGCGGGCCGGGGTGTCAGCTCCGCGCTGATCGAGGCTTGCCGCCATGCCGCGCGAACGCAGGGGTGCGCCAAGCTGCGGCTCGACTGCCACCCGAACCTGCGTGGCCTATACGAGCGGCTCGGATTCACCCACGTCGACACTTTCAATCCCGGCTGGGATCCAACCTTCATCGCAGAACGCCTAGAACTCGAAATCTAACGTCCGTTCGGGCATCGAGGTCCATGTCGGGGTGGGACGGGCCCGTGGCTTCAAGATCACTTGCAGTCCGACCGCGATGTCTTGGTTGCGCGAGAGGTTGTCGACAGGCCATGCTGAGTGTGCGATGGTTGATCGCTTCCTCGCCGCTCTCCACGGCGACGATGGCCGCCGCCATCAGCAAGTGCGCCAGTTCCCCTATGGTGCCCTCGCTGCGTGTGAGCAGGTAGCGAGCCATGTCCAGCGTGGCAATTGGGGAAGGCCGGCGCAGCGGGAGCGAAGCGGCGAAGCTGGCCAGCAGTGAGCAGCAATCGTCGTTGGCCTCCCACACCGGCAGCATCATCGGCTCGAAGCGATTTTCCAACTGGTCATCCGAGCGGATCGCCAGGTAGGCGTCGCGCGTGCCGACC
>DAOLIU010000241.1:0-2377 GCA_035328385.1 Nitrospira sp. | reverse complement strand
CACCCACCCGATTCTCCTGGGCATGCTGACCCAGCATCAACGCATGGATCTCGCCGACCAGGAAGATCGCGCCATCGCCGAGGTCGATCGAATCCTGTTGGATCTGTCCGCCTTGTGGCAGACCGCGCTCACCGGACCTCAGCGCGCCGGCGTGGCACCCTCACCGGTCGCGAAGACCGACGGCCTCATCGTGGAACTGATGAACAATCTCGACCAACTGGTCGCCGCCCATCGGGATATCGATGTGGAAATGAAAGTGGAAGGCGATCTGTTGCTCCAACAGGCGCGGCTGATTGCGTTAAGCCTGGTCGCCGTGCTCGGTCTGGTGATCACCGTCATCTATGTCTCCGTCAATCGGCAGATCGCCAAGCCGCTCCAACGTCTCTCCGTCACGGCCGACCGTGTCGCTCACCACGACCTGACCGCGCAATTCGAATCCTGGCCCGGCCGTGACGAAGTCGGCACCTTGGCCGCCTCCCTCTCATCCATGGTCACCAGCCTGCGCGAACAGACTGCCGCGACCGCCCGGAAGACCAAAGAGCTTGAAGCCTTTACCTATTCCGTTGCGCACGACCTCAAAGGCCCGTTGCGGGAAATCGAGGGCTTCTCTTCCCTGCTGGAAAAACAATTTGCCGACGGCGGCGACGCGCAGACCCGGCACCAGATCGATGTGATCCGGCGCTCCGCGCTGCGCCTCACGCACATGATCGACGCCTTGCTCAAATATTCCCGGCTGGAGCAACAGAATCTCCCTCGTCAGCGCTTCAATGTGTTGGAAATGATCACCACCCTCATCACCGACCGGTTCAGCGGACTCCAGGGCCCGAAGCCGAAAATCCAGGTCGCCTTGCCGTTTGCCGATCTCTACGGTGAACCGGTGAGCATCCGTCAAGCGATCGCGAACCTCCTCGACAATGCAGCGAAGTTCTCTCGCCACGCCTCACCGCCGACCATTATCATCGGCGGCACCCGGATGGAACACGAACGCATCCTGTGGGTTCAGGATAACGGGATCGGCTTCGACCCGTCTCACTACGACAAGATCTTCGGGCTCTTCGAGCGGCTCCACAGCCCGCAGGAATACGAGGGCACGGGCGTGGGCCTCGCGATCGTGAAACTCGTCATGGACAAACATGACGGCCGGGTCTGGGTGGAATCCGCTCCCGGAGCGGGCAGCAAATTCTATCTGGCCTTTCCGGAGCGCGCCGAATCCGTCGTCGACCGGCCATCCTCTTCACCTCATCCTGCTTCAGCGTGACCTCATGACCATGGAACACATGCGCGCCCTCATTGTCGACGACGAAGAATTTGTCCGTCTCGTCGTGGAACAGGCGCTCCGCGAGGAAGGCTGCGACACGCAGACGGCGGGCGGCGGGCAGGAAGGCCTCGATCGACTCCGTACGGCCTCATTCGACTGCGTCATCACCGATCTCCGCATGCCCGGTCTCGACGGCCGGGCGATCTTGCGCTGGGTGAAGGAGCATCAACCGGACGTCGATGTGATCGTCCTGACCGGCCATGGCGACGTCAAAGACGCCGTGGCTGCGATGAAAGACGGCGCGTGGGATTTCCTCATCAAGGACACCCCGTTCGACGGCGCGGCCGTGAAGGCCGCTTTCGCAAGACTTCGCACGGTGCGGGAGCTTCGCCGCGAGAATCTGGCGGCGCGGCACGGCGGGTATCGACAGGACGCGATCGTCGAGGGGATCAGCCAGGCCTGGCGGACGGTGAAGACACAGATCGTGCAAGTGGCCCCGTCGCAGGCCCCGGTGCTGATTCAGGGGGAAACCGGTTCCGGGAAAGACGTGGTCGCGCGGCTGCTGCACGCGCACAGCCGTCGGGCCGGCGGGCCCTTCATCGCCGTCAATTGCGGAGCGGTGAGTCGAGAGTTGCTGGAGAGCGAGTTATTCGGTTACGAGAAAGGGGCGTTTACCGGCGCCGCCCAGGCGAAACCCGGACTGATCGCCGCCGCCGAAGGCGGCTCGTTGTTTCTGGACGAGATCGGCGAAATGCCGGGACCGATGCAGGTCAGCCTGCTGCGCTTTCTCGACCGGAAGGAATACCGCCCTGTCGGCAGTACGCGCACACTCCGGGCCGATGTCCGGATCATCTGCGCCACGAATCGGGACATCCAGGAACTCGTGCTGCAAGGCCGGTTTCGAGACGATCTCCTGTATCGTATCAACACGGTGACGCTGCATGTGCCGCCGTTGCGCGAACGACCGGAGGATCTTGCCGCGCTGGCCGATCATATTCTGCACCACCTTCGCATCCCGGGCACCGCAACGAGAACGCTCAGCCCGGAAGCCCTCGCACACCTGGCGACCTACCGCTGGCCGGGAAACGTGCGCGAACTTCGCAATGTGATCGAACGCAT
>DAOLIU010000240.1:0-2445 GCA_035328385.1 Nitrospira sp. | reverse complement strand
AAATGGTCATACTTGCCGTCCAGGATTTCTTTGAAGCTGCGGACGGTATCCTTGAGCTTCACGTACTTGCCCGGCGCGCCGGTAAAGGCTTCGGCGACATGGAACGGTTGGGATAGGAACCGCTGAATCTTCCGCGCGCGGGCCACGACCATCTTGTCGTCTTCGGACAACTCGTCCATGCCAAGAATCGCGATGATGTCCTGCAGGTCCTTGTAGCGCTGCAGCACGGACTGCACACCGCGCGCAATCTTGTAATGCTCCTCGCCGATCACTTGGGGATCGAGAATGCGGGAGGTCGAATCGAGGGGATCGACGGCCGGATAAATACCCAGCTCGGCCAGCTGCCGGGACAATACGGTCGTGGCGTCCAGGTGGGCAAAGGCCGTTGCGGGCGCCGGGTCGGTCAAGTCATCGGCAGGCACATAGATCGCCTGCACCGACGTGATCGATCCCCGTTTGGTCGAGGTAATGCGTTCCTGGAGCGCGCCCATTTCCGTGGACAAATTCGGTTGGTAGCCGACCGCCGAGGGCATGCGGCCCAGCAACGCGGAGACCTCCGACCCGGCCTGGGTGAAGCGGAAGATGTTGTCCACGAACAGCAGCACGTCCTGATTTTCTTCGTCTCGGAAGTATTCGGCCACGGTGAGGCCGGTGAGACCCACGCGCAACCGGGCGCCGGGCGGCTCGTTCATCTGTCCATAGACGAGCGCGGCCTTCGATTTCGTGAAGTCGTCGGGATCGATGACTTTGGACTCCTGCATCTCGTGCCAGAGGTCGTTCCCTTCGCGCGTCCGCTCTCCCACGCCGGCAAAGACGGAGAAGCCGCCGTGATGCAAGGCGATGTTGTTGATGAGCTCCATGATGATGACGGTCTTGCCGACGCCGGCACCGCCGAAGAGACCGACTTTCCCTCCCTTGCTGTAGGGTTCGAGCAGATCGACGACCTTGATGCCGGTTTCCAGCACTTCGGTCTTCGTCTCTTGGTCCTCCAGTTTCGGTGCAGGACGGTGGATCGGATAGGTTTTCTTGGCCTTCAGCGGCCCCTTCTCGTCGACCGGTTCGCCGAGCACGTTGATCAGCCGACCGAGCGTCTCACGGCCGACCGGAACGGAAATCGCCGCGCCGGTGTCCTGCACGTCCATTCCACGCGTCAGACCGTCGGTTGAAGACATGGCGACGCCCCGCACCCGGTTTTCTCCAAGATGCTGCGCGACTTCAAGCGTCAGGCGCACCGCCGGTTTGCCCGCCGCTTTGTTTTCCTCCTGATTGACCTTCAGCGCATTGTAGATATTCGGAAGATGTCCGGGAGGGAACTCTACATCGACGACCGGTCCGATGACTTGAATGACTTTGCCTGTACTCACAACTCGCTCCTTTGCTCGTCAGTGATGAGTGCTGAGTCGCCGGAATCTTTTCGGCTCACGATTTCCTGAGCCGCTACCGTGCCGTACGCTCACTTGAGCGCTTCCGCGCCTCCGACGATGTCCATCAGTTCCTTGGTAATCGCTGCCTGCCTGGTCTTGTTGTAATACAACGTGACCCTCTTGATGAGTTGCCCGGCGTTTCTCGTCGCCCCGTCCATGGCCGCCATGCGCGCCCCGTGCTCCGCCGCCGCGGACTCCAACAGGATGCGGTAGGCCTGCACCTGCACATGCTTGGGCACCAAGGCATTCAGAAGCTCCGCTTCGTCCGGCTCATAGAGATAACTCCCACCGGTGGTGCCTTCGGCCTGGGCCGACCCGAACTCGGCGGCCGTATCGATCGGAAAGAGCTTTTCGACGATGACCCGCTGCTGAATCGCGGACTTGAACTCATTGTAAACGACATACGCTTCATCGAAGGTGCCGTTCATGAAATTGCCGCTCACATCGTCGCCGATATCGATGGCATGCTCAAAGCTGAGTTTATCGAACACACCGGTCCATTCTTGACGAATAGGCCACGCGCGGCGTCGGAAGTAATCGCGGCCCTTTCGGCCCACGATGCTCAGATTCACTTGAAGTCCTCGCGCTTCGCATTGCCGGAGGAATTCCACGGTCTTCCTGATGATGTTTCCGTTAAAGCCGCCGCAAAGCCCTCGGTCGCTGGTCACGACGAGAATCTCCACTTTCCGGCCTTCGTGCTTTCTCAGCAACGGATGGGCCGTACGGTTGACGCGCCGGCTCAGGTTTCCCAAGACGCTGCGCATCTTGTGCGCATAGGGTCTCGCGGCCAGGATACGGTCTTGCGACCGCTTCAATTTGGCCGCCGCCACCATTTTCATGGCCTTGGTGATCTTCTGCGTATTTTTGAAGGCCGCGATCTTGCGGCGCAGACTTTGTAAACTCGGCATCGCCTACTTTTCTTGGCTATCGGCGAAACGCTTGATGCGCTTCAGCGAAAGTTACTTCGCGCCGTATCCCATCTTCTGCTTGAACGTGGTGAGGATGTCCTTGAGCCGGCCAC
>DAOLIU010000239.1:0-2499 GCA_035328385.1 Nitrospira sp. | reverse complement strand
CTAGGCGAGCGCCTTCTTTTCCCCGATCTTACTTTCCGTCCCCTTCCACAACCGCATGATATTGTCCTTGTGCCTGATCCAGATTAAAACGCTGACGATGATGGCAAAGATGAGGAATTCCTGTCGCTGCTCATTGACGATCGCCACCACCGGAAATACGCCGAACGCGGCCAATGCGCCTCCAGAGGAGTACCGCCATATCGCCACCGCCCCCAGCCAGATGAGAAGCAGGAGCAACCCCATGGAGGGGGACAGCCCCAGCACGGACCCCAATGCCGTCGCCACACCCTTGCCACCCTTAAAATTGAGGAAGGGCGACACCATGTGGCCGATGATCGGAGACAAGGCGACGAGCATGATGTAGGATTCCACGGTCAGCCACTGCATCGCCCCCCACCCCATCACCCAACCTTTCCCCAGGTCGCCCAGAAGCGTAAGGATGCCGGCCTTCGCCCCGGAGACTCGCAGGACATTCGTGAATCCCACGTTCTTGCTTCCCACCGTGCGCGGATCCGGCAATGAAAGCGCCTGGGACACCACGACCCCAAACGGGATGGCTCCCAGCACGTACCCGAACGCCGTCATCAGCGCACAGAGGAGTTCTTCTGGCATGAGTCGGGAATGATGAAGGAGATGTGCATAAGCCGGAATAGGGCTAAAGCCCTTTGGCGACGATTTGCTTCCAAAAACTCAGGACATACTGGCCGCCTGAGACGTATCCCAGCACCAGCGAAAGATATAACGTCACGATCCCGGCCAGATGGAGGTTCCCCAATTCTGAAACCTCGGTACCCTCCAAGATCAGCATCGTGATCGCCACGACCTGGAGAGCCATCTTGTATTTTCCGGTGGTCTCTGCACTGATGATCATCCCCTCTCCCGCCGCGATGGCGCGAATGCCCGTCACGGCCACTTCCCGGGCGATGACCAAAATGGCCACGAGGGCGCTGACGCGGTCCACGTTGACGAGCAGGATGAGAGCGGACAGTACGAGCAGCTTGTCGGCGATGGGATCCAGCAGTTTACCCAATCTGGTGATCTGCCCGGTCCGGCGTGCCACATAGCCGTCCAGCAAGTCGGTCACCGCGGCGACGACAAAGATCACCGCTGCGCTGAGAGACCGGTCTTCAGTCGGGGTGATGAACAGCATGACGAAGACGGGAATCAAAAGAATACGGAACAACGTGATGAAATTCGGCAGGTTCAGGGATTCCTGCCCGACAGCTCTCCACATTTCCAGGACACGATTCATAGTTCAGTACTCTGGCGACGGCTTTCCGATGGAACCTGCGGCCGAATGGGCCAGTCTATACAATGCCGTTCTTCAACAAATCATGCAAATGAATCACACCGACGATCTTCCGGGGGCCTTCGGTCACGACCAAGGTGGTGATCGAATGTCGTTCCATCATCTCCACCGCCTTGGCGGCCAGATCGTCCGGCCCGATCGACTTGGGATTTCCGGAGGCCAGTTCGCTCGCCGTGGCCTTGAGGAAATCTCCGCCTCGCTGAATAAACCGCCGTAAGTCACCATCCGTGATGACGCCGCTCAGCGTGCCGGTGCGGTCGACGACGGTGGTCATCCCGAGCTTCTTGGCCGTCATTTCCAGCATGGCCGTCGTGCCGGTGACCGATTCTTCCACCATGGGCACGTCGGGGCCCGCATGCATGAGATCTTTGACGCGAACGAGCAGGCGCCTGCCGAGCGCGCCGCCCGGGTGAAACTGCGCAAAATCTTCTTCCTTAAACCCCCGCTTTTGGAGCAACGCGAGAGCCAATGCATCGCCCAGCGCCAAGGTCGCCGTGGTGCTGGCGGTCGGCGCCAGCCCAAGCGGGCAGGCTTCTTCGGACACGGATACATCCAATGCCACGTTGCTATGCTTAGCCAATGTCGAGCCCGGCCGTCCCGTCATTGCCACGATCGGAATGCCCATGCGTTCCACGTAGGGCAGCAATTGGAGAAGTTCCTGGGTTTCTCCGCTGTTGGAGATGGCTACGACGACATCATGCCGCCCGACCATGCCGAGATCGCCGTGAATGCCTTCCGCCGGATGGACGAAAAAGGCCGGAGTACCGGTGCTGGCCATGGTCGCAGCGATTTTCTGACCCACGAGGCCGGACTTTCCCATGCCGGACACGACGACCTTGCCTTTACAGCCGTACAACAGATCGACGGCCTGCACGAATCGATCATCCAGGCGATCGATCAACGCTTGAACCGCGCGTGCTTCGATCCCAAGCACTCGCTTGCCTTCGAGCAAGCTTCCCCCCGTTCCCTTGGCGGAAACACCCGGCCCGGAAGGGCGGCTCACTTTGCTGGGTTTGCTGCGTCGCATATCCGCATCACGCGCTCGAGAAGCGCTTTGAGTTGATGGAGCGGGACCATGTTCGGCCCATCGGACAGGGCATGATCGGGATCCGGATGCACTTCCATGAAGAACCCGTCGACGCCGGCGCCCGCGGCCGAGGCTCTTCGACATCTTCGCGCCCTCGGTCATC
>DAOLIU010000238.1:0-2539 GCA_035328385.1 Nitrospira sp. | reverse complement strand
TCCTCGGCATCCGAGGCGGAGAACCACCACGGTACGATCGGGCGGCGAGGATCGTGGTACGGCATCGACGGATTGGTGCGGAGTACATTGATGTCGGAAAAGGTCAAGTTGCGGACATAGGTGATTTGACTCGCCATGTCCCCCCACCACCGCGGGGATTCGCGCACGTGTCCCTGGTAGAAGCCCCGCGGCCGCCGGTCAATCCTGCCGTACAACATTCGGAGCAGCGGGTCATCGAGACGTTCCACCCCCCAATAGAGGTTCTCCTGGTTGTAGGCGTGATTGGCGTAGACCCGGGGCGGGCCGCCGAACAGTTCGCAAAAGCGGGTGAAGGCGGCCTCGGTCCGGACCCGGTCGGAGCTTTCCATGGTGGCGCCGTGGTACGCGATCTCAAATCCGCGCGACTGGAGCTCGAGCACAAAGCGCAGGTATGCAGGGTCTTCGAGGGTGTCGGAATCCTGGAAGTTGGGACTCCCCTCCGGGCAACCGACCGGCCAGACCGTCTTGGTTGTCCTGAAACCGAGTGCGCCAAGCAACTCGTAAACGGGCCTGACGTTGGCGAGCGTCGCGACGTCCGTGTCATCCATGATCGTGAACGCGAACCGGCGGCCCCCAGGGAACGTCAGGCCCATGCGACCTCGAAGAGTGCCAGGTCGTCCGAGTGCGCCGCCGCAAACGCCGGGGCGTCAAACGACAGCAGGTCGCCGGTCGCGGGGGCGAAGCCGTCCTGCTGTAGGAACTGCCTGAACGGCTCGTTTCGCTCGGTGCCCGCGTGGCGAAGCCTGTTTGGGAGGACCCCACGCCCGGCAAGGGACGCCAGGAAAGCCGCCTCCGCACGCCGCTGGAACACCCTGCAGGACATCACGAAGGCCTCGATCGTCCCACTGGCGTCGATGAGGCACGCGATGACCTCACCGTGGTCGCCGGACCGGTCGGAGAGCGATGCGCCGTAGAGGCGTCCGCCGGTCGAAAGCACCGCAGCGACTTCCTCGTCCGTCCAGCGCCGTCCATTGGCGTTGAACTGATTGGTCTTGTTGATCAGCTGGACCGCACGGACCCGGTCGCCGGTGCTGCGATCATGAATGCGGAGCTGCATCCGGAGGTCGGCCAGGAAACGCGTCAGGTCAGCGCCGGTCGCATGGGATGGCGCGAGCCCGTCCATCCGCCGGCGGTAGAGTGCCGTGCGGTCCTGGTCCTCCTGCGTAATCGCGCCGCGCGCGAAGGAGCTCGAGAGCAAGTCCAGCATGGCGGGGAGACCCTCATCGCTCGCTGGGAAGGGCAAACAGCGGACCGCGGGGAGCGACTGGTGCACCTCTTCCAGTTCTACCGGGTTGTCATCGACGAACACGAAGGCGTCGAGACCGAGGTTGAGCTGAGCGGCGAGCTCCCTGATCTGTGCTGACTTGGCGTGGTAGCTAGCCACGACAGCGACGAAATCCTCCTCGTGCAGTGCCATTCGCCCGGATTTGAGCGGTGGTAAGACCACCGCGGCATCATTGCGTGACACGGCGGCGAGTAAGGTGCCCTCACGCCGCAGTCGCGCGAGCAAGCTTTGATAGGCGAAATGCCGGTAGCCCGCACCCTCCGGGCCGAAACGGATACCCTCGGGACCGTCCTCTGCGATGACGCCGGCCCAAAGCGTGTTGTCGAGGTCGGTGACTAGAACCTTGGCCGCCGATGGAGGCGGCTCGACCAGTGCCGCCAAGGCCGTCATCGCGACCCGACCGAGCCATGCTCCTCCGACCGGACATCCGGAGGAAAAGTAGGTTCCCAGGGAGAACGCGTCCGGAGGAAGGAACCGGGCGCCGATCTCCGCGGCGACCTCCTCAAGCGACCGGACAAGCGTACGGTCACCCCCGGCGGATCCGCTGATCGGCGGGATGGATGCGGGGAGATAGAGGATGCGCGACTGCGGACGGCGCCGAATGGAATTGGCTACCTCTCGGGCACGTGCGACCGCCTTGGCGAGGTCGAGCCGTGTGGCTGGCACGCCGGAGCGCCAGTCGGCTTCCGGGACAAGATCCCAGGGAAGCAGCAGGTAGATCGTGTCCGTGCCATCGGGCTCCGACGCGAGGTGCTGGGCCAGAGTGTTGAATGGAAGAAAACGCGGTCGCGCGTCCAGACCTCGTTGGGCGCCGGCCGCCTCAAGGTACATCCGCAGGGGATCCGGGGTGCCGGACATCCCGAACAGGAATGCGCGTTCCGGGCCACCCCCGAAGGCGGCGAGAATCTTTCTGGCCTCGAGAAAGTTCACCGGCCAGCCTCCATCAGAGCCCCCGCTCCGTCAGGAAGGATTCGATGGCCTCATACGAAATGAGCTCGAGCGAGTCTGCGGCATCGATCTGCAGGCCAAACTCGCTTTCGAGGGCGCCAACCATCACGGCGTGCGCGAGGGAGTCCCATCCAGCGGTTGCCTCCTGGCGCGCGCCGGCGACATCCGCATTCGCAGGCAGTTCCAGGACGGCTCGAAGGATGGCGTCCAGAGTGGATCGTGATTCTTGCTTCATGCCGCTCTCCCTAGAACACTTCGTCAGAATTG
>DAOLIU010000237.1:0-2595 GCA_035328385.1 Nitrospira sp. | reverse complement strand
GATGAAGCGAAGGACTATCGGCCGGAAATGACCTGGATGGCGGCGCAACTCACCGAACGGGGGATCGAAACCCGTTGCGTCGAGCCGCGCGAAATCCGGTTCACGGAAGGGGCGCTCCGCCTCCCCGACGGCGACCGCGATCGGCCGATCGCCTTGATCTACCGGTTTTTCGAGTTGTTCGATCTGCCCAATATCCCGAAGTCGGAACTGGTGCAGTATGCCGCGAAAAAGGATTGGGTGACCGTCACGCCTCCGTACAAACCGGCGCTGGAAGAGAAATCGGCCTTCGCGCTGCTCCACCATCCGGCGCTCCGCTCATTCTGGCGCCGGGAATTGGGGGAGGACACGTGGCTCCACCTGACGGCGGTCATGCCGCGAACGTGGCTGCTCGACCCGGCTCCGGTCCCGCCGCAGGCGACCATCCCCGGCCTGTCCATCGGGGATCGGCCCATTGCGAATTGGCGAGACCTCGCATCGGCCACGCAGAAGGAGCGGCACTTCGTCCTCAAGCCTTCCGGTTTTTCGGAGTTGGCGTGGGGCAGCCGCGGGGTATCGATCGGGCACGATCTGCCACAGAGCGAATGGGCGGCCGCGATCGACGAAGCGTTGGCCGCGTTTCCTCAGACCCCCTATATCCTGCAGGAGTTTCACAAGGGCCGGCAATATCACGTGGACTACTTCGATGCCGCGAGCGGAGAGATTCGTCAGATGGCGGGCCGGGCCAGATTGTCTCCCTATTATTTCGTGACTGGCGAAAAGGTGGAGCTGGCTGGTATTCTGGCAACAGTCTGTCCGGCGGACAAGAAGATCATTCACGGGATGAAGGATGCGATCCTGGTTCCCTGCGCCACCGCCGAGGGCGACACGGCTCCAGCGCTCGGTGGTGAGTTATGAGTGCTACGTTATTCGTTCCTGGACTGAAAACTCAAAATTCAAAATAAAAACTATGGCTCTGACGCTCTTTCACGTCGACTGGTGCCCGGAATGTGAAGTGGTGCGTCGCAAGCTTGCCGAGGCCGGCCTGGCCTACGAAGGCGTCATCGTCCCCGACGTCCGGCCGTTCCGCAAACAGGTCTTCGAGGTATCCGGCCAGTACTACGTCCCCGTCTTGAAAGACGGCGATACTGTGCTGACGGAAACCGATCAGATTCTGGCCTATATCGAGAGCAAGGCCGAGGCGAATCGTCTTGCCCAACGCTGAGCCGCCCGTCGGTCCCCATACCGGTGCGGCGAGTCGGGCCGAAGGTCGGACAGGTCCGGCTTCGTCAATCACGAGCGAATGAGGGAGTGAGTCGATGGAGGAATGGAGACGAATCCTCGCCGACAGCATCGTCAAACCCAAGGACCTCGCGGATCGCTTCGGCCTGGATGCCCAGGAGATCGAAGACATCGTCGGCCCGTATCCCATGCGGATCACGCCCACAGTGTTGAACACCATCCGGGCAAAGGGCGACGCGATCTGGAAGCAGGTCATCCCGGACGCAGCCGAACTGGCCGACATCGACGCGGAGGACGACCCGCTCGAAGAAGATCTGATGAGCCCGGTGCCCCATCTGGTGCACCGGTATCCGGACCGGGTGCTCCTCATGGTGACCAATCAATGCCCGATCTATTGCCGGTTCTGCACGCGCAAGCGCCTGGTCGGCAAACCCGGTTTTCTCAAGAAGGGCGAGTTGGATCGGGCCGTCGCCTATCTGCGAGCCCATTCGGAAGTGCGGGACGTGATCCTCTCCGGCGGCGATCCGTTGCTGTTGCCGGACCACCTGCTCGAACGCATCTTGAAGGCGCTCCGGACGATCCCGCACCTGGAATTGATCCGCATCGGCTCCCGGGTGCCGGGCACGCTGCCTGAACGGATCACGCCGGCCCTGTGCGAGATCGTGAAGAAATATCATCCGATCTACATGAATCTGCATTTCAACCATCCCGACGAGTTGACACCGGAGGTCAAGGCGGCCTGCGGGCGTCTGGCCGACGCGGGCGTTCCCCTGGGCGCCCAGACCGTGCTCCTGAAGGACGTCAACGACGATCCGGAAATCATGCGTCGGCTCGTCCATCAATTGCTGCTGGCCCGGGTGAAACCGTATTATCTCTATCAGGCGGACTTGACCAAGGGCACGAATCATTTCCGCACCAGGGTCGAAACGGGGTTGAACATCATCAAAGCGCTGCAAGGCCACACCAGCGGAATGGCCGTCCCGCACTTCGTGATCGACGCGCCGGGCGGCGGCGGGAAAATTCCCTTGCTCCCGGACGACTATCTGGTCCGCTTGAACGACGACGAAGCCGTGCTCCGCAACTACGAGGACAAGCGCTTCAGCTATCCCCAGCCGAAAGGAACGGGCGGCCGCGAATTGCCGATGGTCGGCGCGCGCGCCTCCTATCAGGACGAAGCCGACGCCTTCCCGCCCTACGGCGACAGCTATCCCGATCGCGACGGTTATGCCGCGTGGGGCAACAGCTGCGGCGGAGATATGGACGACTGATGGCCGCAGCTCCGGCTCAGGGCATCCTGCCCTACCAACAGATCACCCGATTGATCGCCGGGCGAGGCATCGCCTCGCCCGTTCCGATCGAGGACCGGCAGATCCAACC
>DAOLIU010000236.1:0-2659 GCA_035328385.1 Nitrospira sp. | reverse complement strand
ACCGCCCGAGCCTGCACCGAAGGCGGGCCGTTCGCCGCTGTCGTTCAAAGCCACGGTGCTCGACGAGAACGGCAATTTGATCCTGGAAGGCGGAGAACGCGTACGGGTGCGGGTCGACCTGGTGAACGGGGGCGATCAGGAGCTTCAGCAGGTGGCGGCAACCATCTCCGGCACATCGGCAATCTTGGCGCAATTTCCTGCGACGACGCTGTCGGTCGGCCGGTTGCAGCCCGGCCAGTCACGATCCCTCGAGTTCGCCGCCACGCTGCCTCAATCCGTGCAGGCGCAGAAGGCGGAGATCCATGTGAGCGTCTCGGATCCGAGCGTCGCCGCCGCTCCCGAGCAAGTTCTCTCCGTCGCCGTGCAACCGAACGCCGCAAACGCCGACGACGTGGATCAAATCCCCGCCACCGCCGCCGGGTTCAAACGTCCCAACACGTTTCTCCTGTCGATCGGCATCGGGTCATATCGGGATTCACAACTGCCGGTCCGGAAATACGGGGCCTCTGATGCCGAAATGGTCGCGACCTATCTGCAGTCGCTCGGCGGAGTGCCGGCCTCCAATGTCCGCCTGCTCCAAGACTGGAAAGCGTTGCGCCCGGACATCGATGAGGCCCTGCTGGACTGGTTGCCGGCCCATGCGGGAAAGGATGCGATCGTGATCGTCTATTTCGCCGGGGTGGCGACGGTATCGCAAACCGGAGAGGTCTATCTTCTTCCCTACGACGGAAGCCTCTCCTCCGCTTCCCGCTCCTACCCGCTCAAAGACCTGGAAGCGGCGTTGGCCCGCGTGAAGGCGAAGCAGACGATCGTGCTGTTCGACGGAACCGTATCGCGACTCGGATCAGGAACGGACGGCCGTGGAAAGGGTTCGGCTCCGCAATGGGGCGCTGCCGGTGGTTCTTCGATTCGTCTCGTGTCGATCGGCAGTCTCGGGAAATCCATCGAAGACGAAAAACACCGGCATGGACTGTTTACTTATTACTTGCTTCGTGCGCTGCGTGGAGACGCCGACACCAATCGGGACGGTGAGGTCACTCTGGGTGAAACGGCCTCATACCTGAGCCAGAAGGTGTCGTGGGCCTCCAAGAGTCAGTACGGACAGGAACAGCGTCCGCTCGTTCTACCGCCGTTCAAAGCCACGGATCCGGCCGGTACGTTGGTCTTGGCAAAGCCGGCTGCGATCGCCGCCGTCGAAGTACCCTGATCTTGGGCCCGCATAGAAAAAAAAGAATAAAAAAAGGGGTGGAGGTCTTCCCCCCACCCCACGCGCCAAACGATCGCGGACCGACTACTCGTCGCCGCCCTTGCAGAAGCTCCGCTCGTAGTTGATGATCGTCCAAGCTTCTTCTTCGGTGATCGCCGCAGGAATCAACGACACCATCCCGGTTCCCGGACTGCCGTTCTTGATCACCCAGAACAGCTCGCCGTCCTTCCGCTTCTTGTGGAACTTGCAATTCGTAAAGTTCCGCGGGCTGGGGTTGAGGATCGCGCCGGCGGGGCCGTCGCCCTTGCCTTCCTTTCCATGGCAGTTGAAGCAGGTGCCTTTACCCTCGAATAGCGCCTTTCCCTTGGCAATGCTCTCCGGGCTGGATGCAACCGGATTCTTCATGGCTTTGGCCTCGGCCATCTGGTCCGCCGGAACGCGCGGCTTCAACGGATCCTTCTCTTCGGCTCCCGCCACGCTCGCGGACAACATCAGCACCGCAGCGCTGACTCCCAAAAACTTAGAAAAAGTCCCCATCAGAAATCCTCCTTTGTGTTGAACCTACCGCAGACCTGAGGTCGGCCTTAAGGCCGCCGGCTCATTGACCAAAAAGACGAAAAACGTTCGGGACTATAACAATGGCGTTCCGGCGATGTCAAGCAATTCGACCCTGATTCCGCTCTGTTGCGTCCGACCTAATTTTGAAACTTTTCACTGAGTCTCCGGTCCCGTATTCTCCGCCGTCTTGCCTGAGAGAACATCAAAGCTCATGCCACAATGCCCATGATCCAGAAACAGATATTTCGCTACGTTAGCACAGCGCCGTTGAGCAAGGCCCGGGCTCCGGACACCTTTAGGCCCCACCTGTGACTTCCTGCCCCAGCAGCTCGGAGACCCCCGCGGCGCGGAGTTGCTTGAAATGGACGATGGAGGAGATCGACGAGATGGTCAGCGCTTGAGGACGATGTCGCGGGCAACTTTGCCGCTCGGACCGAAGGGTTTTTGAGGCTTGCCGTTCAAGTCGGCTTTCACGCCGCCGGCGTTGCCGAGGGTCAACACAAACTGATCCTGCCCTTTCCATTTGGCTTTCTCTCCGGGCCGAAGCAACGCTTCCTGAGGGCTGCCGCCGTCGATTTGGATGACCACCCAACTCAATTCCGTGGCTTCCAGATCCAGCACCAGCTGATCCGTCGCGTCCGGAGCCGCTTCCAGTGAGATGCCGCCGAGCGGGCCGTCGGAAGCAATCGGGGCGGGAGCCGGGGCGGCCGGAGGGACGGGTTGATTGGCGGTAACGGCGGGAGCCGGAGCAGGGCTCGAGACGCGCGGAGAACCGGTCTCCGTCTTCGGTGATGCGGGCGGCGGCTGGTCTGCCGGCTTGGATTTCGAAGGCGGAGTCGAGGCCGGCTGTGGCTCCGGTTCGGGCTTTGGCGCCGCTTCACGGGCTTCGGGGGC
>DAOLIU010000235.1:0-2660 GCA_035328385.1 Nitrospira sp. | reverse complement strand
CGTCGGTTTGGCGGTCGGGAAGCAGGCGGATTCGGCTGTCGAAATCCCATCCGAGGATCAGGATGCAATGGCGCGCGTGCATCGCCGCCTCACGGAAGGCGGAAAAATACGCCGCGCCGTCGATGAGGAAGGACACCCGGTCGGCCTGTTCGATTTTCCAACAGTTGCGACCGATATCGAACCGCGAGTTGGACAACCGGAGAGGCGGAACGGTCTGAAGCCGGTGTTGCGGGCCGCGAGGGTCGTCGGCCTGTGAAGGAGTCATGGCGGCGCTGATGTGCAAAGCAAGTGCCCCATGTGCGGGCGTCGTGAAAACGAGGACGGCTCATTCACGGTACTCGGTGCAGACAGGTTGTCCTTTTCGCCGACGAAGCAGCCTGTCCCATGGAGAACATTTTGTCCGGCCGGGGGATTGCGGCCGAGGCCGGCATCGGTCGCCTTGACGGAACGCGACGGCCTACCGCCGTGAAAGATCATGATGAAGGCAGTGATTTGTGAAAGCGCGACCGCCGGCCAAGCATCAGGTCGGCAGCGGAGGAAACGGCTTCATCCGGTCCGTCTCTTGCACAACGAACCTTTCATTCGTGAAGCGCGAGACGCGTTTCGCCCGATGTGTCTGGAGTCACGATCATGACAGAGACGAAAAAGATTCAACGACCTCCCCAACGTCAGGAACGTCAGCCCGGCAGAGAAGACAAGATGACGCCGCGGCCGCACAGCGAGAGGGAGAGCCACCGCGGGACCGGGAAACTGCGTGACAAAGTCGCACTGATCACCGGCGGGGACAGCGGAATCGGCCGGGCGGTGGCGATCGCCTACGCTCGGGAGGGAGCCGACGTGTCCGTGGTGTATCTGGACGAACACAAAGACGCGGAAGAAACCCGGCGCCTCGTCGAACAGGAAGGCCGCCGCTGTCTGACGATCGCCGGAGACGTCGGCGACGAAGCGTTTTGCCGGAACGCCGTGGAACAGACCGTCACGGAGCTCGGGCGGCTCGACGTGCTGGTCAACAACGCGGCGGAACAACATCCTCGGGAACGTCTCGAAGACATTACCGCGGAGCAGCTCGATCGCACATTTCGCACGAACATCTTTTCTTTTTTCTACGCGAGCAAAGCGGCGTTGCCGCACTTGAAGGAAGGGAGCGCGATCGTCAACACCACGTCCGTGACCGCGTACAAAGGCAGCGCGCAGTTGCTCGATTACGCCTCGACCAAGGGGGCGATCGTCGCGTTTACGCGTTCCCTGTCTCAAGCGCTGGCCGACCGGAAGATCAGGGTCAACGCCGTCGCGCCGGGCCCGATCTGGACTCCCCTGATCCCCGCAACGTTCCCGGCTGACAAAGTTGCCACGTTCGGCTCCGACGTGCCGATGAAGCGTGCGGGTCAGCCGGAAGAAGTCGCGCCGAGCTTTGTGTTCTTGGCCTCGGAGGATTCCTCGTACATGACCGGACAGGTATTGCATCCCAACGGGGGCACCATCGTCAACGGATAGCCGGGTCGTCACCTACGATAAAGAAGCCAACGGAGGAGGAGTCATGGCCAAGCGGACGCCGAAGCAATCACAGCACGAATCACAGACGCCGCAGCCGGCTGACGCGGTGCAAATATTGAAAGCGGACCACCGCCAAATCCGAAAACTGTTCGACCAATTCAGAGCGGCTGCGGCCGAGGACAAGGCACCCCTGGCCGCCCGTCTGTTCGTCTTGCTGGACGTTCACGGCCGGGTAGAGGAAGAACTGGTCTACGCCGCGGTGCGGGCGGGAATGGAAACGGCCGATTCCGTTCAGGCGAACGGCGCTTCGGACCGTGACGACGAAGGAGACGACGGCGAGATGGCTCCGCTCGACGGCGTGGAGCTGGATCTCCCTGAAGAAGATGATGAATCGGATGAGCTGGTCGCGGCGGCGTATGAGAGCCACCAGATCGTCAGGGATCTCATTCAACAGCTCCGCTCCATCGAGCCTCACCGTGACGACTTTCGCGAGCTGTTCGACGAACTGGAAGAGATCGTCACCGAACACGTCGCGGAAGAGGAAAGCGAAATCCTCCCGCTGCTGGCCGACGGGTTCGACATTCACGCGCTGGGCGCGGAGCTTCAGCGGCGCAAAGACGAGCTGACGTCCCGATCATCCCTGGCCGCTTAGTTGTGCGCGTCCTTAAGAATTGGGGAGTCCTATGACCGTGGTTACAGCCACTCGGTCGGCCGAGACCCAAACTCCGATGGGCGGCCCGATATCCGATGAAAAGCGCCCCCACACCCTGTCGGTCGATGTGGGATCGACGTGGGTCAGGGCGCTCGTGCTGGACGGGCACGGGCGCCCGGTCAGGCCGCTGCATCAGGTGTCGTTCGCCAAGACTCCTTCGCATCCGACTCCGGAGGCCGTCCTGGAAACCGTGGCGGGCCTGGGAGCACGCGTCGAACCCTTTGGACGGGCCTCCATCGGATTCCCCGGCGTGCTGCATGACGGCATCGTCTGCCGCTCGGCGATGTTCGGAGCGGAGTGGACCGGCGTTCCTCTTGCGCGTCTCCTGGAACAGCGCCTGCATTGCCCTGTGAAGGCGGTCAGAGCGGTCGATCTGCAGGGCTGGGGAGTGATCCATGGCCGGGGGACGGAGTTGCTGCTCGCCGTCGGCTCCCGCATCGACGCCGCCTTGTTT
>DAOLIU010000234.1:0-2671 GCA_035328385.1 Nitrospira sp. | reverse complement strand
CTGGTACAAGGGGTTTGGGCGGAGAGCGGAGAGACGAGAGACAGGATGGAGACTAGTGCAAGCGTCAGACGGACAATCCGGCGCAATTCTTCGAGCCGGCTCAATGACGAATCGATTTCAGCACAGCGAGCCCGGATGACGTCCGGATTGAGAGTCATGCAGCGAAGGCATCCTTCGTGCCGCGGCGGAGCAACGGGGCCAGATCGAGATAGCGGCGAGCCACGTCTTCGATCAGGTCGGTCAGGAAATCTTCGTCGTTGCAAACGAGAAGCCGGCCGCGCAGAGCGTGATACTGAAATGATAATGGAGCCTCATTCAAGATGCGGAAATCCATAGGCATCCCGACCTCGGCGGTCAGGTTCGCGGACAACGCCTCGGAAATTTCCGCCCCACCAGCCAGCGCGTCCTTCTGAAGGTAAAGGCCCAAATCGTGGACCCTATCGGACTCGAGCACAGACCCATAGAGGTAGGCAAATCGCACTGCCGGTTCCCGTTCGAGCGCGGCGCGAAGCCGCGATACGAGTCGCTTTCGGTGTTCGCTTGAGACCGTATACAGTCTCTGCTTCATCTCACCCTCGCTGAGGTCTCATCAGTCCGGCTAATATTACGCCGCCCGTCAGGAGAGAACAAGAAAACGTGGAGCGGCTGCCTTCGCTCACCTGCCTAACCAGCCCCGATCGCCACGCCATCCGCGGGCTTCGGTGCTCAATGTCTTCAGGGAGGGCGTGATGAAATGCCTGCACGCTCCCGTTACCTCAGCCGACCGTACTACGCTTCATCTCTGCTCGGCTGTGCAACTCGGGGGGATTGGGTTCACCCGCGCGGACCGCAGCCGCAGCCGGACGCGCGAAAAGAATCCCTGGCGGTCGGCTAAGTTTCTCGAAACCGCGTGCTGAAAGCAACCAAAGGATCATCACATCGTCTTCTGCCACTCGCGAAGCTCGTCGCCAACGCTGGTGGACAGCCTCACACCGGCGCCGAATTCATACGGTGCGAGGTCGGCCGGTTGGATCCCGCGGCTGTGCACCGCCACCAAGTTGCGCCTTTTCTTTGCATCAATGATCCAGACCGGACTTCCGCTGTTACCGCTCAGCGTGCATGCATCGTACGTGATGACACGACCGCTTTTGAATTGAAGCACCGTCTCTCGAGTTGGGCCGGACGTGATGAAGTTGTCTTCGACCCACTGCGAGTATCCGCGGACTCTTCCCTCGCCGCTCGAAAGCCATTGCTCGTACGCGCGAACCTCGTTGTCCTTCAACTGCTTGTCGAGCGGGTATCCCACCAGGGTGATGGGATGTCCGTCCAGCTTCGACTTGCCAATCGGCTCGATCACCGCTTCGTCGCGGAAGTCTGGACTTCCCCACCATCCCATCTTCTCGCCGCGAACGCGAAGCTCACCCAAAGGCTCCCCATCTAACAGCGGTAGCTTGATCAGGCCGAAGTCGAATCGCGCATCTTCGTCGTGTCGCCAAGCCTCACTGATGCGGAACGTACCCCGAAACCGCTTTTCCAGCCTGCTTCCACCGAAATGTCGAAACTGAGCAGCCACGATGCCCAAAGGAAAGGTGACCGGCGGGCCGTTGATGCCCGGAATGACCCGTACCGCAATCGCGTCGGACACCTTCTCGGTGTCGTTGCTGCCGGTGATGCTGTTACGAAGCACGTGCCCGGCCGTCAGAACGTGCCGCGGAGAGATGAGCACGCCGGTCGCTGCAAGGCCGAATGTGACCAGTTTCCGCCGATCATCGGGGTCCACGAAGATCGACTCGATCGAGCAGATCCACCGAAACGGAATCTGAGTCGAGTCCGGCACCCGTCGACGGCCATGTGCGCCGGCTTTGCACTCCCCGATGAGGGTCGAGAGCAGCTCCTCCAGAAGGTCGTCAGTGTCGTCGGATCTGAGGTAGGCCGCTTGCACATTCTTACCGGAACCGATCAGGGGGTGATAGGGGCCGGACGCTGGCAACGCACGACGGTGCACGACAATCAGGACTTGCCTGTCACCCACCCGAACCGGGCCGCTGCTATGCTTGGTTACGGGTTCTCCCCGCTTGATCTTCGCGATTTCAGTATTCGAGGTTCCGAGCTGCCGTAGACTTCCCTTCAGCTCGTTGAGTACGGATTCTGCTCTCTTGTTCGCATGCATCTCAAGGTTGTGGGTGCCGATAGCGTAACCGATGATCTCGATCATCTTCGTCGCGCTGAGGCGTGGCACCTCATCATCCCCCGAGAAGAGTCGATCCGCGATCATTCGGATCGTTCTCTTCTGGGTCGTCGTCAAGCTATGCTGCGCAAACCCAAAGCCTGTGATAGAGAATTCAACTTCTGACATGTCTACATTCCCGTGCGCGGAATCATCCTGTTTCTGCCGTTACGGACTGAGCACGTAGGAACTTGAACCGCTCTTTTCTGGCCCCCGGGCCTCCCCGGGCGGGGGAGTCGCACCTTCCCAGGCACCATGGCCCCCAGGCCACGACCCGGCGCCATCGCGCGCCCTCTTTAATCGACTGGCCTGATTCTAGGCTCTTGCCATTTGAATGTCAGCCCTACGCTGGCCGGCCTGTGGAGATTCCTTGCTGACAACCTTGGGAAATGGATGTGATTCTTTCGACGTAATCGCCATAGCTCATCCTGTCGTCACGGAGGACGTTGCAGTAGTTCCAGAGCT
>DAOLIU010000233.1:0-2714 GCA_035328385.1 Nitrospira sp. | reverse complement strand
CCGCCGGCCATGATCATGCCCAACACGCGCGTCGATCTCATAGTACTGTGTCCCCTGGGTTCTGCGGGCGAAATGGCCGCGCCCGATCCATGCCGCACCATAACAACCGTTCGATCCTCCCCTAACTGGGAAATACCCTGGCCAGCGACCTCGCGTTCAGGTATCTTGTGCTCGGCCGTGCGCGGGGGGCTGTCGGCGCGGCCTGATCTGTGGTATTTGTGTCTGACGACGGGTAAGCCTAGGGAGTCTCCCCGTGGGCTTTACGAGGTGCGGCGGCGAAGATGGCCTCGCACCCCGGCGAACGATATAGACGCATCAGGAGTCGGGATTTGGTTTCGTTGTCGGTGATAATCCGTAAAGCCGGAGCCGCTGGTTGGCTCGCACTCCTGTGTTTCTTGGTTCTGTATTTGGAGGTTCCGCGTCTCGAAGCAGCCGACAACAATGACGAACGGTCGAAGGACTCAGGATCAGCCCCGGAATCGAAGAAAAAACCGGAATCGGATGTCAAACCCGACGCGGGGGGAAAGCCTCCGGCCGAGGAGAAAGCCAAGGAAGAAAGGCCCAAGACTGAAGACAAGGGCAAGTCGGACGAGAAGATTAAGGCCGAAGACAAGGGCAAGACCGAGGAAAAGCCGAAGGTCGAGGAAAAACCGAAGACCGAGGAGAAGGCGAAGACGGAAGAAAAGGCGAAACCGGAGGAGAAGGCCAAGACCGAAGAAAAAGGGAAAGCGGACGACAAAGCCAAGGCCGAAGACAAGACAAAGAGCGAGGAGAAGGCCAAGCCGGAGGAGCCCGCGCAAGCCAAGGCGGAGGATTCCGGCAAGAAACCGGTGACGTCGCTCAACCTGACGATCAAATTGGCACTGATGGCCGATCCGCTGCTGTTTCCATTCGATATCGAAGTGGAGATGGACAATCACAAAGCCGTGCTGAGCGGCAACGTGCCGACGGAGGAAGAGAAGACCCGAGCGGCCGACATCGTCAGGAAGATCGACGGCGTCGACTCGGTAGTGAATAAGTTGACCCCTTCGCCCGCTCTCCGGGCCACACTGGCCAAGAAGCAGGATGAAACGATCGCCCATCTCGTCCGGGACCGTTTGGCGCGCAGCGAGACCCTGAAGGCCGTGGGATTCGACGTGAAAGCGGAGAACGGCGTCGTGCTGTTGAGCGGCAAGACCCGTTTTCAGGTCATCGCCCTGGAAGCAGCGGAAGCAGCCAGGCACATTCCCGGAGTTCGGGCGGTCAACACATCCGGCGTGCAGATCATCGCAAAAGAGTAGCGGCCCCAAACAGGCCCCATCGGATCTCACCTCAACCTTGCATGGGGGACCGTGTCAGTGCAGGACCGTCCGGTCCCTCTTACAGTTCAGCACGTTCCGCAGCGCTGGCTTCTGAGCCACGATTTCACTCTGGTGTGGTGGGGGCAAGTTGTCTCCCAGGTCGGCGACGGCATCTCCAAGCTGGCGTTGGTGTGGTTCGTTTATTCCGTCACCGGATCGCCGCTGAAAACCAGTGTCATCGGATTGCTGCAAACGGTGCCGGCCATCGTGTTGGCTCCGCTCATCGGCGTCGCCGTGGACCGGCTTCCGAAGAAGACGCTGCTGATCCTATCGGATCTCGTGCGGGCGCTCGTCATCGGTCTGATTCCCTGCTGGATGCCGGTCGACACCTTCACGGTCTCGGCGTTGTACGTGTTGGTGACGTTGCACGCCATGGCGACCGCTGTGTTCGGTCCGGCGTTGACCGCCTCCATCCCGTCGCTGGTCGCACCGGCCCAATATACGTCCGCCAACGCCCTGCTGCAGGTCACGACAAGCCTGGGGATCATCATGGGGCCGACCTTGAGCGGCTTGGGCATCGCCGCGCTGAGCTCCCAGGAAGTCTTGTGCCTCAACGCCGCCACGTACGTCATCTCCGCCGCCTGTTTCCTGCCCATCCGGTTCGCTCCGTCCGTCTCGAGCGGCGTGTCCCATTCCCTCGCGTCAACCTGGCGTGACGTCGTGGAAGGGTTCCTGTACGTCGTCAGAGGTCGGCCACTGGTGTTGTTTCTCACCGCGACCGCGGCGCTCTATACCTTCGCGACCGCCGCGTTCACAACGCTATTTCCGGTGTTTGCGAGAAAGCTGCTGGACCTCGGTCCGGTCGAGGTCGGATATTTGTGGTCGATGCTCGGTGTCGGCTTGCTGAGCGTCTCGGTGGTCCTCACCACGATCAGCGCCTGGAACGTCAAACGCCGCCTCAAGATCATCGCCTTGGCAAGTGCCGCAAGCGGCGCCGCCCTGCTGGGTTTGGTCTGGGCCAGCCGCCCGGCGGCGGCGGCCGGTCTGCTCATTCTCTTGGGAGGCGGGCTCGGCGTGCTCACGCCGGTCGCCTGGGGAGTTCTGCAAGAGGTGACGCCGCCGCAACTGTTGGGCCGTGTATTGGGGTTCTACACGATGGGGGCGATGGGCGCGGCGATGGGAGGGATTACCTTTTTTGGGTGGGTCACGGGTGAGTACGGGGTGCCGGTCAGCATCAGTGTCATCGGTCTGGTCATGGTCGGCACGGGATTATGGACCGGGTATTTCCTGGGCCGAATGACCGAACAATCCTCTACCCATGTGGTCCCACAGCCGATTGCGAGTGAAGGGGATACCTGTCAGTCGTAGCTGAAGGTTTATTTATGGAGGTTTGTATGTTTGCGCCTCTAGGGAAAGATCCAGGTCACATTTGAA
>DAOLIU010000232.1:0-2772 GCA_035328385.1 Nitrospira sp. | reverse complement strand
CGGCCCTCGGCGATCGCCCACACGATGAGCGAGGCGCCGCGCTTGGTGTCGCCCCCAGCAAAGACGCCGTCGAGGTTGGTCATGAAATTGTCGTCTACCGTCACGGCGCCGCGCTGGTCGTACGCCACCCCGAGGCTGTCGAGCAAGCCGTTCTTCACCGGACCGGTGAAGCCCATGGCCAGCAGGACGAGATCTGCGTCCATCTCGAACTCGGTGTTCGGCATAGGAACGAATTTCCCGCCTTCAAACTTCACGCGATGGGCGTGCAGCTTGGTGATATGGCCGTTATGGCCGGTAAATTTCGTGGTCGACACGCTCCACTGGCGGTCGCAACCTTCTTCGTGCGCGTGCGACGTTCTGAGCTGCATCGGCCAGAGAGGCCAAGGCGTAGAACTCGCCCGCTGTGGCGGCGGCTCCGGCAATAATTCGAATTGATGCGCTTCGACGCAGCCCTGGCGATGCGCGGTACCCAGGCAATCCGAGCCCGTGTCGCCGCCCCCGATGATGACCACCCGCTTGCCCTTGGCCGTAATCGGCTCGTCGGAGACCGCGATACCGGCCGTCCGTTTGTTCTGCTGCGTCAAATACTCCATGGCCAAATGGACGCCCTTGAGCTCGCGGCCGGGAATCGGCAGCTCGCGCGCCTGTTCGGCTCCCATCGTGAGTCCCACCGCATCGAACTGCTGGCGCAGTTGCTCGCCCGTGATGTCCTTGCCGACCGTCACGCCGGTCTTGAACTCCACTCCTTCAGTTTTCATCTGCTCAAGCCGGCGGTCGATGACCCACTTCTCCATCTTGAAGTCCGGAATGCCGTAACGAAGCAATCCCCCGATGCGGTCGGCCTTTTCGAACAATGTCACGCCGTGGCCGGCGCGCGCCAGCTGTTGCGCCGCCGCGAGTCCCGCCGGGCCGGAGCCCACAATCGCCACGGTCTTGCCGGTTTTCACCACCGGGAGGATCGGAGCCACCAAGCCTTCATTGAAGCCGCGGTCGATGATGTTCCACTCGATAACGCGGATGGAGACCGGATCTTCGTTGATGCCGAGCACGCAGGCGCCTTCGCAGGGAGCCGGACAGAGGCGGCCGGTAAATTCCGGGAAATTGTTCGTGGAGTGCAGGGCCTTGAGCGCGTCCTTCCAACGGCCGCGGTACACCAAGTCGTTCCACTCGGGAATGAGGTTGACGACGGGACAGCCGGTGCCGCCCTGGCAGAACGGCACGCCGCAATCCATGCAGCGCGCGCCCTGAATCTTCAGCTTGTCCTCGGAGATGGGCTCATACATCTCCTTCCAATCGAGCACACGCAGCTCGATCGGCTTCCGCTTCGGGCCCTCGCGGGCGTATTTCATGAAACCTTTCGGGTCACCCATGGCTGTTCAATCTCTTACCCGCTCTCGAATCACTACCCCTTGAGGCGAAAACCCTCTCTCTCACCCGCCCGACCCACAAGCGCTTCACGCTCAGTGCACCGTGCTCGCTTTGCGTTTCCGTTCTTCCAGCACCCGCTTGTAATCGACCGGCATGATCTTCACGAATTTCGGCAGCGTGGCGTCGAACGCATCGAGCACCTGCTTGGCTTTGCGGCTGCCCGTGTACATGAAATGTTTGGTGATCAGGTCGTGAAGCAGTTGTTTGTCTTCTTTCGTCGAAACCGGTTCCAATTCCACCATGCCGGTGTTGCATCGGCTCTGGAACTTCCCGAGATCATCCAGCACGAAGGCGACGCCGCCCGACATGCCCGCAGCAAAATTCCTGCCGGTTCGTCCAAGCACGACCACGACGCCGCCCGTCATGTATTCACAGCCGTGATCGCCGGTTCCTTCGACGACGGCGCGCGCCCCGCTGTTCCTGACCGCGAACCGCTCGCCCGCCATGCCGTAGAAGTAGGCTTCACCCTGCGTCGCGCCGTAGAGGGAGGTGTTGCCGATGAGGATAGTGTCCTCCGGAGTGAACAACACGTTCTTGGGAGGAAATACGATGATCTTGCCGCCGGACAGACCCTTGCCGATGTAGTCGTTGGATTCGCCTTCCAACGTCAAGGTCACGCCGCGGGCCAGAAACGCGCCGAACGACTGTCCCGCCGACCCGTTGAACTTGATCGAGATCGTATCTTCCGGCAAGCCGTCCATTCCGTACTTTTTCGCAATCTTGCTCGACAGCACCGTGCCGGTCGTGCGGTTCACGTTCTTGATCGGCAGCTCGATCATGACCTTCTCACCCTTCTCGATCGCCGGTTTGCACAACTCCACCAGCTTGTTGTCGAGAATGTCGGCCAGGCCGTGATCCTGCTTTTGCACGCAGTAGCGCGGCACGTCCGGCCCCACATCGGGCATCGTGAGCAGCGGAGTCAGATCCAATCCCTTTGCCTTCCAGTGATCGACGGCCTTCGTAATTTTGAGCTTGTCCACCCGGCCGACCATTTCGTTGATCGTCCGGAACCCGAGCTTGGCCATGAGCTGCCGGGCTTCTTCCGCGACGAAGAAGAGATAGTTGACGATATGCTCCGGCTTGCCATTGAACTTCTTGCGCAACTCTGGATCCTGCGTCGCGATCCCGACCGGACAGGTGTTCAGATGGCACTTGCGCATCATGATGCAACCTTCGACGATCAACGGCGCCGTCGCAAAACCATATTCCTCCGCGCCGAGCAGCGTGGCGATCGCGACGTCGCGGCCCGTTTTCATCTGTCCGTCAGTTTCGACTCTGATACGGCCGCGCAGATCGTTGAGCACCAACGTTTGATGCGTTTCCGCCAATCCCAACTCCCAGGGG
>DAOLIU010000231.1:0-2775 GCA_035328385.1 Nitrospira sp. | reverse complement strand
TGAGCCTCTGAGCGACGCGAGAACGCAGCTGGAGGACTTTTTCAACATCCTGCTAGGCCGGGGTGCGTGTCATCGACCGGTGGTCTTTCGCGAACCATCGGCGGACCAATGCTTCCACCGACTGGAAGTGACGTTCCGGCAGATTCTTGAACCGCCGTTTGCATTCGAGCAGCGCTTCATCGGGCGAGGAAAACGGCTCGATGACCGAGAGCAGATGCCGGTAATAGTCCATCAGTTTGAGCTCGACGGTTCTGACCCGCCCGGGCTCGCCGGCCACGGTCGAAGCGGCTTTCGACTGGTCGCCGTCTGCCTCGACCAGGGCCTGGAAACACAGGCCCTTCAAGCGCTGTGTGACGGTGCTGCGGTCCCAGCCCAAGGCCCTGGCCGTCGCTTGCATGTCAAAGTCCTGTCGTCTGAGGCAATCCAGCACGGCCGCGTCGCCGGCCGTATCGGGCGATAGCGAGATTCGTTCCTTTGTCTGTATCCCACCGCGTGGTTCGAGGTGCAGATCAGGCGCCGTCAAGATCGGCTGATCGCTCAACGCCACGGCCCGTTCCAGCGCGTGGCGAAGCTCGCGGACGTTGCCGGGCCATGAGTGTTCCTCCAAGACGCGAAGCGCGTCGTTGGAGAGCTTCGGGATCGGCTTTCCCAGTTGCCGGGCGATGTCGGCAAGCGCCGCTTCAGCCAGGCTTGCGATATCGCCGGTCCGTTCGCGCAGCGGCGGCAGCCGGAATACCAATCCAGTCAGCCTAAAATAGAGATCCTCCCGGAACCAGCCCTCCGATACCCCCCGCTGGAGGTCCCGGTTGGTGGCCGCGACGATTCGGACGTCCACCGTCGTGGCGGTGGTCGCCCCGACCCGATAAAAGGACTTTTCCTGGAGCACCCGCAGCAACTTGCTTTGGTGATCGAGTCTGAGGTCGCCGATCTCGTCCAGGAAAATCGTCCCGTGGTTGGCGAGCTCAAAATAGCCGCGGCGGTCGGCGGTTGCTCCGGTGAAGCTGCCTTTGGTGTGGCCGAAGAGTTCGCTCTCGAACAGCTCGGGCGAGATGGCGGCCATGTTCACCGCAATGAAGGTCTTGCCGGTTCTCGGGCTGAGGCGGTGGACGGCCCGCGCGAAAAGTTCCTTTCCGGTCCCCGGCTCACCGAGGAGCAGCACCGTGAGGGGTGACTTGGCCGCTTTCTTGACGTCGTGGAACAGGCCTAGCAATGCCGGATCCAGGGTCACGATGCCGAGTTGCCGGCTTTCCGATCGGAGTTGATCGAGCTCCGCGTCGCCGAGCGATCCGTCCTGTACCCCTGCCGCGCGGAGGCCGTGAAGCTGCCGCTCCAACTGCGCGAGCTGCCGGCGGGCTTCCTGCTCCTGCGACTGAACGGTCGCCAGTTCGGTCCGCAAGGATTCGGTCGTACGCGAAAGGTCTTCCTGTTCCCCGGCCGATCTGGCGACCGCGGCCCTTGCCGCATCCAGATCTTCCTGCAGCGCTTCGGCCCGGCTCTCGTGGCGGGTCAGGGATTCCCTCACCGCCGCTTCGTCCTGCCGGATGCGCAGCATGTCCCGTTCGAGCAACACCAGGCGTTGGTCCGCGGTCAGATGCGTCCAGGCCGTGCCGCCCATCACGACAAAGAGGGACGCGGTCAGCGGCAGCGCCGCGGGAAGGACGAGGTGCAGGGCCGGCAGCGCCGCGGCGAGCAGGACGAGATAGAGTAGGACCGTCGCCGCGGCGGTGAGGAGCCCGGTCGATCCGCCAAAGCGCAACAGACACCAGCCGACAAGGGAGGCCACCAGCATCGTGAGCGCGAATTGCGCGAGCGCGCCGGGCCTGGCCATTTGCCGGTGGGTGAGCAGACTGTTGAGCAGGTGGAGATGCATGACCGGGCCGCTTACCGACAGGCCTGTGGGCAGGAGCCAGGCGTCCCGTGCGGCGGTACCGGTCACGATGACGACGACCTTGTCTTTGAACCAGGCATCGAGGGCTTCATGGTCCCGTTGCTGCACGGCGTTCCATACGGACGACAGCGGCAGCGTCGGGAGTGAATCCAGCGATCCGTTCCCGACCACGTTGACCAAAGCAGGTCCTGCCGATTCCGTCGCCAAGGTTTCCGCCGCTGGCGCCTGTTTCTGCCGGGACAAGTCGTACAGGATCGAGCCGAAGGCCGGCAGGGTCCGGGCGTTGACCGAGGCCAATAGAGGAATCTGGCGGGTCACGTGGTCCGGTTGGATCGTCACCAGCACATGGCTCTTGATCGCCGCCTCGGAAGACAACGTCGACTCCAGGCCTTGGACGAAGACTACTGGACCGGACGTTTCGATCGCTTCCAGGAGCAGCGCGTCGCTTGTTGCACCGCCCAGCTGGGCGGGACTGGCATAATCGAGGCGATGGTCGAGGCCGATGGCCGCCGCCCCTGCGTCATGGGCGGCCGTGATCAGGCTCGCGAGCACGCTGCGATCCAACGGACCGGTGCCGAACCGCTCGTCACTGGCCGGATCGCGCCGGATGATGGTCAATGAGGGGCTGGCCTGGACTGGAGTTCGATGGCGCAGCCAGATGTCGTAGGGAGCCCACTCCAAAGCCGTGAAGGTTGCCGGCGCCAGGGTTTGAAGCAGGAGGGCGCACAGTGTCGCAAGGAGACCGATTGCCGGTGCTTGGAGCGGAAGCGACGTGATGAGGAGGCGCCAGAGCCGGATGCGGTCCATGTTCCCCTTCTGAGGGCGCGCGTTCCGCAAGCACAAGAGACTATCGGGTCGCCCGTCCCTATTTTCTGAGCGATGCGAGA
>DAOLIU010000230.1:0-2783 GCA_035328385.1 Nitrospira sp. | reverse complement strand
CAATATCCAGACCGCACGCATCATGACCGGCATTCGCCGCATCCTATCATAAAGATCTGGACGGAAAAGAGAGGAAACGGCTGCCGGGAGCGGCCTGTCTCGCTCGTACAGATCTTTTCGTTTTCAAGGGAATCCACCAGGCTGTAGATGGAAGAAGTGCGCTAAAGAACTATAATTCATCATGGGGCGCAGAGCTTTCACTTAGGAGGGTTTGGCCGCCAAACCAAGGGGAGGAATCCCGCGGAAAAATGCGGCCACCAATTGACTTATGCGATGGCTGATTCGCTCAATCGTCGGTCTGCTGCTGCTCGCCTTGATAGGGGCCGCATATCAGGCCGTTGATCTGGCATTGGACAATCAACGATATCCGCCCCCGGGAAGACTCATCGACGTCGGCGGACACGAACTCCATCTTCATTGTACGGGCGAAGGCAATCCCACCGTCATTCTCGAATCGGCGAACATGGGCTGGTCGCTCCATTGGACGAAGATCCAAGCCGACCTCGCCCGGCTCACCCGCGTCTGCTCCTACGATCGAGCCGGATTCGGTTGGAGCGAGCGCGGACCATCACCGCGAACGGGCCGGCATATTGCCACCGAGCTTCATACCCTGCTCGCCCGTGCGAGAGTTTCCGGGCCCTATATTCTGGTCGGCCATTCGCTCGGAGGATTCGTGGTCAGACTGTACTACCAATCCTACAAGGAGGATGTCGTCGCGCTGGTACTGGTCGACGCTCACCACGAACGGCAGTTTGATGAAGAGGAGTTTCGGAAATTCATCGCCGCGGTCAGGACGGCCTTTCCAATCATCGGAGCAGCCACCACGGTCGGAGTCACGCGGCTGATGCTGACGTTGGATGTCCTCCCGCCGCTGTTCGCCAAACAAGAGGAGAGCGCCCCTCTTGAGATTCGCCCCATGCTGCGGGCCGGCTGGGCAAGAACCCGCTACTTCGCCACCATGGCGGATGAGGAAGCCTCACTGGAAGAAACCGCCTCCCAGGTCAAGCGCGCCGGCCTGCTCGGCGATCTTCCGCTGGTCGTCGTCACGGCGACGGGGCCGACTTGGTGGCCCGACATGCCGCAAGACGTGGACCCCTCTCGGTTCCGTCACATGTGGCTGAACCTCCAGGCCGATCTCCTGAAGCTTTCCACCAACAGTCGCCAGGCCTTCGCAGACAGAAGCACTCACTTCGTCAACCTCGACCAACCCGAGATGATCGTCGAACAGGTCAGACAACTGATTGAACTCGGCCGACCCGTACAAGGAACAGGTGATCGGTAGCAGTCGACCCTCGATCGATCCGTCCCCCCTTACGGGGAATATTCGATGAGCGCGGGAACCGGTTAGACTTCTCCCAGCATGGAAGCCACCCGCCCCTATCATCGCGGACTCTACCGCCTGCCGGTCAGCTACCCGGCGATGTATTGCGTACTTTCGACGATAGGAGAGGGCGTCATCCTTAACCTGTCGGCTCTGGGTTGTACGATACAAACCGACAGCCCCCTGCCTCCTGATCGGAGCGTCGCACTCAGACTGCTGTTGCCGGATCGTCATGACTCCCTTCCCATCGAACTTGGACAGGTGCGATGGGTCGACGGGAACCGAGCGGGAATCGAATTCACCAGGGTGGATCGGACCGCGAATCTCCGCCTGCACAGTTTCGTATGGGATCTGATGGTCGAGCGGATTCACGCCATTCAGCGGGAACGGGTTACAACCTAGCAATCTTTCGTCGACCCTTCCGGTTTGCCGATCAGTGCCAAACACAGCAGCCCCACGGAGATCCATACCAGCTCACGAAACCGCCGCAAGAGTGCAAACGCGACCCCGACGACTTCGCTGTAGCCGAACGCGCGCAGCAGCAGCAAATTGCCCGCATCCTGCGCACCCAGGCTTCCGGGGATAAAGAATGTTCCTCCCTTGATCAAGACCGACAATGCGCCGACCGAAACCGCCGACAACATATCAGCCGGACCGCCGAGGTAGTAGATAATGACGTAGACTTCAACGGCTTCCGCAAGCCATCCCAGAAAGTACAGCCCCGTCGAGAGATAGAACATCCCCCGGCGTTCTGTATAGAAGTTCAGGATGGTCCGGTCGAGCGATCGAAGTTGTTCTTCCCGACGCTCCAGAAACGCAACCCGCCAACCGAGCTTTCGGATCAGTTCCAATATCCAGGTAAAGAGACCCCGTCGCTGCACCAACACAAACGCCGCCGTCCCAAAGAGCAACAATCCCACGCTGAGCAGGGCTCCCGTGATGATCTGACCGGGGGATCCGGCCGGACCCAGAACCCACAGCCCGACGGCGATGCCCACGATGATGAATAATACCTGGGCGATCGTCATGATGGTCTTGGCAATGACCACGGAGGCCAATCCCTCGACCATAGGCACGCCGTGTCGCTGGAGGAGGTAGGCCTTCAGTGGTTCTCCACCGACGTACGCGGTCGGCGTGGTCATGTTGACCACTTCCCCGGCCATGCGGATCATGAGCAGACGCCAGAACGGGACCCGTTCCGACCGCTCGAGCGTGACCTTCCATCCGCACCCCTCGACCAGATACATGAGGAGCGAAGGCACAAGGATTGCCAGAAGCGCCACCGGCCCGAGGCGGTGAACCGCCCCGTAAATCTCGGCCGGGCCGATATACCAGACGAGAAATCCGAGGGTGAAAAGACCGACAGCGAGAAGAAGCCGCTTAACCACGGCCGGTCGAGGAAAAACGAACCGTCCAGAGCATGGCCGCCGCGAACGTCAAGGATCCGACCGCCGCGAGCCAC
>DAOLIU010000229.1:0-2795 GCA_035328385.1 Nitrospira sp. | reverse complement strand
CGTGCCAGCAGCGCGCCGTATCGCCCAAGAGACCACACGATTCGCTCGAACCCATGGGTGACATGGAGAATCAACGCGCGATCTTCCGTCGTCACCTCTTCCTCGGTCGCGAGATACTTCTTGCGGATCCGCTCCATCGTCTCGCCCCGGTCCGCCGTCATGGCCGCGAGCAGGGCCAGCTCATCGCGATCACCGGTTTCGGCCGCGGCAAGCGTCGTCTGCAACATGGTGTCCAGCACCTCGACGATCGCGGCACACAGCTGCGAGGCCTTGGCGCCGCCGGGACGGGTACGCAGCGCCTCGTACTGCCGCAGCAGATCCTCTTCGACGACCGCAAGGAGGTCCTGACGGTTGCGGAGGTTCAAGAGTCTTTCGGCGAGCTCCACGGACGCGGTGCCTTGCAAAGCGTCACGGAGAAACCCTGTGAGGCGCTCGCCGATGGCGAGGAACGCGGCATGGTAGACCGATGGGCCCGCCCGTCCGACGACCAATCGGTCCGTCCGGAGCGGATCGAGATAGAGCGGAAACCGCTTGGCCAGTCGCAGATGCTCCTGTTCGGCCAGGAGGATGGCCGTTTCCGGGTGCTTCAGCGCGTCCTCGTTGATGTATCGGGTGTGCGCGAGCATGTCCTCTTCGGTGGAGGGCCAGAAGCGTGCGATGAGCGCTTGGTAGGGATTGGCCAATACCGTCAGCAGCACGGACGTGACCACGCTGAACAGGATCGCCACGAACGCCGCCTGGACGGCGATCTGTCCGGACACCTGAGCGGCTGCCGCCTGGACCAAGGGAATGCCGGTCAGCCGCTCGACGTAGAGCAGTCCGACGAAGAGCGCCGCTCCCGCGAGGTTATACAACGCCTGCGCAATGACGATCTGTCTCGCGACGCCCCCCTTGAAGCTCAAGCCGAGCAGATAGGTCAGGACGGCGGAGCCGGCATAGGTGCCATAGACCTGCATGAAGACCTGCTCCGATCCGATGACGTTGGGCTGGGCCGTGGCGATCGCCAGGAGGATAATCGCGATATGTGACTGGGCGATCACGGTGAGCAGCGTGCCTGTGACGAAGGCGATGAGACCGGAATTGCCGATGATCTCCAACAGCGTCGAGGCCCAGGAGATGGCCAACAGCTCGGTCGAGCCCTTTTTGATCACCAGGAGTCCAAAGAGGATGAGCGCGAGCGAGAACAGCGCGCCGGACACATGGCGCCATCGAGGCGGAAAATCAAAGGCCAGCGACAGTCCCGCCACGCCGACCAGCACGTAGATCAGCGGCTCCGTGGGAAGGAGTGCCGCCACGGTCATGAGGGAACAGCCGGCGTTGGCCCAGAGGACAAGGGGCAGGGCGCGATGGACGGGCAGCACCCCGCTGTGAACGAGGCTTGCCACCAGATAGGACGTGGTCCGTCCACTCTGCGTGACGAAGCCTGAAAGGACTCCCCACACGGCTCCCAACGCCGAATTGGCGCTTGCCTGGGTCACCAGGTCCCGGAGTCGAGCCCCTCCTATTGTGGTGAGTTGACGAGCAATCTCCTTCAGGCCGACGAAGAACAATCCAAGTCCGGCCAGGAGCGTGGCGGCGATCTCGAAGAGGTGAGTCACGGCATCTCCCTCGCCTTTGCGCGGTGAGACGATATGGGGGACGTCAGGGGATGTCAATACTGAGTGCTTGGCTGAAGATCGATATTCGATCGTTGGTGCATGGCCCGGTCATCTTCTCAGGTCCTGTCGCCGACCGTCCCATCTGGCCCGTCCGCCTCACCAGCGCGGATGCACACCGGGCGGGGTGCGAGCACGAGCTGTGATCGACGACAGGACCGCAAGCTTTACATCCCCTAGTGTCTCGGATATCCTCGGTCGCCTCGCATTTGCTTACGTCACATTCGGTAGCGTTGTGGTCTACGTCGTCAAACGGCTGGCGCTCGGCCTGTTTCTGATCACTCTCGCGATCGGCGTGTTGCTGCTGTCCGATTGGAACCGGCGCAGCGAGAGCCGCCAGGCGATCCCCCGTATCGCCATTCTCCAGCATGCATCGCAGCCCGTCTTGGACGAAGGCGTGCATGGGATCGTCCTCGGCCTGGCGGAAGGCGGGTTCAAAGACGGCGACACCGTCGCGATCCAGCGCTTTAATGCGGAGAACGACACGCCGACCGAGAACGCGATCGCCAGAGAGGTCACGGACGGGCGATTCGACCTGATCCTGACCGTCAGCACGCTGTCGCTGCAAGCGGTGGCCGGTGCGAACCGTGCCGGGCATACCAAGCACGTCTTCGGTTTGGTCCTCGATCCGTTCAGCGCGGGCGTCGGCATCAGCCGTGAAGACCCGCTGAACCATCCCAAGCACCTGGTCGGATACGGCAGCATGCAGCCGGTGGCCGAAGCGTTTCGCATCGCCAAGCAACTCCTGCCGTCACTGAATACCGTCGGGGTGGTCTGGAACCCGGCGGAGGCCAACTCTCAGGCGTCCACGCGAAGAGCGCGTGAGGCCTCCGTCCAGCTCGGCGTTCGATTGCTCGAGGCGACGGTCGACAATTCCTCCGGCGTCGCGGAGGCGGCGGGGTCGCTGATCAGCCGGGGCGCGCAAGCGCTATGGGTCGGCGGCGACGTGACGGTGCTGGTCGCATTGGACGGCGTGATTTCCGCGGCCAAGAAGGCCGGCATTCCGGTCTTCACCAACATTCCGCCCAGCGCCCAGCGGGGCGCCTTGTTCGATTTCGGCGCGAACCACGAAGAAATCGGCCGGCTCACCGGCGAGCTGGCGGCGAACATTCTCCACGGCGCCGACCCGGCCGCCATTCC
>DAOLIU010000228.1:0-2856 GCA_035328385.1 Nitrospira sp. | reverse complement strand
CGCCCTTTCCGAGCTTGGAGCAATCCACGCGATCGCCGTCGTCGCCGAAGACCACGGGCCCCACGATGCTGCCGCTGTTCTCCGCCCGCACGTGCAGCTCCTCACGCAGGGCGGCCAGGGAGACTTCCAGGTCCTCGATGACCGGGTCCGACTCGTCCTGCGTGTCGAACGTATTCTCGTGCGAGTCTTTGATCGTATGCTTGGTCCGATAGTAGATTTCTCTGAGCGACGTAGTCAGGTCCGCCCGCTGCAGTTCCGACAAGGCGTCCGCGACGAGCACGGTCTGCATGAACTTCTTGGCCATGCCGACGTTGAAGAACGAACGCGCCTGTTTCTTGTCGCCCATCTCGATCAGGCCCTTGCGCGGGTTGAAGGACACGTTGGACAGCGCGCGGATGGGGATGGAGAAGGTCGGATCTTTCGAGCGTTCCGCGGCGCCGACCACGATGTCGGCGAGCCCGATCAGCTTTCGTCCGACCGCGGTCGTCTTCTTTTTGCTTTGAGCGGCCATGAATTATTTCTTTCCCCGTGGTGCGGGTTGGGCCGGCTTCTTCGACCTGCTTGATTGCTTCGGCTTGTCGAAGAGCGGTATTTGTGGGGAAGGCCGTTTCTTCGTTCCACCGGTTTCCGCCTTGGCCTGCTTCGTTCTGGACGGATGCGCCGGCGGCGCAGCGCCGAGCAGGTCGGTTTCATCGGTTTCAACAGGGGCCGTCGCTGCGTCGGTCTCGACTTGCGAGGCCACCTCCACTTCTCCTTCAACCCCTTCCGGCGTGACGATGATCGAATGCGGCAGTCCCTCCGGACCGCTCCCGGTCTTGCCCAAGGCCTCGTCGGTCTTGAGACCTCCGGTCCTCGACGTGGCGATCTTTTGGAGTTGGGCCTTCAATTTGGCCTTCGGCAGCGTGCCGCCCTTCAAGCGGTCGCAGGCCTCGACGACTTCCTCGATGTAGAGTTCGAAAATATTTCGGCGCCGGAATTCGCTGGCCGCCCGTTCGCGCCGGCGTAGGAAGAGGCCCAGGCGCCTGCCGCATTCCCTGAGGGCCAGGGTGATTTCCTTCTGGATCTCGTCGTAGTCGGCGATGGCTTCTTTCGATTCGCTCGTGAACGGAACCCAGACCGAGGCCATATGAACGAAGATCACCATCGGCCCGGCCGGCAACGCGCCGCGTGATTGCGACACGCCGTAGTTTTTCCATGTGGTGCTCAGCACGGCCTTGAACGTCGAGCAGGCCGACTGTTGGTAGAGCAGCGGGACCCGGTTGGCGTAGCGGATCACCCGCGCCAGTTCGGAATCGTCCTCCTCGTCCTCGCCCTCCGCCTTCGGCTGTGCCGGCTGCTGCGGTTTCTCCTGATCGACCGGCCGATTGCCGTAGGCCAATCCCGCCTCGATCAGGAACGGATTTCCGCGGTAGACGGCGGGCGGCCGGCTTACCGCGGTGTAGAACTCGCCCTTGATCTGCTTGTAGAGGCCGGACAAGATCGCCTTCTCGCCGATGGGCGAGATGCAATTCGTCGGCGGCGCCATGATCTTCGTGTCCTGAATGGTCCGGTACAACGTTTCGGCCGCCGGACCCTTGAGGGCTCGCGGCGCCAGATTGGGCGAGATCTTGGCGGCCTTGCACATGTCTTCGGCGAGCTGCGGAGAGACGCGGCAGAAGTCGCTGCTCAAGAAGCCCGCAACACCGTGGCTCTTGGTGTCCTGCAGCATCTTCAAGAACATGCCGAACTCGATGCCGTAGGGATGCGGCTTGATCTCGCGCGGCGACGGCGGCAGCTCGTGATACGTCCGTGGATACTCTTTCGTCTCCCCTTCCGGCGTGTGGTAGATCAGCTTGACGTGCGGGTTGGCGATGGAGGTCTGTTCCAGCCATTCGTCCACCGACGCCCGGCCCTTCTGATATTTCCCTTCGACTTCGAGCGTGACTTCCGTGCCCTGAGGCTGGTGCCAGTCGATCTGCTTGTTCTCATGAACGAGCGGTTCGTTCTTCTTCGTGTCGATCTGCACCTCGAAAAAATGCGCGGCGGCCCGCGGTCCGGTGCGCGAGATGATTTTCACCGGTTTGCCGGTGGTGAGCTGGCCGTACATGCCGGCGGCGGAGATGCCGATTCCCTGTTGGCCTCGGCTCATGCGCATGCGGTGAAACTTGGAGCCGTAGAGAAGTTTCGCGAAGATGCGGGGGATCTGCTGCCGGACGATGCCGGGACCGTTGTCGGTGACGGTGATGCGGAAGCGGGTCGCCTGGCTTGCCGGCGGAGTCGAACCGTTCGTCGGGACGACTTCCAGCCGGACGGTGACGTCCGGAAGAATGCCGGCTTCTTCGCTCGCATCGAGCGCGTTGTCGACCGCTTCCTTCACGCAGGTCAGGAGGGATTTTCTCGGACTGTCGAAGCCGAGCAGATGGCGGTTCTTGGTGAAAAACTCCGAGACGGAGATTTCCCGCTGGCGCGCGCCCATCTCGACCGCAGTGACCTGCTGCGCGGGTTTTGCGGAAGAGTTTTTCTGGACGGCTGCTTCAGGAGATCGCGACGCGGAGGGAGCGGACCCGACAACCGGAGCGGACACTGTCTGTTTCGGCATTCACCCTCTCAAGATTAATTGCGCTGTGTCTTGGTACCACAAAACATGCGGAGAGGCAAATCGCCGAGTGCCGAAGTGAAACGGGACGGCAGTCGGCAGCGGGAAAGAATTTTCCGCGAACGGGGCGAGTCGTGCGCGTGTCTGTACGGCGAGCCTGAAAGCGAAATGAGAACGTAACCGACGAGGAATCCGAGGTGAGGATGTTCAAAACTTCCGTCGGCCAAGCCGCAAGCGGGTCATACTTGTTTTGCAGGATGGTCAAAATGCCTGACAGCTAG
>DAOLIU010000227.1:0-2884 GCA_035328385.1 Nitrospira sp. | reverse complement strand
GTCAAAGCGTCGCCCCCAACGAATTCCAGATGGGTATCCGCATCCCCTTCTGAGCTCCCGTCTTTCCCGTCAGCATTTCGTCATAGACCCGAAACATCCGGTGTCCACCCTCTGCGTGCTCCGCTGGGTTCCGTTGTGATAGGCTCCCAACGGTCATTGGAAACGTGGAACCATGCAATACGTCCATCTCGGTCGCTCGGGCGTCAAGGTCAGTCGTCTCTGCCTCGGCACCATGAATTTTGGACCGCAGGCGAACGAGACGGACAGCTTTACCATGATGGACCGCGCGCTTGAACTCGGCATTAACTTTTTCGATACCGCGAACGTCTACGGATGGAAAACAGGGGAGGGGTGGACGGAGCAGATCGTCGGACGCTGGCTCGCGCAGGGAGGCCGCCGGGACCAGATCGTGTTGGCGACGAAGGTGTACGGCCGCATGGGCGACAGGCCGAACCAGTCCCGGTTGTCTGCGCTCCACATCAAGCAGGCCTGCGAAGCCAGCCTGCGCAGACTCCAGACGGACTGCATCGACCTGTATCAGATGCACCACATCGATCGGGACACTCCGTGGGATGAAATCTGGCAAGCCATGGAACAACTCGTGCGGGAAGGCAAGGTGCTCTACGTCGGCAGCAGCAACTTCGCCGGCTGGCACCTCGCACAAGCGCAAGAACTGGCCCGCCACCGCCATTTCCTCGGTCTCGTCTCGGAGCAGAGTCTGTACAATCTGGTCGAGCGGACGATCGAGTTGGAAGTAATCCCGGCCTGCAAGGCGTATGGGATCGGCCTGATTCCCTGGAGCCCGCTCGCGCGCGGCCTGTTGGCCGGAGCCCTCGAACCGGCGACGACGGGGCGGCGTGCCGATCCGGAAGTCCGAAAGGAGATCGACACCCGCCGTCCCACGCTGGAAGCCTATGAAGCACTCTGCCGCCGGCTCGGGGAACGTCCCGCGGATGTGGCGCTGGCTTGGCTGCTGCACCAAGAAGCCGTCACCGCCCCGATCATCGGGCCGCGCACGATGGACCAATTGAACGAGAGCATACGGGCGTTGACGCTCTCATTGAACCGCGAAACGCTGAAGCGGCTCGATGAGATCTTTCCCGGTCCCGGTGGTCCCGCACCCGAAGCCTACGCCTGGTGACCGCCGATCCGGCGGATCACTACGGACGTTCTTCCGGTACCAGTACCGCCTTGGGCGGCTGGCTCTCGATCGACGGACCGTCGAGGAGAGGGGCCGTCGTGTCCGGGGGAGCCTGCCGCGCCAGCTGGTTGACGGGCAGGCGACCCGATGCGCTCGCCGTACCCTCCAGGACGATGTCGGCGACGAGCGTGTCTCCGGTGGACAGAAGCTGGCCTGCTTCCTGTCTGGCCAAGAGCAGATCCATCGTCAATCCGCCTGCCTTGTGATGTCCGCTCAGGGCGCTCTTCATATTGGCGACGCGTTGCGAGAGATCGATGACGGCTGCCTGCTCCAACCGTGGTCTCAACTCGCCGTCGACGAGCTGCCAGTAGCCGGTCTTGATGCCGTCCAGGGCGACTTTCGTCTCATCCGCCATTTGAAGGTCCGGCATGATGATCAAACTCCCGTCCGGTTCCAGTCTGGGCGTCGCCCAATAATAGAGGGTCCCGTTCACGTTCCCGCTCGTTTCTATGGAAAACAGCGTGCGGCCGTTGGCATCCGCCGCCGTCACCCGCTCGATCATCATCGTAGGTCCGAACGTCGTAGGCAGTTTCATTTCCTGATGGAACAACCGTTGCTGCAGCTGCTGGTTCATGAACACATAGGGTATCGGCACGCTCAGGAGCACGCGGTACGGCTGGTTGTCCGGAACCGCCGCTGCACTGTCCACACGCACCGGCAACGGAGACACGCCGGCCTGGAGCTGGCAGGGTGTCTGGAACAAGGCCACCGGCGCTTGACGAGCGACGCCGGTAATGGCGGTCTGGTCCACGGGCCCCTTCAACGATCCGACGGTGACGTCCTTCGCCTTGCCGTAGAGGCACAATTGCGCATTCGCCGACTTGACGGCAACCGGCTCCTGAAGACGGCTCCACACGGTGTTGAGCGGGATGACATATCCGGCCTGTTCGACTGAACGAGCGACATTTTGTTTGACGGCTTCCACCCGCATCAACTCGGCCAATTGCGCTTTCAACGGCACGTTGAACATGTTGCATTTGTTGTCGCTCTCAGGCCTGAGATTGATCGACATCTGAGACTCTCCCAGCGTCACATGCAACCCGTCCGGTTGTTCGCCGAGCATCAACCGGCCGGTCCCTTCGATGACCGGGTAGATCGGATCGAGTCTGCAGGCTCGAGCGGCGGTCGAGGACACTTCGCCGCGATATAGCGCCTGATATCTGACCAGTCCGTCCTTGATGACGACCTGCGGCTCGCCCTCCCGGACGAAGCGCCAGCGATAATCGTCTTCCAACGGATGATTGATCTCGGTGAACTGCGACGGCAGCGCCGCTTGAATGGTCCGTTGCACGGGAGACAGGTCGGCCGTGATGGTGACCGGCAGCAGCGACTCGGGCGCCTGTGCCTGTTTCTGGCCCGGGCTGAGCGGCTGGATGGCCGGAGGCGTCTTGCCCAGTTGAGGCGGCGGCTGCGGCTTCGACGTCGTCGGAGGAATCGTGTGGCTGCACCCCGCGGCTGTCAGCGTCATCGAGATGACCATCAGTATGGGCACGAGAGTATTCGTGGACGGTCTTGGTCTTCCACTCATGAGGACAACCTCCTTGTTTTCTTTTCTTCTCTCCGACGTCGGGTCTATCAGGTGAACCGTCGCGCCGACGCCACGTCTCACGGATAACAATCGATCGTGCAAGCCACGTACCGATGCAGGATGCATCACAGCGAGGAGACGTTTGTCGGACATGA
>DAOLIU010000226.1:0-2959 GCA_035328385.1 Nitrospira sp. | reverse complement strand
GGCAGGACCACAATGGGTTCAGCCATCAGGATCCGGGGTTCATCGACCACGTCGTTAACAAGAAAGCCGAAGTCGTACGCATCTATCTGCCTCCGGACGCCAATACGCTGCTGTCCGTTACGAATCACTGCCTCCGCAGCCGCAATTATGTGAACGTCATCGTCGCGGGCAAGCAGCCCGCGCCTCAATGGCTGTCGATGGACGGGGCGATCAAGCACTGCACGGCCGGCATCGGCATATGGAAGTGGGCCAGCAACGACGAGGGGAGCGAGCCGGACGTGGTGATGGCCTGCTGCGGCGACGTGCCGACGCTCGAAACGTTGGCCGCCGTGGATCTGCTGCGCCGGCACCTTCCCGCCTTGAAAATTCGCGTCGTCAACATCGTCGATCTGATGAAGCTGCAGCCGCCGAGCGAGCACCCGCACGGCCTGACGGATCACGATTTCGACGCCTTGTTCACGAAGGACAAGCCGGTCATCTTCGCCTTCCATGGCTATCCATGGCTGATCCACCGCCTCACGTACCGACGGACGAACCATGACAATCTGCACGTGCGCGGTTATAAGGAGGAAGGGACGACGAGTACGCCCTTCGACATGGTGGTGATGAACGACCTGGACCGCTTTCATCTCTTCGCCGACGTGATCGATCGTCTGCCGCAGTTGGGGCCGCGCGCGGCCTATGCCAAACAGACGATCCGCGACAAGTTGATCGAGCACAAGCAATACATCGCGAAATACGGTGAAGACATGCCCGAGATCACGAATTGGCGGTGGGGACAGGCATCCGCGACGCGGAGGAAGCGCAGAACTTCGACGGAAGGCGACAACGCCTGATCCAAGGATCGATTGGACGCAACGACACGGCGGTCGACCTATTCACCTTCCCTGACGAATGGAAAACGCATGAGTCAAAAAGAGAACGGCAAGTCAAAGCTCAAGCGCAAGGAATATGAGGAGAAGCTGCGCAAGCTTCAGGCCGAGCTCTGCCATCTGCAGGCTTGGGTCAAACACAAAGGCCTGCGCGTCATCGTCGTGTTCGAAGGGCGGGACGGGGCGGGCAAGGGAGGGACGATCCGGGCGATGACCGAGCGGGTCAGCCCTCGCGTCTTTCGGGTCGTCGCGCTGCCTGCTCCGTCCGATCGTGAGAAAACTCAGATGTTCATTCAGCGGTACGTTCAACACTTCCCCGCCGCGGGCGAGATCGTCATCTTCGACCGCAGTTGGTATAACCGCGCCGGGGTCGAATACGTCATGGGATTTTGCGGCAAGGAGGAGCATCGCCGTTTTCTCGACCTCTGTCCGATCGTGGAAGAATACATCGTGGACGGAGGCATCATGCTGATCAAGTACTGGCTCGAGGTCAGCAATGACGAGCAAGAGCGTCGCTTCGAGGCGCGGATCGAGGATCCGCTGCGCCAGTGGAAGCTGAGTCCGATGGATCTCCCGTCCCGTGAGAAATGGTACGAGTACTCGCACGCCCGCGACCTGATGCTGGAGAAAACCGACACGAAGCATGCCCCGTGGTATCTCGTGCGCTCGGACGACAAGCGACGGGCCCGCCTCAATTGCATCAGCCACCTGCTGAGCCTGATTCCATACAAGAAACTGCCGCGGGGAAAAATCCGATTGCCGGGCAGATCCAAGAAGCACAAGTATGACGACCAGGCGTCATTGGAAGGACGCCGGTTCATACCGGAGAAGTATTGACTGAACCCTGGAGCGTGCCGTGAACGCGTCGGTCCGGGCGGATTTCCCCGGCAGGTCAGCGACCGGATTCCCGCTTCCGCTAGGATGACAAACTCCAGCGCTTCCAATGGCAAGCCGATCCGCTACCGGGGTGGAGATCCGAATAGACAGCGCTTCCATTTTCCGGTACACTCCAGCGCCCTAAAGGAACCGGTAAAATTCGAGTCACGGGCGCTGCCATTCATTGTCAAAATAGGAGGACGGCATGGGGAAATATTTCACGACGGGCATGATGCTTGTGGGACTGATGACGATGGTCGCCGGTTGCACCAATTATTACCGGGTGACCGATCCGGCTTCCGGCAAGAGCTACTACACGACGGAAGTGAAGGATGCCGGCAAAAGCGGGGCCGTGAAGATCAAGGATGCAAAGTCGGGAAGCATGGTGACGCTGCAGTCCTCCGAGGTCAAGGAGATCACGTCGGATGAATACGAAGCTGCCATGAAGGCGCCTTCGATGAAGGCGACGGCCCCCATGCCCTCTGCTGAAAAGCCGGCGGCTCCCACGCCCCCTGCCGAGCCTCAGCCGGCCGCAAAGTGAACTGGAGCAGTCCCGGCCCGGCCGGCGCTGTTTCGTCGATATTGACGGATTTGCTGAAGCTGGCTATAACGAGCGTGCGCTCGTTGGCCTCTTGGACGCCTTTCATGTATCGGTACCTCCGGACCGCAGCCTATGTCCTGACGGTGATGGTTGTCCTGTCGGGATATCCGTCTCCTGTTTTTGCCGAAGAAACCTCCCCCGAGGCCCCCTTTTCTGACAAACTCATGATCCGCGGCGGGTGGGCCTATGTCTTCGGAGCGACGGCCAACGCGTCGGTTGCCGGGCCGGTATTGGGACTCGGTCCCGCTGTGGATTTCACCAATACGCTCGGTGGAAGAAGCAGCACCGATGCGTTCAGGATCGATGGGCTCTATCGGTTCAACGAACGACATGCCGTCGGCCTCTCCTGGTACCGCATCGGACTGAGCGGGAGCAAGACCGTCAACCAGGATATACAGATCGGCGACAATGTGGTATCGGCCGGCGCGGCGACTCAGACCGGTTTGAGCTTCAATACGTACCGATTGATCTACAACTATTCGTTCTATCGAAGCGAGAAGGCCGAAATCGGCATCTCTCCGGGTCTGTACGTCATGAAGACGAACTTCAACTTCGCGGCGCAGGGCACGATCAACGGAGTCACGAACAATCTGGCGCTCGTCAATGAACA
>DAOLIU010000225.1:0-2970 GCA_035328385.1 Nitrospira sp. | reverse complement strand
TGCCTCGAAATCCGTGCATCGGGCTGAAGAGCACGCCGTTGGAAATGGTGACGAGTAATTCCCAGTCGGTCTTGGTGCGAGAGGCCTGTGACTGTAGATTGGCGGGGCGGACGATGAGATCCTGGCTGTCCGGTCCCTTTCCATCCAGTTTGCTGCCATGACAACGAAGGCATTGCTTCTCGTAGACGGCCCGGCCGGCTTCAGGGTTTCCGCGCGCGGTCTGTCCGGCTGCCCAGGAGGATCCGAAGATGACGACTGCGAGCGCACAGACGACGGCAACTCGTTTCATAGTGGTGCAGGCTCCTTTTGTAAGACGTCGTTAGCGTACGACCAGGACGGAACAACCGGCCCGGTGGACGATGCCATGGGACACGCTGCCGAGGAGGAAACGATCCACTCCCTTACGGCCGTGCGATCCCACGATAATCAAATCGTGCCCGGTCGCCGCCTGGCATACAGCGGTGACGGGATCGCCTGTGCGGACCTCGGTGGTGACGGTGAAGCGCGGGCCGGCCAACGCCTGAGCCGTCTCGGCCACGATTTGTTCGGCCTGGCGCTTGTGCTCCTCAGACCAGGTTTGATAACCAGCCATCACATTCGGCTCGATCATGACGAGCGACGGCACAATCGACAGAATCGTCATCGCCACAGGGTTTCTGAAGGGGTGTGCCGTGAGCCAGGACCGCACCCGGGCCGCATCCTCCAGGCCCTCGATGGCCAGGAGCACGCGCGCGACGGGCGTGGCCTTGCCTTTCACGATGAGTGTCGGGGTGCGTGCGTGGAGCAGGACATGATGCGAAACACTGCCGACGAGAAGTTCCGTCACACGGGAGTGGTCATGGGTTCCGACGACGATGAGGCCGGCGTGGAAGGCGCTGGCGTTGTCGAGAATGAACGAGGCTGCGTGCTGCAATTCGGACTTGGTTTGAACGGAGGGGATGTCGGCGGGCAACATGGCCCGCGCTCGTTCGACGGCCTGGCGCCCGGCCTCGATCATCGCCCGGCGAAACTCGTCGTACCCCTGCAGGTTGGCCGCTCCGGCCAAGAGGGGAGACTGAAACATCCCCAGGTCTACTCCGTGGACCAACAGGACTTCATCCGGTTTGTATAAGAGGCCGAGTTGCTCAACTGCGGCAAACGCCTCATCGGACCAATCGACACCCGCAACAACCTTCATAGCTGCTCCCTGTCTATCTCTGCCGGCCTTGGGGGCAGGGGGTTAGGACCTGGTCCAGGTGACCCGGACGAAATCTTCATCCTTGTCGTAGTGAATCTCCAGTTCTCCATGGTACGCATGTTTCAAGGCTTCCCCGATCTGTCTGGGTAAATGCGAATCCGTGGTCGAGACTACCAGACCGTCCGGCGTGGTTTCTATACTCATGATGCGGGCGAGCGGATGTTCTTTATTTTCTTTCGTCTCGATATTCTTGATCGTTCCCATTACCTGTTCCGACTGCTGGGACGCAAAGGCGCCCTTCAGCGTGAGAAATCCCTTCGGGTATTTGTCTTTCACCCGGTGGCAGGCGGGACAGACTGTTTCATGGGCGCCGGCCGGCGGAGCGGACCAACTCCACCGTCCTTTGTGAAAGACGGCGCTGCAGGTAGGGCACACGGTTGGCTCGGTCAGCTTGCCCGGCAATTTGTATGAGTCGTGCTGGTACTCCTGAACGAAGCGGTCCCGGCGAGCCCCGTGGCCTCCGGCAGTGGGACTGTTGGTCATCGGTCATACTCCCTTGGTTGAAGGCATGGCTGAACGTGTACGTCTGGCATTGGGCTCACCCTTGTAGGCCTCGTTGGCCTGGTGCAGGGTGCGGATCACTTCGTCGTCCGTCACTTGATCGAACTCCTCGAAGAAACAACCGACGGCTCCGAATGGCTCCGGAGTCGAAAGAATCACGCACTCATCGACGAGTGCGCGGATGCGCTCGGCCGTCGAAGGCGGGGCGACCGGCAACGCGGCCACCACGCGCAAGGGATTGAGCACAGAGAGCGCGTTGAGCGTGGCGAACAACGTGGCCCCTGTCGCGACTCCGTCATCGACGAGAATCACCGTCCGATGGTGGAGTTGCGGCAAACCACGACCCTCGCGATACAACAGCCGCCGCCGCTCGATTTCACGGCGTTGCGCGGCGATCAGCCCGTCGAGATCCTCCTGGGACAGTTGCATGGACCGCGCGGCTTCCTGGTTGAGATAGACGGCGCCGGTTTCGCTCACGGCTCCGACGGCATATTCCGGCGACTCGGGCGCTGCGATTTTGCGGGTGATGAAGACGTCCAGCGGCAGATGGAGCGCCAGGCTTAACTCATGCCCCACGACCACCCCTCCGCGCGGGAGCGCGAGCACGACTGCATGATGGTCTCCCCGATAGGCTTGCAGATGATTGGCCAGCAGATTCCCCGCATGTCGGCGGTCGCGAAACAACATGACGCCTCCCTTATCCCCGGTATGCCATTCAACGACACCTGCGCCCTAGAACCCTCCGCCGGCGGCATGCACTCCGATCAGAAGCAGCCCGATCAGCACCAGGCCGCCGATCAGCCACCAGAGATGACGATGGCGCGCGTGCGTCCCTATGTGCCAGTGGACATCCCAGGGAATGTCCAAATAATGGAGATGGCGAAACATCATCGCCTCCTTTCGAAACGGATGCGGCTGAGGGAACGCCCTAATTCCTCTCACCTCAGCCTCACCCCGAACCCTGCTCTCCCGTCTTAGGACACCTTCACTTCGATCGTTTTAGGCTTGGCTTTTTCCGACTTCGGCAGCCGGACGTTCAGCATTCCGTCCTTATACTCCGCCGTCACCTTCGTTCCGTCGGCATCTTCCGGCAGGGTGAAGCTGCGCATAAAGCTTCCGTAGGCACGTTCCACACGGTGATACTTTTTTCCCTTCTCTTCCTTTTCATACTTCCGCTCGCCTGTGATGGTGAGGATATCGTCGTGCACGTTCAGTTTGATGTCTTCTTTCTT
>DAOLIU010000224.1:0-2998 GCA_035328385.1 Nitrospira sp. | reverse complement strand
CATTGTTGAACTTGACGATTGCCGCCATGTCACCTGGATTCATCGCACCCGCTACGACCGTAATCAATCCCCGCGAGCACCGAGAAACTCGCTGATCGGCGCAAGCGGCTCGATGTGGTCGCAGAAGATCTTCACCCCTACCATCAACGGCACGGCCACGAACGTACCGCCGATCCCCCAGATCCAGCCCCAGAACATGAGGCCGATCACGATGACCACCGGGTTCAGTTTAAGCCGATGCCCGACGATCATCGGATTGACAAGGGTGCCCTCGATGACGGCGAGCGTCCAGTACAGACCGCCGACGGTGAGGATCCTTCCCAGGTCGTCGAACGTCACTGCGGCGACGAGAGTCACCACGCTTATCCCGATCATATGGCCGAGATAGGGGATGAAGGTCAGCACAGCCGCCATCACGCCCCAGAGCGGCGCGTTCGGCATGCCGAGGAGGTGCATCGTCACGCCGACGGTGATCCCGAGAGCGACGTTGATCCCACTGACTGTCACGAGGTAGCGAGCTAGGCGGGTTTCGATCTCGCGGACGATCTCCACGGCGCGCTTTTTGTCCTGGAATGTCGGAAGGACTTTCACCAATTTTTCCAGAAAGAGATCTCCCGAGGAGAGGAGAAAGAACAACAAGATGAGCATCGTCGCGCCGCCGAGCAGCAGTTCGCTCGTGACCGTGAACATCTTGGCGGGCCAGATGCCATTGTGGAGTTCGACCTTCTGGACTTTCTTTGCCTCATCCAAGGTCGTGGCTGTGGCGATCAATTCGCCGGCCTTGTTCAACTCCTGCATCGGCTTTTTGATCACGCGCAGTTTGTACTCGGCTTCTCGGAACACGTGAGGGGCTTTCTCTAGCCATCCGGTCGCAGGCTCGGCCAAGAGAGTGACTCCGTAACCGAGTCCGATGATGACGATCGACAGGAGAAGGGTCGCGGAAACCGGTTCGGGGACGTGTAGCCGTTTCAGCCAACGCGGAATGGGAGCCAAGAGCACGGACAACATCACGGCGATGGCGAGAGGTAGAAACACAACTTGGCCGACGTGCATCGTGTAGAGAAGCGCCAGGATGAACAGTCCGGTCAGCGCGACCGAGCGAATGGCGTAGCCGCCGGGAGGAGGAATTTCGCCGGGGAGATTCGGCGGCGGAGGCTTGTCGTCCGGAAGAAGGCATGATTCAACGGCCTGCATGACCTTACCCTTCCCCCGCTTCCGGGCTCCGCAGCAATTGGTGGCTTTGGTCACTCTAGGGGGACTGTGCAGGAACAAAGGACTGGATGAATCCCCAGTCCCGGTCAGTGACTGCCCTTGACCTATGAGCTTGCAGGAGGAAAATGCCGGTCCTACAATGCGGCCATCGCTCACGTCCGGCGGCTCGTGGAGTATCGATGGCACGGAAAAAATCTCTGGGTCCGAACAAGTCGCAGCCGGAGGCGCCGAGACCGCTCTCGCCGGCGGCCGACCACGTGGAGGACTTCGAAAAGCTCGGCCTGTTCTATCTTGGCCGGCCCTACGATCTTGCCGGCAAGCGGGCTGAGCCGGGATGGCTGCTCTACGATTCGAAGGACCTCGTCACCCATGCCGTCTGCGTCGGCATGACCGGCAGCGGAAAGACCGGCTTGTGCCTGGCGCTCCTCGAAGAAGCCGCCATCGACAATATTCCGGCGATCATCATCGATCCCAAGGGCGACTTGGGCAATCTGCTGTTGACGTTTCCGAACCTCACGGCGGACGACTTCCGGCCGTGGATCAATGAGGATGAGGCGGCGAAAAAAGGTCTGTCCGCTTCCGACTATGCCCAAGCGCAAGCCAAATTGTGGAAAGACGGGCTCGCGGCCTGGCATCAGGATGGCGGCAGAATCCGGCGCTTGCGGGAGGCCGCAGACTTCGCGATCTATACTCCGGGGAGCAACGCCGGACTGCCGGTCTCGATTCTGAAATCGTTCGCGGCGCCGGCTTCGGATGTCCGGCAGGATGCGGAGTTGTTCGCGGAACGGATCGGCACGACCGTCACCGGTCTTCTGGGGTTGCTCGGGGTCGAGGCCGATCCGATTCAGAGCCGTGAGCATATTCTCCTCTCGACGATTCTCGATCACGCATGGCGGAAAGGCGAAGACTTGGACCTCGCCGGGCTGATCCATGCCATTCAGTCGACGCCGGTCGCCAAGATCGGAGTATTGGACGTCGAATCGTTTTTCCCGGCCAAGGACCGCTTCGCGCTGGCGATGAAATTGAACAACCTGCTCGCGGCGCCGGGCTTTCAGGCGTGGATGGAGGGCGAGGCGCTGGATATCCAGCATCTGCTCTACGGTCCGACGGGCAAGCCGCGTCACGCCGTCTTTTCCATCGCGCACTTGAACGATGCCGAGCGGATGTTCTTCGTCACCCTCCTGCTGAGTCAATTCGTAGGATGGATGCGGGCGCAATCGGGGACGACGAGCCTGCGGGCGTTGCTCTACATGGATGAGATCTTCGGCTATTTTCCGCCGGTGGCCAACCCGCCGTCCAAGCTGCCGCTGATGACCCTGCTCAAACAGGCCAGGGCCTTCGGAGTCGGGATCGTCCTTGCCACGCAAAATCCCGTTGATCTTGATTACAAGGGGCTGGCCAACACCGGCACCTGGTTCATCGGTCGATTGCAGACCGAGCGGGACAAGGCGCGTGTGCTCGAAGGGCTCGAAGGCGCATCGATCGGCGCCGGCCACAAATTCAACCGGAGTCGGATGGAGCAGCTGCTGGCCGGACTCGGTAACCGGATTTTTCTCATGAACAACGTGCACGAGGACGAACCCGTCGTCTTCGAGACCCGCTGGTGTCTGTCGTATCTGCGGGGGCCGCTCACGCGCAGTCAAATCAAGTCGCTCATGTCGGGATATAGGAGTAAAGGGATAGGAGGGTATCAGCATCCTGGTGGCTCAGAAATTCCTTCCCTCACTACCCCGCCTGCCCCGTCTACCCCGCGAATCTTTAGCCCGCGTCCGGTGCTCCCTCCGGG
>DAOLIU010000223.1:0-3045 GCA_035328385.1 Nitrospira sp. | reverse complement strand
ACGCTCATCGTGGATTCACTGGCGACTCAGGAGCTGTTTCAAACTATCGCGCCTGATCTGGCGCAGTCCCAGATCGAGGCCATGCTGTGGGTCTCGTCGAATCAACTTGCCTCGGGGTTCGTGGGAACGGGGGGTATTGCAGAAGGCAACTCATTGGAAAATGCTGTAGACGCCTTGGGCAAACTGTTCGTGTCGAACTACACACCAACGCCGTTCGGGCGCCAAACCGCGGACTTCGGTTCGTTGACGTTTCGCAATCCCTTTTACGAGAACATCGCTGCGGTGAAAACCGCCCTTGCCGGCGCGACCGTCACGATCGAACCGTTTGTTGAAATGGGAGTGGTCAATAGTCAGCCCAAGGCTCTTCCACACCTGACACCGGCTCAGGTGGTTGCTGAAGCTCAACAGAACACCGATCGTGGTCTGGCGTTTCGCTATGCGCTGCGTGAATTGAGTCCCTTTGCCGTCATCGGCGCCGATTATCAAGGACTGGGCCATGCGTCCGGCGGCGCGTTGATGCTCTTTGATCCAGCGACCGGGTTCGGCGAGCTCACGCAGCAGTATCTCATCGACCGTGCAGCCTTCCTCGAAGCCAAGGTCGAACTGAACTTGCGTAACGCAACCACTTCGGGCGATACGGTTTACTACAAAGACTTCACCGGTGCGGGGTACGAAATCCCAACAGGCTCGATTCTCACGACCGATCAACGCGTACTCTTCGGCAGCGACGCGGATGATCCTCCGTTGGTAGGCAACAGCCGAGAGGATCATCTCTACGGTGGAGGTGGTAATGACCTGCTCGATGGGCAAGGAGGGGGAGACTATCTGGAGGGCAATGCGGGTAATGATGTGCTGCTTGGTGGGTCCGGGGCCGATGCTCTCTTGGGTAGGCGGGGCGATGATCTGTTGGAAGGCGGAGATGGGAGCGACCTTCTCGACGGCGGCCTGGATAATGACATGCTGAGGGGCGGCAGTGGCCTCGACACCTATGTGATTCGCGCCATCGACGGCGCCGACACGATTGAAGATTCCGATGGCAAAGGCTCAATAGAATTCGGCGGCAGAATCCTCACCGGCGGCCTCCGACGCCATGGCGAACCGACCAATACTTTTCACAGTGCCGACGGCACGGTGACATTCACCCGGCAGGGCGCTGACCTCATCGTGGCCGGCTCCGGGCCGCTGACGATCGCGAATTTTACCGACGGCATACTCGGGATCAAACTCTTTGGCGAAGCCGATTATGCCCCGGTCACGCGCAGCGAGTTTACCAGGACGGTCTCCAATCCGAATCCGCCTCCAGCCACCACACAGGTGCCGTTTTTCGACGACAACGCCAACCACTCGGGTGACCTCGAAGACCCGATGACCGACAGTCGGAATAATCTCGTCCATGCGCTGGGGGGCGACGACACGGTGATCAGCGGCAGTGGCGATGATCAGCTCTACGGCGAGGCGGGACACGATCAGCTCTTCGGCGGGCTCGGCGATGATCGGCTGTTCGGCGGGGCGGATGCCGATATTCTGGTCGGCGACGATTCCAATACGCCCAACGTCGGCGGAGACGATTATCTCGACGGCGGCGACGGGAATGACCTCCTGCAAGGAAACGCCGGTCGTGACATCCTGATTGGGGGGAGCGGGAACGACAATCTCAATGGAGATGATCCCTTGGCAGCCAATCTCGGCACGAACGATGATTGGCTGGATGGCGGTGACAACAATGACGAGCTCCACGGGGCTGCCGGGAGCGATGTGCTCATCGGTGGAAGCGGTGACGATCTGTTGATCGGCGATACGACGGCGGCGCAAGGTGGCGACCCGGCGGCCGGTGGAGGCGATTCCCTCGATGGCGGAGAGGGGAACGACACGCTCTACGGCCTCTACGGTGACGACTTGCTCGTGGGCGGGATCGGCAACGATCGGCTCAATGGCCAGGATGGAAGCGATCTGCTGCTCGGGGGAGATGGCGATGACCAGTTGCTCGGAGATCTCCGGATTCGATTGAATACCGCATCGGTTCCTTATTGGGAGTTCGACTTGTCCGAGTTTCACAACGCGGGTGGCGAGGACGTGCTGGACGGCGGGAATGGAAACGATGTCTTGGTTGGCGGCGAAGGGGACGATGTGCTGGATGGAGGCTCAGGGGATGACAAGCTCTTTGGTGACTACGGTGGGTTCGCGAACGCGCCGGTGGGTCTCACGGGCGACGATCTGCTGATCGGTGGCGAAGGGAACGATGAGTTGGTAGGCGGGTTGGGTGACGACATCCTCGACGGGGGAGAGGGAAACGATAGCTTGAGCGGCGACGGCGGAGCCGATTTCTTGGATGGAGGAATCGGGAACGACAACCTGAGCGGCGGCGACGGCGACGACGTACTCGATGCTGGCGACGGCAACGACACGTTGTATGGAGACGATGGAAATGATGTCCTCGATGCCGGCGATGGAGACGACGTCCTCGTCGGGGGCTTGGGAAGCGATGTGTTGATCGGCGGCGCCGGCAATGATGAGCTGAGAAGCTCAGTAGAATTTTTTGATACGGCAACCAATACGCTAAAGGGCGGAGCCGGCGATGACACCTATTGGGTGCGAGCGGTTGACACGGTCATTGAAGAAACAGATGGCGGCATCGATCGAGTGCATACCCCGGACAGCTATGTGCTGCCGGAAGACGTTGAACACCTGACGCTCGTTCCAGGCGTGAACGACTTCACGACGACTGTCGTGACCGCGACCGGCAATGCGCAGGACAATATCTTAGAAGCTCCAGGTCACAGTTTGGGTGAAACGTCTCCAGAGTTTCGCGGCCACTTCAACCTCGTGACATTGGATGGGCGTGGCGGCAACGACACGCTGATCCAAGGGCGGACCTACGTGTTCGGACGTGATTATGGCCAGGACACGATCGTTGAGGACGACATTTCGGGAGAATTGACGCCCCCCGATGCTCAAGACACGATCGTCATGGTTGCCGGTGTGGCTCCGAGCGATGTGACATGGGAGCGCGCGAACGATGATTTGATCTTACGCATCACAGGCACC
>DAOLIU010000222.1:0-3124 GCA_035328385.1 Nitrospira sp. | reverse complement strand
TGTCGCCGCTTTGCAGGCCGGCGGCGGGAACCGCCGCGAGCGCATCCTCCGCGCGAGCGGCGGCGGCCCATGCCGGCAACGTGGCCCCGACAGTCCCGATGAGAATTCCCCATTTCTTCATACCGCCTCCCGCTGACGACGGTCGCGTGAGCCGACCGCATGAATTCCCGGCGCGCTTCTGTCTCAAGGGCCGTCGCCGCTACATCCCCTGATAGCCGTTGGTGACCGGCATTCGGCGATCCTTGCCGAGCCCCCGATGCGTGATCTTGATGCCGACCGGAGCCTGACGGCGTTTGTACTCGCTGCGGTCCACCAACGCCACGATCCGCAACACGGTCTTGCGATCGAAACCCATGTCCACCATTTCTTCCACGGACCTGTCGTCTTCCACGTAGGCCTTCAGAATGGGATCCAGCACGGCATAGGGAGGCAAATTGTCTTCGTCCTTCTGATTCGCCCTCAATTCCGCCGTCGGCGCACGGTCGATGATCCGCTTGGGAATCACGGGCTGCTCCCCTCGGCGATTCCTGCGATGCGCCAGCTCGTAGACCATCGTTTTCGGGACGTCCTTGATGACCGCGAACCCGCCGGCCATGTCGCCGTACAACGTGGCGTAGCCCACGCTCATTTCGCTCTTGTTGCCCGTCGTCAAAACCAAGTGGCCGAACTTGTTCGACAGCGCCATGAGCAGATTCCCGCGGATGCGGGCCTGGAGATTTTCCTCCGTCTGGTCCGCCTTCGTCGCCGCAAACACCCCGTGCAACGTTCTGAGATAGGTTTTGAACGTCGGGGTGATCGACAGCGTCTTCATGCGAACGGCCAAGCGCCGGACCAGTTCGATCGTGTCCTCGCGGCTCTCGCGCGAGGTATAGGGAGACGGCATGAACACACCCAACACGTTGTCGGCACCCAGAGCATCGACGGCGATCGCGGCCGTCAACGCGGAATCGATGCCGCCGCTCAGTCCGACGAGCACGTGTTTGAACCCGTTCTTCTTCACGTAATCGCGCACGCCGACCGTCAACGCTTCGTACACTTCGTCCAACGGATCGCCAAGCGGCTCGACCGGTGCGATGACCCGGGGCTGCTTTTTCCGGAGTCTCGTACGCAGAGCCACTCTCTCGACGGGCGTGGCGGCGGACGGCTCAGCGCGCCGCGCCCTGCCTCCGGCGGCCCTGTTCCTGGCCACCGCTTCGACGTTCAGGTCCACCACCAGCAGATCTTCTTCAAAGCCCTTGGCCCTGGCGACGAGATCGCCCATATGGTCGAGCACCACGCTGTGGCCGTCGAATACCAGTTCATCCTGTCCCCCGACCATGTTCGTGTAGGTCACGATCACGCCGTTGTCCCGGGCGCGGGTCGCGAGCATCTGCTCGCGCGCGCGGCTCTTGCCGAGATGAAAGGGGGAGGCGTTGATGTTCACGATAATTTCAGCCCCGGCGGCCGCCTGTCGTCTCGTCGGGCCGTTGGGCAGCCAGATATCCTCGCAAATGTTGACCGCGACGGCGGTGCCGTTGATCGTGACCAACGGAAGCCGGCGCCCCGGCGTGAAGTATCGCCGCTCGTCGAACACTCCGTAGTTCGGCAAATGCCGCTTCGCATAGGTCGTCAGCAGCCGTCCTCCCGCCAACAGCGCGGCGGCGTTGTAGATTTCGTGCCGTCCCGCGGCCGCGACCGGGGACGACGGCGGATGGTGACCGGCTGAGTCCCCTTGACCGACGTATCCCACGACGGCGACGACGTCCTTCGCGGCGCGCACGATCTCGTTCAAGGCGCGGCGATTGTCGTCGACGAACTTCGGCTTCAGCAGAAGATCTTCCGGAGGATAGCCCGTGACGGCCAACTCTGGAAACGCGACGAGATCGGGCTTCGCCTTGCGCGATTCGCGCAGCCAACGGAGAATCCGCCGCGCGTTGCCGTCCAAGTCGCCGACCGTCGGATTCATCTGCACCATGGCGATGCGAAACGTGCGCATGCAGTCAATCCCCATGCAAACGTGCCCGCAAAAAAAAACGCCCTCAACCCCTGGGGGCGGGATCGAGGACGTCATTGTCCTGTGTTCGAGAAGGTCTCGATTTTGGAGACTCCGTTGTCTCCGGAAAACTGGCGCCACCGTATCATTCGCCCCTCCGGCCTGTCAAACGGTTTCCGGAACGGCCGGCCCGTCAATACTTCCTCAAGACCGCCGGCGGCAACCCCCAGAGCACCCGGCGAACGGTAGCCCACAGCGCATCGCAGGCGGCGCCGAGATCGGGAGCCGACCGCGCGAGCAACTTGACGGCAAGTCCCGGAAGATCCGGTCGCGACACTCCTCCCAAAAGGCGGCCGGGACGCGCGTCGAGGAGCGGCGCCACCTCCGCTTCCAACCGGCTCCAGACGGCGTCCGCCACGGCATCGCCGGCGACGAACAGGGACGCGACATAGTCCCATTCCTGAACCAACCCGATACCGGCCCGTACGGTACCCGGAGCGAGGTCGTATCGTTCGACCATCTGGCGACCGGACGGCGCGGTGATCCGGATCTCGTTGCACAGACGGCTGAAAGCCCACCGCTCACTGCTGGCGACCCGGCCCGACGCGATCGCGTCCCACAGGACGAGGACGGACCCGGGTTTCAACGTCACGTCGATGGATTGGCGGAACCGCGATCCGGCGAATGGAATGGTCTGCTCCGGAAACCACTCCAATCTGGAACCTGAGGCAAGACGGATGTTGATCTCCTGGACGGACTGTTCCGATAGCGACCGATAGACGCGATTGGCCGAAGGAGTGGAGATCAGGACGTGGGCGGCTTCCTCGAGCCGCATGTCGATCGTCAGATGATCGCCCCCGACCAAGCCGCCGGAGGGATTGAGCAGCAGCGTGTAGGCGGCGCCGGACTCGTCGAGATAGATCGGAGGAAAGAGATGCCAGGGCGTTTGCGAATTGGTCTTTCCGAAGACGGTGCGCGCGCCCTCCCGAACATACTGGAGCGTCAGGGTGCCGGCTCGTCCGACCGATGCCGTGGAGGAGATCCCGGCACGATGGCTGCGTCGCGGTGACACGCGCGGGCGTTCCGCGCGCTCAGGCCCTGCGGGCCTGTTGAGGGATCCACTGCTCCACCCACTGAACCACCTGGTCGAGC
>DAOLIU010000221.1:0-3149 GCA_035328385.1 Nitrospira sp. | reverse complement strand
CAGGGCAAAACCTGTTTCTTTCAAAACGCCGTCACGACCGGGACATGTTCGATCACGCAGCCGATCAATCCCCATACCCTCGTGACCTACAAAGTACAAGCCAAGTCAAAGAAAGGCACCATACGTAATCTGAACCCCATAACCTATTCCGGTGGAGAACGCCTGGTCGGCATCTTCTGTTGGTTCAAGTGGGGTTTCCTTCCAATCGTCGAATGCGCCGACTACGCGCAACTGATGCCGATCTGGTGGGAGACCAATGAGCCATCCGGCGGCTCGACCGCTCCCGATCATATCGATATCAGCTTCAATCGGGATGCCGATTCGCAAGCCAACGCCCAGACCTACTCGAACATGCTGGAGCCGATGATCCGCAACGCCTATTTCAACACGGCCCAGCAATTCGGGAAGATCTATACCGCTACGCGCGATTCGTTCACGCTCTGGGCCGCGCCGGAGGGGGCCGACGAAGATCGATGCGGCCGGGGAATCACGTTTGACGGGACTGCGAAGGCGGCGGCGGCCTATACCGACGGCGAGGTCGTGGTCCATGACGATGCGAACAACCAGCGCGCATGTGCCAGTATCTCGCTCGGCGGCTCCGCGTGGATTTGGGGGAACGATCCGCAGTCCGGAGAAACGTTCATTCACGAGAGCGGGCACATGTTGTATGCCCTGGGAGACGAATATTGCTGCGATGGCGGCTACGGGTCCGGATCGACGCCGCGCAACGTCCATACATCAAAGGCGGCCTGCGAATCGGTCGCGACGAGCATTGGAGTCAGCACGAGCCTGTGCGTGCAGATCGCGAATCCGACCATGACGACCAATTTTTGGCGGATTACCGATGGCACGCCTGAAATCATGGCCGAGAGCCAGAACACCAACGCTGATTGGCGCGATGCCAGCAATCTGGCGCGCGGGCGGCAGATGAGGCAATGCTTTTTTGGCAAGTGCTACTGAGGCCTCTTCATGAATACGTGTGTACGTGAGGCGCGATGAAACCGTCCGCATTCATTGCCGGCTTGGCTCTTCTCTCGGCTTGCTCGACCGGAGCTGAGAACGGCGTCACACCAACCGTCCTCGATGCGTCTCTGGCAAGCCAGCCGACAAGCGTGTCCACGACCCAGCCGGAGGCCGTTGACCCGGCGACGGATATCGTCAACCTCACCGCGCGGTCAGAATTGGCGATCGGCATGGTCATGGAAATTCACGTCACAGCCGATGGGCCGGAATTGACGCACATCGGCATGATGCAAGTGCGCAGGTCGGCGCGCGGCACCCATGTCACGGTGCCTCGAACAGTGGGAGGAAGGAAAGAACCTCGAGCGGATGGCGACTGGGTCATCATCGAGGCGTACCACAAAGGAGTACTCGTCTCGCGTACCGCGGTCTCAGATCCGGTATTGATCGCCGCGGAAGGCGCCGGTCTCCTCACGCTGAAGGAGCGCACCGTCTATGCCTCGCTCCCGACACCCCGCCGGGTTGATACGCTCGAGATCACCGCCACTGCGGGCGGCGAAACCAAGCGGATCGACGTGTCCAAGGTCATGGACCACTTTTGCAGCTCTGCTCCGAAGGAGCGGATGTGTCAGGGTGCGTAAATCCGAAATTCGAAAAGCACAAATCCGAAACCATTATGCATCTTCCAGGCTCGGCTCCCCTTGTTCATCTGCTTTTCCCGCCCAATGGCCGATGCCATATCAGCATGCAATCCTCGGCCGTTTGATGGGCATTGACGCAGCTCCACCCGTTTCCTAGATTAGAATCGGGTCACGTGGAGAGGGCGTGCGTGGACGAGCCGCCCTTCACGGCAAGAGAGACCAGAGGCTGCCGCACCGGCACCGTCTTCGCCACGTCGCATGCCTCCGCGAGTTCTCCGATCCGTTCAGTCGAGTCACGCAAGCCGCGGGCAAGTGACGCTTCGGGCCGTTCGCTTGTTCGACCATCCAGCACCACCATCAGGAGGAGACCGCCATGTCCAGTGAAGAAACCGTATTTTTTGGCATCCGCGCCAGTACGTTGGAGGCCGGCGCCCTTGTGCTCGCGCTCGTCGCACTCGCACACGTGGGACTCAAATGGTGGGCGAGCCGCCGCTCCCGCCGCGATGCTGCCGAAGCAGCGACTGCTCCGGCAGCGGACCGGGCCCTGAAACGCTGGCTCGCGTCCACGGTGCTCGACATCGTGGCGCCGATCGCCCTCCTATTGTGGATTTATGGGTTCCACTACGCCCTGTCGATCCTGCTGGCCGAGATTCCCTATCCGGAGCCGGCGCGGCATGCCGGAGCCGCGCTCGAAGGCTTGCGGGGCATCGGCACGGTGCTCGCACTCGTGTGGCTGCTCGCGCGCATCGGCCGAAGCCTCGAATCGCGCCTGCTTGCGATGTCCGCGCGTACGGACGGCGACACCGATGATCTCCTCGTCCCCATTCTTGGAAGGGCCGTCAGGCTCCTGCTCCCGTTGCTCGCCGTCATTCTGAGTGCACCCGCACTCGCGATACCGGACCAGATGCAATCCCTGTTTCGGAACGGCGTCGGCATGGTCCTCATCGGCGCATTTGCCTACATCCTGTACCGGCTGGTCGACGTCGCGTCGCAGCTCGTGCTGCGTCGCTATCGCATCGACGTGCAGGATAACCGCGTGGCGCGGGCGGTCCACACACAAGTGACGGTCCTGCGGAAGGTCGCGTTTGTGCTCATCGCCGTCTTTACGGTCTCCTCCATGCTGATGGTGTTCGATTCCGTTCGCCAGCTCGGCACCACCATCCTCGCCTCAGCCGGCGTCGCCGGCATCGTGGTGGGCTTCGCGGCCCAGCGCAGCATCGCCACGCTCCTGGCCGGCTTTCAAATCGCGCTGACACAGCCGATCCGCATCGACGACGTCGTAATCGTGGAGAACGAATGGGGGCGCATCGAAGAAATCACGCTCACGTACGTCGTCGTGAAAATCTGGGATCTGCGACGGCTCATTCTCCCCATCACCTACTTCATCGAGCAGCCGTTCCAGAACTGGACTCGGTCGTCCGCCGACATCCTCGCCCCTGTGTTCCTGCACGTCGACCATACCGTTCCGCTCGATCGGCTTCGCGCCGAGCTCACGAGTATCCTGGAGGCGTCGCAATATTGGGATCGGAAGGTCAACGTCCTGCAGGT
>DAOLIU010000220.1:0-3153 GCA_035328385.1 Nitrospira sp. | reverse complement strand
CGCAAGATCGCCAGATTGGAGTTCGCCTTCATCGCAAAGGCGACGATGTGCGGAATGTCCTTGAACGCCCCGTCGTACGCTCGGAAATGGCGGGTCAACGTCTCGTGGCTGTAGATATAGCAGGGAGTGCCGACCTCCTTGGCTATTTGGCTGACCGGCACTTGCTCGCAATAGAGTTCGCCGTGGCGATATTCGAAGCTATGCATCCTGAAGGTCCTCGCTGAGAATGTCCAACCCGGCCAGGGACAATCCCTGCAACGCCGTCTCGAACGCGTCCGTCAACTTTCGGTAACGTACCTTGACGTTCGGGATCGCGCGCTTGATGGCTTCCGCGTCCACCAAGGCCTTGAGCGCGTCCGGGGCCGCTAATTTCACATGCTCGAAGTTGACGATAATGTCCATCCGCGCCTTCTCGGCCGCGACTTTCATGCGGTTGATCAATTCCTGCGCGTTCAACCGGTCGAGCGTCCCCTCGAGATCGACAAAGAGCGCCACGAACTTGTCGTGTCGCTTGACCTTGATGTTGAGCGCCAATTGCTCCGGAGAGAGCGCCTGAGGATCAGGCCGCTGCTTGAGGGTGTACAACGAATTCGGGATCAGCTGTTCGGTGTCGAACACCGGAAGCTTGGCCTGAAGATTCTTGAGCACGGACGCCAGCGGCGACAGGGTCCCCTGCGGACAGCTTCGCTTGACCAGCTTTCGGAACTCGCGATTCATTTCCCACCGCGCGATGAGTCGCTGTTTCGTACCGGAAAGGCGGTGGAAGATGTTCGGCAGAGAATAGAACTGATGATTGGCCCAATGGAACCCTTCTTGAAGTTGTTCCGGCGTCATGCGGCTCGGCTGAAATACGACGTGCTTGCCGTCGTACTTGGACCAGTCCCGATCGAAGATCCGCCCGGCGCTGTTGTAGCGTTCGTAGAGCGCGGTCCCGGGAAGCGGTGTCAACACGTTGAAATAGGCGAGTTCCACCTGGTTTTTCGTCAAGAATTCGACCGCGCGCTCGAAGACGGCCTCATCGTCGTTGTCGAAGCCGAACACGATGCCGGGATTGACCATGATCCCGTAATCGTGGAACATCTTGATCTCTTGGGAGAACTTTTTCACCCGGTTGAACGGCTTATTGGTTTCGTCGAGGCAATCTTCATCCAGCGATTCCATACCCACGAATACAGAGACGCAGCCGCTCTCCGCCGCGAGTTTCACCATCTCTTCATCGTCCGCCAAGAACAACGTGGATTGGCAGCCCCATTTGATCTTCAGGGGTTTCAACGCGGTCCAGAGCTCCCGGCAATAGGCGCGATTGCTGTTATGGAGGTCGTCCACGAACGCCACGATGCTGCCGTCTTCGATGCCGACGCGGATGCGCAATCCGAGCAGGAACGCCTTCCAGAGCGGTTCATCCCTCAATCGCTCGACCAGTTCGCTGCGGATCCATCGTTGGACGTTTTGCAGCTCCGTCACGACTTCTTCGACCGGCCGGCGGCGCGTGGTCTTACCGTTGAACGGCGACACGCTGCAAAACTCACAATCAAAGTGGCAGCCTCTGGTGGTAAAGCTGCATTGGCGGGTCATATAGGAGTCGGGGCTCAACAATTCGACCCGGGGACTCCTGTAGTTTTCCAAGGTGGGGAACGACGTCATTTTGTACGTCCGTTGCAGCGTTCCCGCTTCATAATCGGCCACAAGCTGAGGCCAGAGATCCTCGGCCTCGCCGCATACGATCGCATCCGCATGCTGCAGGGCTTCATCGGGACAATAGGTAGGATGCACCCCGCCCAACACAACGGTCTTGCCTCGCCTGCGAAACTCCTCGGCGATTTCGTACGCCCTCGGGGCGTAACAGGTCATGATCGAGATGCCGACCAAATCACACGGAAAGTCGAACTCGATGTCGTCGACCGCCTCGTCGATCAACTCGACGTGCCAATGCTCAGGTGTATAGGCGGCGATCGTCGGAAGGCTCAGCTTCGGGAACCAGACCGCCCGCCGTTCGGACGCAGTCAAATGGTACTGACTGTTGCGGGGATAGGGGTCCACCAGCAGCAGCCGTTTGGTCGCGGTCCGGGTGGGCTGCGGGGCTTGTCGGGTCGGCTGAATCAATTGCATCGGTGCCTCCTGGACTTTCGCCTCTAAGGTGACGAACCTATCTGCCGCCGACCGGCCGCAGAGGCGGCAAATTCACGTCCTGACCCTGCAGGGCAGGATCGGAGTCGCTGCGCTCCACGGGAGCGGCGGCGCCCGGCCGCGGCCCCCCCGCAGCATCAAGGCGTTTCTGTTGTTCGATCGTCACCGCGACCCCCACGTTCTCAGGAGCGATCGGGGCTCCGACCGTCCCGCATGACGCGGAAAGCCCGGCCGTGAACCACACGAGCCATCGCGCCTTCACAAGGATCGCTCCAACTCCCTGATGCGCCGCTCGACTCGAACCCTGGCCGTGCCGCCGACCTGCGCCTTCCGATCGATGGCGGCCTGGACGGACAGGCGAGCATAGACTTCTTTTTCGATGCGGTCGGAAAACGTCCGCAATTCTTCCAGGGAAAGGTCGGAAAGCTCCCGCTTGCTGTCCAGCGCACTTCGGACGATGCGGCCGGTCACCGCATGAGCCTCGCGGAACGGCACGCCCCGTGCGACGAGGTAGTCCGCCAATTCCGTCGCGAGCAGATGTCCCTTTTGAACGGCTTCCGCCAACACCTCTCGATTCACCTTCAACCGCCGCATCAATTCGGTCATCACCCGAACCGAGGACATCACCGTCTCCAGCGCGTCGAACAGCGCCGGCTTGTCCTCTTGCAGATCCCTATTATAACTCAGCGGCAGCGCCTTCAAAGTAGTCAAGAGATTCATCAACTGTCCATAGACTCGGCCGGTCTTGCCTCGGATGAGTTCCGGAACGTCGGGGTTCTTCTTCTGGGGCATCATACTGCTGCCGGTGCAGAATCCGTCCGGTAAATCGACAAACCGAAATTCCTGTGACGACCAGACGATCAACTCTTCGCTCAAGCGGGACAGGTGCATCATCACGATCGAGAGGGCCGCGGCGACCTCGATCATGAAATCGCGATCCGAGACCGCGTCGAGGCTGTTGGTCGTCACGGCGGGAAATCCCAACAACTCCGCCGTGTAGCGGCGATCTACGGGATAATTCGTCCC
>DAOLIU010000219.1:0-3163 GCA_035328385.1 Nitrospira sp. | reverse complement strand
AACGTCGGGCCGAGATCGGGAAGCGAGGCGCGTGGGCCGATCGAGGAAGCGTTGGTCGGAGCGCCGATCGCCGATCCGACCGACCCGGTCGAAGTCGGACATGTCGCCAGGTCGTTTGATTCGTGTCTGGTCTGTACCGTTCACGCGCACGATGCGCATACGGGAAAGGAACTGGCGCGCTTCAAGATCGGGTAACCGGTTCCGATCGTGCGCCGTCAGTGAGGGGATGGCCCACGGGGAATCGGCTATACCGTCGGGCACGCGGCCGAGCGGATGGCGAGGTGAGAAGGTGGGTATGCCTCCTGTGTCAGGAGGTGTACGATGACGTTATGCGACCCGACGAAGAGGACAAGCTCCGGCAGAAGATCGCCAACATTCTGGGGAACGGCCTCAGGACCGACACGGAGCCGTTCCCGGAAACGCACCTTGAATTCGCGCAAGTCCTCGACGAGCTCCGGAAGCTCCCTCCCGACGACTTGAAAGCCAAATTGAAGATGGCGGGTTTTACGGACAAGCCCTACGGGCCCGATCAAATGCGCTGTCTCGAATGTATGTATTACCTGGTGCATCGCAAATGGTGCGATCTGCCCGAACTGGCCGTGCCGGTGGAGCCGGATTGGTGGTGCCGGCTCTGGAGAATTTGACGCGGTGCCCACGGTCCGGTGGGCCGAACGATGACGACGGACGACGAGAGTCTCCGAACGACGGTGCGCGATCTCCTGCAGAACGGCCTCAAGACCGAAGTGGAGCCGCGCGCGTATACCAGTGAAGAGGTTCAAAAGCTCGTCGAGCGACTCCAAGCCATTCCTCCCGACGACGTCGCCAAGAAACTCGCGGCGGCCGGTTTTACGCTGGCTCCTTACATTCCTTCCGACGCGGACGACGATCTGACGCAGTCCTGCGAGACCTGCATGTATTACGTCGTCCACCGCCGATTTTGCGATCTGCCGGAACTTCGCGTCCCCGTCGAGAAGGACTGGTCGTGCCGGCTCTGGAGGATCTGACGGCGATGACGATCGACCTGGCGGTCATCGGCTGCGGCAACCTGAATCGGAAAGACGATGGGGCAGGCGTGATCGTCGCCCATCGGCTGAAACAATGGCTGGCCATGGAATCGCATGAACGGATCGGCGTGTTCGATGCGGGAACGGGAGGAATGGAAGTCATGTTTCACGCGCGCGGCGCCGGCTCGGTGATTCTCGTGGATGCCAGCCTCAGCGGCTCCAAGCCCGGTTCCATTTTCAAGCTGCCGGGCAAGGAGGTTGCCGACCGTCCGGAGCTCGGGTACAGCCTGCACGACTTTCGATGGAATCACGCCCTCTATGCCGGCCGGAAAATATTCGGCGACGCCTTTCCTCATGACGTAACCGTATATCTGATCGAAGCCGCGGACGTGTCGTTCGGTCTCGATCTCAGCCCTGCGGTTTCTCGGGCGGTGGCGGACGTCCTCGGGTATATCCAACAACAGATCCGCGAGAGGTCGGATCGGTCGAACCGTCCGTCGCGCGCCCGTTCCGGAGAGGGAGCGGACGGTACGCCAACGGAAGGACCTGTCGAGATTACTATTCGGCGGGGCAGCATTTACATCGGCGCGGGGGTCCACGCCAGTTATTTCGGAGACCTGGAAAGTCTCGTCTTGCTTCGTCGGGAGGATAAGCTGCTGTTGTTGCCTGTGCGCCACGCGGCGGCCGGTGGATTGCTCATCAAGATCCGCAATCCGCAGGGCGACCGGGTGGTTCATGCACAGGAATTCCTTCGGGGACATGGAATAGACGAGCGGCAAGAATGGACCGTTCCGGTTCGATGGGATGCGCAGGCGGCCGCGCTGGTGGCGGATTGGCCTTCCGCTCCCTCTCATCCGATCCGTTCATCGGAATGAAGCCCGTGCAAACACGTCACGCACGGTACGATCTTTGATGATGTAAACATAGTATGCATATCGAATATCGCGTTGACATCGCATGATTCTGGCTCGTAGAGTGAGTTGCCGCATGGGTTCGATGCAGCTCACGCCAACGTCGAGTGTGGCTCATGAGCTCCCTCTCCGACGAAGCCGTCAAGGCCGCTCTCTCAGCCGTTGATTCTCCCGACGTCTTCATCAACGACAAAATCGATCTGCTCGTCGAAATCGCGATGGGGCTTCAGCGGAAGCCGCGCTCCGTCCACGACTTGCGCCATGCCGTGACCCTATATGATCGCGCGCTGGCCCTGTGCGAAGGAAGGGAGCGGCTCCTGGTTGCACGCATTCAGGCGCGGCAAGGGACGGCGTTGAACGCGGTTCCCCATGAGGGGACCGAGTTCGTGGAACGGGCGCGCCGCTTGTTCGAGTCGTCGCTGCCCGGCCTCCAGGACGGCGGATCGGCGGAGGAGATCGCCGAAGTCGAAATGAATCTCGGCCTTGCCTTGCAGACGCTCGCCGCGACGGGAAGGGCCAAGATCGCCGATGCGATCGGCGCCTATCTTCGGGCCCTCCGTACCTTCACGCGCGATCAGCACCCCGCGGAATTCGCCATCCTGCACAACAATCTTGCGACGGCCTATCTGTCGCTGCCCTCGACCGAGCCGAGCGGGAAGATGCGGGAAGCGCTCGCCGTCCAATCATTCGAAGAGGCCCTTAAGGTCGTCACACTGGTCGACCATCCCGTCGAGTACGCGATGTTGCAGAACAATCTGGGCAACGCGCTGCAGTACGCCTCGAGCAGCCACGGCGTGGAAAACAATCTCAGGGCCGTCACCGCCTACGACGAGGCCCTCAAGGTCCGCACGCCGGCCGATACCCCGGTGGAGTACGCGAATACGATTTCGAACAAGGCCAACGCGCTTCGCAATCTGCCGGATGAGCCGGTGCATCCCGAGCGAGGAAATCGGCGCAACCTCGAACAGGCGGCGCAATATCTCCGGGAGGCGCGGGAAATCTTCGAGCAATTCGGGGATGCGGGCAAGGCAAGGTCGACGGGGGAAGTCTTGGCCGAAATCAGACAGGAATTGGAATCGCCGGCCGGCGCCGACGTGCTCGTATCCCGGCGGAACGGAGCGGCGTGAGCCGCGGCGAGGTCATAGCGTCTGCCAAAGGAGGGAAGACACGATGATGGCAAGTCTGGCTCACGTCGACGTGACGTTCCTGAGCGGCGGCCTGCTGCTGATCCTGGCGCTGTTTTCGGGG
>DAOLIU010000218.1:0-3165 GCA_035328385.1 Nitrospira sp. | reverse complement strand
GGAAGAACAGCACGACGCCGGCGAGGGCGCCGAATATCGCGGAGGAGGGGAGGCGGGAAAACATCTGGTGGCCGAGCGATGCCGAAAATTTCTCATTCCGCGTGACGCTGGTACGCAAACAACTTCATGCGGATGTCCAGTCGAACTTGACCCTATCCACCGCGACGATGCGTGGCGGTCCCTTCAATCGTCGCGGGAAACTTGAGGTGCATCAAGCAAATTGAGACGAACCGATTGACAGCAGGGCGAGGGGGGGGGGCACAGTGCGCGAAGAGACGGGCATTGCCCACGAGGTGCGCGCTCTCCGGCGGTCGATTATCGGTCAGGAAGGAGACCACGATGAGAATCTCGGCAATCACGGTTGCAGCGATGGTTGTAGTACTTCCTTGGACCGGCACTTCGAAGGCCGTCTCGCCCAGCCTGGATCCGAACAGTCGCGAGCTGATCGTGAAGTTCCACGGATCGGGCGATGACGTCATCTTCCCCGAGGAGGCGCTCGACGTTGTGACGAATGTGAGCGATCCGGCCAGGAATTACCTGTCCCCGGTGGACTGGGCACTCTACACCCGGCTCGGTTCGCCGGTGAGCGCCAGGTGGCTGATCGAGCTTCGCCTCGACGATGAGTACATCGTCGAGATCGAGAAGCTCGATCCGGACCATCCTGAGTCCCGCTTGCAGGAATTTGTGATCCTCCGGTACTCCGATGCCGGCAGCCAGGCGGTCGCCCGGGAGCGGCTATCGTCGGACGCGTCCGTAAGTTCAGTGGTCACGAACTCGAAGGGCACCTACTCCCTGCGGGTCAACGACTACTATGTTGCCGTCACGGGCGCGGGACAGATTCCGGGCGGATATCAATGGGCGCTCGAAGACATCGGAGCGATGAGCCCCTGGACCAATCCGACCGCGCAAAGCGCGTGGGACAAGGCGACGGGTTTTGGTTACGTCGCCATTGTCGATAGTGGCATCATGCGTGCCCACCCGGACCTGCAGCAGAATTTCAAGGCGCATTTTTCCCAGGCATTCTACTCGGGAGGGTGCTACGGAAGCGCTGTCGAAGTGGACGAATCCGGCGGTTTGGGAACCAACTGCCCAAACACCTACCGTGGCCATGGAACGCACGTGGCTGGGATCGTTGCCGCGACGCCGAACAACGCTGTCGGGGTCGCCGGGGTGTGTTGGGATTGCTCGATTGTCATTGCCAAGACCTTCGCGGGTGATGCGGTCCTCGCCTCAGATCGGATCAGCGCATTCAACCATGCGGTGGTTCGGGGGACGCAGGTCGTGAACTTGAGCGGTGGCGACAATGGCTACTTCGGCGAAAACTACGGCATAGGTGTCAAGAAGTGCGAGGACTTGCCAAATGGGGGAGCACAAGACGCCTACTGCAGTGTGCTGGCACTCATGCGGCTGCGGGAGATTCTTTTCGTGGCGGCATCCGGCAATGAGAACTCCGCGACGGCGACGGATTTCCCCGCGCGCGAGCAAAATGTTGTGTCGGTAGCGGCGACCAAGTACGACGGAACGCTCTGGTACGCCGAATCAGGCGGCACAGTCGGATCGAGCCTCGGCAAGGTCCAATTCGTGGCGCCGGGTGCCCGCGTCGTTTCCTCGTTCTACGACGGCTACACCTGGTCCGACGTCTGGCCCGATCCGTGGAAATGCGAAGATGTCAACGGTCTCGTAGGATACGATCAGTGCACCGGGACATCGATGGCAGCGCCGCACGTGACGGCGATGGCCGCTGTCGTGCGTTCCATCAACCCATTGCTTTCGGCCGTCAGCCTGACGAATCTGCTGATTGCGGCGAGTTCAAACGTCAGTCCACCCGCGGGCGTGTCGCCGCCCGGCGGCTACTTCAAGAAGCCCAACTTGCTGACCGCTGTGAACCAGGCGATCAACAACGGGTACACGTGGCCGGCTTTCGCGATGGTGACGTCCGGCAGCTCGTCGAATCGTTTCACCACGTCTGCGCCGCAGATGGCGCGCGCGGCCATCGGCGGACACATGTTGCCGACACTGAATCAGTCTACGACGCCTGTGTACTATGTCCCTGACACGAGCGCACCAGTGGTTTCTGGATACACCGCTTTCCCGGACTCGATCATGACGCCGCGCGCGTACTTCAAGGTCTACACGAAGCTCAAGGTATCGCAGACAACGCTCAAGCCACTCTACCGGTTAAGCAAGCTTCAGGACACAGGCAGTGGAACGGACGAATGCGGAACGCCGATGCCGGTGCCTTCCAAGCCCGTTCCGGTGATTCACATCTATACGACAAGCAAGACGGAGCGAAACGCGCTTACAGCAGCGACTTACGGAAATTGCTACAAGTATGACGGCGTCGAAGGATATGTCGCGCCTTCGAACCTGGGTGGGCTGCAGCAACTCTATCGCCTTTACAACCCCACAGCAGATTCGTGGATCCTCGTCCCGGCCAATCGGGTCTCGACCGCGACCGGGTTGGGCTATACGCAGAACCAGTCGTCTCTGGGCTGGGTCGTGCCAAACTGACGCGATGATGATGAGAGTCTCGCCGGCAGCGCTGATCGCATGCGCATGCATGTTGATGCCATGTGCGTCGGGGGGCCAGATGTTCGACAGCTTTGGCAGGTTGGAGAAGCTGTCCGGCGACAGACAGGTTGTCGTGGGTCCGTTCATGACTCCCAAGGCTTCCATTTCGGTTCAGGTCCTGGACGTCGATGGCGTTGCAATGGCCGACTTCCCGTTGTTCATTTCGCCCTCGTCCGTCATGCATCCCTGTCCATGGCTGATGGATGAGTTCGGATACTTCGGGTTCAATGCCGACCGGCACTGGTGGACCTGCATGCCGTCCGGCAGCGGCGTGTATGGCACTCGATCGGACGGCTCCGGGGTTGCGGTCAAGAACGCGAATGACTTTTCATCTCCCCCGTCGTCGTTCCTGATGGGCGCGATAGCCGATCTGCCACCGAACGTGTTGCGCGAGGACTACGCGCGCCGGCAATTCTTCACGATCGTGCGTGCGGAGAGCGTGCCGCCGGGCATCCCGTCCGTTGTCGTCGAGTACTTCCACGAGACGTTCCGCCATTACTTCAACACCGTGCTCCAGGCGGAGATCGACGGGCTGGACCGAGGGGTCTTCCCGGGCTGGACTCGATCGGTGGGGGGCTTCATCGCATGGGCGAC
>DAOLIU010000217.1:0-3180 GCA_035328385.1 Nitrospira sp. | reverse complement strand
ATTGACACTGAGCAACAGGAGCTTGCGAGGAAATTTAAACGAGACTTTGAAGAATTATTACTGAATGGGAATAGGGCGCAGTTTGAGTCGTTTCTTATCGCCCACGGGATGCAACGGGAGAGCGAGCCTTTTGAGGCTTCACTGGAGAAGTGGAGAATTTACCAGTCTGAGCATCGCGCCCGACGGTAAAGGCTTTAATCCTAGTATTCTTGGTCCTATTATTAAGGACGGATTCCCCCGCAGCTATCCGAGCTTGACGTTCCTTTGGCGAAAGAGTGGACAGATGCCCTAGCATAATATCTGTCAGCTCTTCTGCAGTCTTGTTCAGCAGGTCTTCAGACATGACAGAGAAATATAGCACCGGTACTGTACTAGCGTCAAATCGCCTTGTATTTATTGTGTTTTCCACCTTGCCATTGCAGCTTTCCTGGCAATCTCCGTCCTTTGTTTAGCAGACAATTTCCTAGCTCTTGCCTTCCCGCCTTGCAACCCTCCGAGACGGCCCAACGCAACAGCGGCGGGGTTCTTGGCGGTAGCGGGCTTTCTATTGTCCGCAGGTTGCCCCGTGGCAGCTTGCAGGATCTCAAACGCAGTGACGTTGATGTCGGCGGATTTCTTTTTCTTAGCCATGCAGTCACTGTACATGACCGCTTAAGCATAAGCAAGATCAGAGAAATTCAAACTGACCCACTACCGAGACGGCGGTTTGCTTGAGTTTTCGGCCCTCCCGGGGTATGGTGGACTCCACGAAATCCTACCGATGACCGAGCCCGACAGGGCATCAATTCAATGTCAACGATCGACCGGCCAGTTCAACTCTCGGATACCCCTCGCCAACCTCCGCCGAAGCGCCCCTGGCGCTGGTGGCAGATCGCCTTGTTGGGCGTGCTCGGATTGAGTCTGGTCGGGGCACTCGCGGTGGCGGGTTTGCTCTGGCATTACTCTCAGGACCTGCCGGACCTGAACCAGCTGCAGAACTACCAGCCAAGCCTCGTGACGCAGGTGTATTCGTCCGACCGCCAGCTGATCGGCCAGTTCTTCATCGAACGCCGGATTTTGACGCCGCTCTCGGCCATCCCGGAGCATCTCCGACGGGCCGTCATCGCGGTCGAGGACGTCCGGTTTTTCGAGCATCCGGGTCTGGACTATATCGGCATCCTGCGAGCGGCCTGGACCAACGTGCGCCGCGGTGGAAAGGTCGAAGGCGCCAGCACGATCACGCAGCAGTTGGCCCGCTCGCTCTTTCTTTCTTCTGAACGGACGTTCGATCGAAAAGTACGGGAGCTTGTGGTGGCTTATAAGATGGAGCTCGTTTCGTCCAAGGAACAGATTCTCGAGCTCTATCTCAATCAGATCTATTTCGGCCAAGGCGCTTACGGAGTGGCCTCCGCGGCTCAGTCTTATTTTGGCAAGGACCTGTCCGCGCTGTCCGTGGCGGAAGCCGCATTCCTTGCGGGGCTTCCCAAGTCCCCGAACCATTTTTCCCCGTTCAAGAACTTCGAGCGAGCCAAGAAGCGCCAAGAGCACGTGCTGTCCCGCATGGAAGACGCCGGATTCCTGACCGCCGCGGAACGTGAAAAAGCCGCGGCGGAACAGTTGAATTTTCGTCGGCCCGGCAGCGAGCAGATCGCGCCGTATTTCGTGGAATACGTCCGCCAGCTGCTGATCGCGAAGTACGGGGAAGCCATGGTCTACAAGGGCGGACTCAAGGTCATGACGACGCTGAATCTGGAGATGCAGCAAGCGGCGGAGGCCGCCTTTTCCGCGGGGCTGCGCGAGATCGACAAGCGCCAGGGCTGGCGCGGGCCTGTTCGCACGGTGGATCTGTCCTCGTTGTCTCCGGCCGCGGCGGTGAGCGCGTCGTCCCAACCGCTCAAAACGGGAGACTACCGGGAAGCCGTGGTCGTCAAGCCCGGGAAGGATTTCTATCTCGTCCAGATCGGAGAGACCCAGGCCAAGTTGACGTTCGACGACATGGCCTGGGCCAAGCGGAAGTTGACGGGGCCGGATACGACCAAGGATTTCGTCGTCAATCCGAATCCGAAACAAATTCTCAAGCCCGGCGACGTGGTCGAAGTCGCCGTCAAGAAGATCGAGAAGGAGGTTGTATCCGTCCAATTGGAGCAGACTCCGCTTGTCGACGGGGGGATGATCGCGATAGAGCCGGGCAAGGGCGCCATTCGGGCCATGGTCGGGGGATTCGACTTCAATCGCAGCGAATACAACCGCGCGGTGCAGGCGCACCGGCAGCCCGGTTCCGCCTTCAAGCCGCTCATCTACGCGGCGGCCGTCGACCAGGGGATGAGTCCCGCCTCCGTGGTGCTGGATGCGCCGGTCGTGTACGAGCAAGTGGAAGAGGAGAAGACCTGGAAGCCGGAGAACTACGGCAAGAGATTCCACGGCATGGTGAGCCTCCGCGACGCGTTGGCGCAGTCGCACAATCTGGCGACCGTCCGGTTGTTGGAGAAAGTCGGCGTCAAGAACGTCATCGAGTTTTCCAAGCAGGTCGGAATCTCCAGCCCATTGGCGTCCGACTTGTCTCTGGCGCTGGGATCTTCTTCGGTCGGCTTGATGGAACTGACGTCGGCGTACGGGGTGTTTCTCAATCAGGGCAACCGCGCCGAACCCTATGCGATCTTCTTTGTAAAGGACAACCAGGAGAAGGTGCTCGAGCTCGCGGAGCCGGAGAGTCAGGAGGTCATTTCCAAGGAAACGGCCTACTTGATCACCAATATGATGGAAGACGTCGTGCAGAAGGGAACCGGGCAAGCGGCCAAAGTGCTGGGGCGCCCCGTGGCGGGAAAGACCGGCACGACCAACGATTTCATCAACGCCTGGTTCATCGGCGGCACGCCCAATCTGGTCGCCGGCGTCTTCGTGGGCTTCGACGACCGCCGTTCCCTGGGCGAAACGGAATCCGGGGCCCATGCGGCCCTGCCGATCTGGACGAATTTCATGAAGACGGCGCTGAAACAGGTTCCGGTGGTGCCGTTCGTCATCCCGGAAGGCATCACGTTCGTCAAAGTCGACCCTTCGACGGGCCTGTTGAACAACGACTCCGACGATCAGCCGGGCAACGTCGAGATCTTCACGAAGGGCAGCGAGCCGACGCACTGACTGTGCCAAGAAGTTATTGAATTGCAGCGTTTTTCTTCGATCTCAAGGTCAGTGGATGCTCGT
>DAOLIU010000216.1:0-3180 GCA_035328385.1 Nitrospira sp. | reverse complement strand
GCAGCGAGGCCGAGGCCGCCCTGCAACCCGTCGCGGCCACCAATCTGTTCCTGGAGTTGGACGGAGCGGCTGTCTGCCTCCTTCGATCGGCGGAAGGCGGCCATGCCTTCGCCGAGGTCCTGCTCGAGCCGCCCGGCCCGGATCTCATCGCTCGCAAGCGGCCGGGGCCGCCTCGGTTCGAAGATCTCGTCATCTCCTTCGCGCCGTCCAGTGACACAAAACCGTTGAATTCCTGGATCGGGGACATGCTCACCAAGGGGCCTGTTTCTCGAAACGGAGCAGTGGTGTATGCGGACATGAATTTCAACGTGGCCAAACGGTTGGAATTCGTCAATGCCTCATTGAGCGAGATCACCCTACCCAAGATCGATGCCGCTGACTCCAATATCGTCGCAATGACATTGCGCCTGACTCCCCAATCCACTCACTTGAGCGGCGGCGGGGGCAAGGCGCCCTCGATGCTGTCGAGCAAGACAAAAAGTCTTCGAATGAACCAGTTTCGTTTCAATGTCCAGGGCTTGGAAGCTGCCTGCGGGCGCATCGCCAAGATCGAAGCTCTCAGCGCCAGACGGGGTGCTCCCTCGGCGGCAGCAGGCCAAGACAAGTTCAGGCAGGCGTTGCCGGCCGGGAACGTGCTTGATTGCAGCCTCGTCAGCATCACGCTTCCCGAACCTGATGCCGGTCCGTTCTACTCGTGGTTCGACGACATGGTGCTCAAGGGCAACGCCGCCGCCGAGCGCGTCGGCCTGCTGGAATGGCTGGACCCCACCGGAAAACCATCGCTTTCTGTGCAATTGGGCGGATTGGGGATTGTCCGGTATGCCCCCGCCCCCGCCAAGCCAGACGGAGGAATGAAAGCGCCGATGGCTCAAGTGGATCTGTATTGTCAGACCATGAACGTGATCATGTAATCGCTTCATGCCATTGCCGGCCCGCCGGGGGCAATGGCATTGAGAATATGCTCCGGGGAACGCCATGAGGGGCGTTTAGCAAGTCCTCCGAGTGTCTTACATACCCCGGAAGGGATCGTTCACGCCTTTGAGGTTCCGCTTCACATGGCGTGATTCGTGACGAGGAAGCGGAATGGTCGAGGCATCCTATTGTTTATGGCGGTCAATAATCCGTATTTTTCAGTCGATCGTTGACCCGGCACATCTTTCCCCAGTATCCTCCCATTCCCCGCCTTCGAACATCGGTGGGTCGCGTTGCTCAGCGGCATGGAGGGATGCCTTGAGAGTCAGACGGTCTGACGAGCGCCCCGTCCTCATCCCTTCCGACCCATCTCCTTCCGTTGAACCTTCAGGATCGTCCCTTCGACTGACGGAACAGATACGCTCAGGATGGTCAGCTCAGAAACTGGAGGGATGGATGCAGGGTTTGCTCATCACGTTGGCGACGGTCGGTATCGTGGCCGGACTGTCCGCCGTCTCTGCGGCTGAGCTTCTCGAAGCTCAAGGATCGTCGCCGCAGAATCTCTTTACCGCCGCCTCTCCGACACAGTCGACCGGGGCAAATGCCATCGTTCGTACGGTGCCGCCGCCGAATCACAACGAGCATCCTGATTGCGAGGACACCGGCCCATCGAACGGGCACTCCGCGACCATCCTGAGCCGGTTTGTCCGGTCATCCCCGTCCTCGTCCGACGTGCAATGTCCCATTCCAACTGCCGATCGCCCATTCACAGAAGAGGAGCTTCATCCATGACACATGTGCGAGCTACGGTTCTATCACACAGCCGGATGGCGACCTGGTGCGTCACAGCCCTGTTGGCCGGCTGTACGTCGCTGAGCAGTCCAACCGCCGTGCCGGATGCCGCCTCTGAACAGGCCCTCGATAAAGCGATCGAACAGTATATCCGTACCCACCCCGAAGTGATCGAGCAGTCCCTCCAGACGTTGGAGGTCAAGCGCGAGACCGAGGAACGGGCGCGTCAAAAGGTGGCCCTCGCCAATCGTCAGAAGGACCTCCTGCATGACCCGAGCTCACCGGTGAGCGGCAACCTCGACGGCAAGGTCACACTCGTCGAGTTCTTCGACTACCGCTGCGGGTTTTGCAAACGGGCCGCCGGCGCGGTGACGCAACTACAGAAGGACGATCCGACCGTCCGGGTGGTGTACAAGGACTTTCCGATCCTGGGCGAGCCGTCCGAATTGGCCGCGAGAGCCGCTCTCTCCGCCAATGCGCAGGGGAAACACCAGGCCTTTCACGAAGCCCTGCTGGCCAGCAAGCACGAGATGACGAAGGACGAGCTGCTGCGCGTCGCCGGCGACGTCGGCCTCGATCAGAAGCGTTTTGAAGCCGACATGACCAACCCGGAATGGCAGAGCGTGATCGATCGGAATCGCGCCCTGGCCAGGGAACTCGGGATCTCCGGGACGCCGGGCTTTATCGTCGGAACGGAACTCGTCCCAGGCGCGTTGGACCTGAAAGGACTCAAAGAGCTCGTCGCGCGCGCAAGGAACGGGAACTGAACGAAAACGAACGGAGGACGATCATGATATTCCCGAGGCGACCGGACTACGGGCAGGGTTCCAGAATGCTCCTGGCAATGACCGTCGGGCTCGCATTAACTCTCGCGGCGCCGGACCTCAGTTCCGCAAAACCGAAGGATCCGATCTACAACGTATGCGCCTGTGCCTGTTCCGATCCTACGACGGGCTTCGGTGAATTGCTCCCCGACATTCAAAATACGGCGGGGGTTTCATGCGAAGCCTATAACAACAGACCCTGCTCTCTCGACGGCGGGACGAGAACCGGGAAGACAAAATTTTGCGGGGGCTATAAGCCCGGCGGGACTAGGGCAATGCTGAGTACCATTCCGAACGCGAAGTTTTCGGTCATGGGCCGCGGCGTCGAAGGAGAGACCTCTGCACAGGAGAGCGAGTCTGCCGCGCTGACCCCGGAGCCGGGCAATGTGATGATGAATTGCTCGTGCGAGGGCGGCAAGGGAAGCTGCTCCGTCACGTCTGCAGATGGAACTACCTCCACCTGTCACAAAGGGGATGGAGATACCTGTACGGGGACGTGTGCGTATCCGAAGGGGACCATTTCCGGAGAGCGGTGAATGCCGCCCGGACGGACGTTAGATTGGCCTGGACCTCAACCGACTAAGGAGACGATCATGACCGCGACACTCGTTCGTCAATCCGCTCGTTCCCTCTTTCTTCTGGCCATCTGCAC
>DAOLIU010000215.1:0-3204 GCA_035328385.1 Nitrospira sp. | reverse complement strand
CGAAGAAGTTGTCGTGGACGCCGACATGTTTGGCGCCGAGAATCTCCGCCCAGATGCCGGCGAGAATTTCTTCGACCGCCGTCCGGGGCGCACCGTCGCGAGGCGCCGCGTCGCCGTCTTCCGGCGTCGGCAAAGCCTTTCGGTCGATCTTCCCGTTCGGCGTGAGCGGCAGCGCGTCGAGAAACATCACCACGGACGGAACCATGTAGTCCGGCAGCGCCTCGGCCACGAACGACCGGATCACCGCGGCGTCGCACGGAGCGCCTTCGCCCACGGCGTACGCGACCAACCGCTTGTCTCCCGGCCGGTCCTCCCGCGCCGCCACGACCGTCTCACGCACGGCCGGATGCTGGAGGATCCGCGCTTCGATCTCGCCCAATTCGATGCGATGGCCGCGGATCTTGACCTGATGGTCCCGACGCCCCAAGAATTCGAGCGTGCCGTCGTGGCGAAAACGCACCAGGTCGCCGCTGCGGTAGAGACGCCGGCCGGCTTCGGACGCGAACGGATCCGGTACGAAGGCTGCCGCGGTCCGCGCGGGATCATTGAGATAGCCTCGGCCGACGCCCAGCCCGCCGATGCAGAGTTCACCCGCCACCCCGATGGGCAGCAGTTCCAAATCGGGTCCCAGCACGTACAAGCGAAGATTGGGGATCGGCCGGCCGATCGGGATGTATCCGCTCTCCGATGCATCGGGAACGACCATGGTATGCAACGCCACGTCGTCGGCGCATTCCGCCGGACCGTACGCGTTGACGAGGGGCACGGCCGGATACTGCGCGAACCACTTCCGGCACAATTCGGGCGACAGCGCCTCCCCTGTCGGCAACACCCACCGCAGAGGAAGGCTCACGGCCTCCTCTTCGAGGAGACCGCTCATCAGCGAGGGCACGATTTCCAGGACCGTCACGCCCTTGGCGCGGATCTCCCGCAGCAGGGCCCGCGGGTCCTGCACGACGGCGCCCGGCACGATCTCGACGCGCCCTCCGCACAGGAGCGCCGTCAGGAATTGCCACACGGAGATGTCGAAACATTGCGAGGCGGTTTGGGCCACGACGTCGCGGTCCGTCAACCGCAACGCCGGAATCTTGCTGAGCAGATGATTGACCATCGCACGCTGCTCCACCATCGCGCCTTTCGGCACGCCGGTCGAGCCGGACGTATAGATGACGTACGCCAGATTGGCCGGCGCCGCGTTTACGGCCGGATTGGAATCCGGTCTCCGTTCCTCCTCCAACCGTTCCAACGTATGGACGGGCGTGCTCAGCCCGCCGAGGGACTTCGCCCGGCCGATCCGATCGACATACCGCTCGGTCGTCACGATCATCGCCGCCCGGCTGTCCTGCAGCACTTGGGCGAGACGCCGCTCCGGATGTCCGGGATCGAGCGGAAGATAGGCGGCTCCGGCCTTGAAAATACCCACGATCATCACGAGCAGGTCCAACCCCCGCTCGTTCAAAATGGCCACCAAGCGGTCGGGCCCGGCGCCGCGGGCGAGAAGCGCATGGGCGACGGCATTCGCCCGCCGGTTCAGCTCGGCGTAGGTCAGGCTCAGCCCCTGACAAGCGGCGGCGACGGCATCGGGAGTCTTGGCGGCTTGCGCCTCGAACAACCGGCTGAACCGGTCGTCCCGCAGCGCGACCTCCTCCGTCACGCTCCATTCCTCGATCAGCCGCCGGCGCTCCGCGTCCGCGATCAACGAGAGGTCGCCCAATCGCACATCGGGACTCGCGGCCATGCGTTCGAGGAGATGCTTGAGATGGTCCAGCATCCGCTGCACCGCTGCACGCTCGAACCAGCGGGTCTGGAACGAGAGTCGGACGCCCAACTCACGGCCGGGATAACCGACGACGGTCATGGGATAGTTCGTATGAACCCGGTCATGGTCGTACGCGATGTCGACCGTCCCCCATTGTTCGCCGAGGCGCGGGTCTTTCGGCGCGTTCTCGAACACGAGCAAACTGTGGAACAGGGACTGTCCTGCCGCCATTCCTCCCCACCGTTGAATCTCGATCAACGGGGGATACTCGAACTGCCGGATCCGATAGTTTTGCGCGAGCAGCTCTTTCAGCCACTCGACGAGATACATCTCAGATGTCACTCGAACTTTGAGTGGCAAGCTATTGATAAATAGGCCTACGATTGACTCGACTCCATCCAGATCCGTCGGGCGCCCCGCAACCGTGACTCCGAACACCACCTCACGCTGGCCGTTGTAGCGCGCCAACAACAATGCCCAGGCTCCCTGAACAATCGTGTTCGGCGTCAGTTGGTGCCGCGAGGCCAGCGCCTGCAGCTGTTCGGTCGTCTGGACCGGCAGCTCCATGTACACGTCGTCGACCGAGTCTTCTCCGCCCGATGCGCCGGCTCGTTCGATACCCAAGGCCGTGGGACCCGAGCACTCTTTGAGCTCCGTTCTCCAGAACGTTTCCGCGGCGGCGAGGTCCTGCTTCTTCAGCCACGCGATGTATTCCCGATAGGGTGCGACGGGCGGCAGTTCCACGTCCTTTCCCTGAAGGAATGCCTGGTAATAGGCCCGGAAATCCATCATCAGGAGAGAGAAACACCAGTCGTCCGTGAGAATGTGATGGAAGCTTCTGACGATGGCGTAATACTCGTCCGCCAGCCGGACCAGATGGATCCGCATGAGCGGCGGCTTGGCCAAGTCGAGCCCTCTCGACAACTCGGCCTGCAGCAACTCCTGCAGCCGTTCGTCATGCTCCGACTCGGGCCGCTTCCGCCAATCCAATTCTTCGATGACCGACGACAGGTCGACCGTGGTATGCACGGCTTGCAGCGGCTGCGGAAGGTCCTTCCACATGAAGGACGTGCGGAGGATTTGATACCGCTGAATCACCCGGTGCCAGGCGCGCACGAACAGGGCGCGGTCCAACGGGCCGCGCCACATGTACCGCTGCTGCATGAGGTAGATTCCCGACCCGGGATTCATCAGCGTGTGGAACAGCATCCCCTCCTGCATGGGCGAGAGCGGATAGAGATCCTCGATCCGCTCCCAGTCGTCGCGGAGCGGCGCCAGGTCCTCGCGGCTGACCGCGACGAGCGGAAAGATCCCCGGTCCCTCGGAATCCGCCGGCTTGACCGGAGCCGTCTCAGCGGCGGTCGCCGGGGCGTTCGCCGAGTCGGCGTACACCTCGCGCAGCATCACCAGCCGTCCGCGGGCGGGACCGCTGGAGTCGAGCACGA
>DAOLIU010000214.1:0-3252 GCA_035328385.1 Nitrospira sp. | reverse complement strand
CGATCGAGGAATCCGTCAATCGACAGAAACGCGCCCATCCCCATGACGGCAAAGCCCGTCTCGACCCATTTCCCGCGGCGATCCTTGTGCATGGGCACACCGTACTGCCGGCGCAGATCGGCGTCGACGATCTCATAGACGGCTTGGATCAGCAGACCGGCCAGATCGGACAGCGACCCGGTCGTCTCGGGCACATCGGCCAGGCGCAACAGATCCCGCACCCCGATCCGCAGCATCTCCCGCCTCCGGAACCGGCGCACCGCTTCGAGCTTCAATTCCTTGACCGTGAGCTGTCCGAGCTGCTCCCGAAGTCCCTCCCGCATGCCGTCAGAGGTGGGCGGGCGCGACAACACGTCCTGCTCCGCGAGCCAATAGATCAACATCGGATCCCGGATGAGTGTGAACGCCAGCGAGTCGCTGTTGCCGAAAATCGTGCACAGCAGGTCGAGCATGCGGGGAGAACTGCGCAAGTAGTCCAAAAAGGATGAGCGCGTCACGTTGGCAAGCAACCGTTCCCAATGATTGAGCGCTTGGTCGGGATCGGCGCTCCGTCCCACGGACTCGAGCAAGATGGGCAACAGCTCGGCCAACTGGCGGCGCTGATGCGGATCCCCGGCCATCGCCTGCAGATTGCGATCGGCTTCATCCGGAGCGGCCAGCCCATAGGCGGACAGAATGGCCCGGACTTCCTGGACGTTGCGCTCCTTCGCCAGCAGGACCGGCGTAGGGTCGGGCCTGGCCGGCGACCGCCGCAACGCGGATTCGTTGGGGCCTGCGGACGATGAGGAAGGCCGTTGCGTCATGGCGCGGCATTATACTGGCCGGCTCGCACGCGCACAACGAACCGTCGCTTCGGGTATACTGCAACTTCATGAACGCAACGGGGCGCGAAACCCTTCTGCAAGACCTGTCACCGTTCATTCGGGATGTTCCATCGGACGTCCTCGACGACTTCGTCGACCGCATGGATCCGGAATATTTCCGCCGCTTCGAGGCGGAGACGGTCGCGCGCCACCTGCGCATGGCGGCCGCCCTGACGCCCGATCACCTCTGCGAGCTGTCCGTCGACGAGCCGAAGAACGGGAGGCTGGAACTGGCCATCGTGGCCTACGACTATTTCGCGCTGTTCGCCACGATCTGCGGGCTGCTCTCGGCGTTCGGGCTCAACATCGAGGAAGGACGGATCTACACCTTTGCGGACCATGCGCCCCGCGCGACGAAGGGAGCGATTGGAAACAGCCCTCGCGCCCGCGGCACATCCAGACCCGGTCTCGGCAGGAAAAAGATCGTCGATGTGTTCCGGGTGCAACCGGTCCAGGGAGTGCCGTTCGACGACGAAGAACACCGCCGTCTCGCCGATGAGCTGCGCGCCGTCATCGGCCTCCTCGACGGCGGACAGGTCGAGGAGGCGCGGCACGCGGTCAACCGCCATCTCGTGGAGCAGCTCGCCCGGCGTCGCGGCTCCTTCAGCGGCCTCCTGCATCCGGTCCAGATCAGCTTCGACAACGGCCAGTCGCCGACCGACACCATCATGGATATCCGGTCGGATGACACCCCCGCCTTTCTCTACGCCTTTGCCAACGCCCTGGCGATGCGCAACATCTACATCGCCAAGGCGAGCATCGCCCTGGAAGGCGAGAAGCTTCACGACCGGTTCTACGTGCGCAACCGCTACGGGCAGAAGCTCACCGACTCCGAGGAGCAACAACAACTCCGACTGACGGCCGTCCTCATCAAACAGTTCACCCATGCCCTCACCTGGGCGCCGGATCCGACCAAGGCGCTGGAGGCCTTCGATCAATTTCTCGACCTGACCGTGCAGGACCGCACAGGCAAAGCCCGGCAGGAGGCGCTGGCGTTTCTGGCGGATAAGAAAACCTTTCCGCTCCTTGCCCGGCTGCTCGGAGCCAGCGACTTTCTCTGGGAGGATTTCCTCCGCCGGCAGCACGATAACTTGCTGCCGCTCCTACAGGACTATCGCGACTCCCCGCTCATCAAACCCAAAGCTTCGCTGCGCAAGGAACTCGACCGATCGGTGGCGCGCGCCAAGACCGAAGAGGAGCGGAAGGCCGCCCTCAACGGCTTCAAGGACCGTGAGCTCTTCCGCATCGACATGAAGCACATCGTCGAACCGGCGACCGGCCTCGCCGATTTCTCCCTCGCACTGACGGAATTGGCGGAAGTGATCTTGGACCGGGCGGTGGCCGACTGCCGCGCCAAGCTGAAGAAAGACTATGGAGAACCGCGCCTGGCGGGAAAGAAAGCCTGCCCCTTTACCATTTTAGGCATGGGAAAGTTCGGCGGCAGAGAGCTGGGCTACGCCTCCGATATCGAGGTCCTCTTCGTCTACGGCGGAACGGGACGGACCAGCGGCAAAGAACGAATCGACAACGGCGAGTATTTCGAGCGGCTTGCGCAGGAACTGCTGCGATGGATCGAAGCCAAACAGGAGGGCATCTTCCACCTCGACGTGCGCTTGCGTCCCCACGGGGGCAAGGGATCGCTCGCCAACCCGCTCGATGAGATCGCGAAGTATTACGGCAAGGACGGTTTGGCCGCTCCGTTCGAACGCCAGGCCTTGATCAAGTTGCGCCACGTGGCGGGTGATGTCACCCTCGGCAAGCAAGTCGAAGCCCACCGGGACCGCTACGTCTACAGCGGCGAGCCATGGGACCTCCCCACCGCGCTCGATTTACGACGGCAGCAGCTCAAGCAACTGATCGAACGAGGCACCGTCAACGTCAAGCTCAGTCCCGGCGGCGTCATCGACATCGAATATGCCGTGCAATATCTGCAGCTCATGCACGGTCACCGCCATCCGATCCTGCGCACGCCCAACACGATGCTGGCATTAAACGGCCTCGTGGAATCCGGCATCGTCACGCGACAGGACGGGGACCATCTCAGAAAGGCCTATCTCTTCATCCGCATGCTCATCGACGGCCTCCGCATGGTCAGAGGCCATGCCAAAGATCTGGTGCTGCCGCCGAGCGACTCAGACGAGTTCATCTTCCTCGCCAGGCGCGTCGGCTACACGACGGATGATTGGCAAGCGGGAGCACGGCACTTGAAGGATGACATTGAGGAACATATGAAGAAGACGAGGGAGTTTTTTGAGAAGAATTTTGGAAAGTTGTGAGTGGAACAGGGACGCGGGTCCTGCCGCTGACCCATCCCATTCGTCCTCGCTCCACCCATCCCCCAGTGGGGCCCTTCCGCTGCGGGCGAACGGGCGCCCGGGTCAGCGTCACC
>DAOLIU010000213.1:0-3289 GCA_035328385.1 Nitrospira sp. | reverse complement strand
CCCCCAGTCGAGCCACAACCCGTCGATCGCGGCGGCCACCGCTTCGCTGACGCCGGGCGGCAGGTCATCCTCGGAGAGGCGCCGGTGCAGATCGGCGTACACGGCGCGCATGGGCTCGATGAGCGCGGGGTTTTGCGCGAGAGCCGCGAATACGGCCGACGAACTGCGTCTCAATTCGTCCGTCCAGCACTTGGCGTCCGAAAGGCAATGGCTCAAGAGCGCACGCGCCATGCGCCCCGGCCCTTCCGGCGTGCGTTCATACGCGTCGGTGTAGCAGGACCGCCACCCTTCGGCGCAGCGGGCGACCAGGGCCACCACGAGCCGATCCTTCGACGGAAAGTGATGCAGCAGGCCGCCCTTGCTCATGCCCGCTTCGGCGGCGACCGCGTCGAGTGTCAGGCTCGCGATGCCCTGGCGGGCCACGACGGTTTCGGCGGCGTCAAGAAGCGCGTCCTGGAGTTTCGTGGTCGATTGTTCCATGGGAAGAAAGAGTAACCGTCCGGTCGGTCGGTTGTCAACCGTCCAGACGGTCTGTCGTCTCCTTTTTCCACTTCACCACTGCCGGCACATCTTTTTTTCCGATAGTCGGTCGAAGCATCGATTTCGACAGTGATGGATTTAACGTTATTTTTCCCGCGGTCTTACTCAGCCAGCTGGCATAGAGTGTTCCAGCGAAGAAAGTAACTTGAAGGAACGTAAGTATCTGAGCAACAAGCCCCGGCATCGAAAAGATTCTCGAAGGGTGAACCGCCGTACTCCGAACGCCGTGCGGTGACTGCCGATATCTCGGCAGATGCCGAAGATTCGGCGCAAACGGAGACGGCGTTTATCGCGAGGATTATGAAGATAGATTATGACGGGCGGGTGATGCCCAGCTTCTGCATCTTAGACTGAAGCGTCGTCCGCTTCATCCCGAGCCTCGCGGCGGCGCCGGCAGGACCTCCGATCGTCCAGCGGGAATCGCGGAGCGCTTTCAAGATGTGCTCCCGTTCAGCCTCTTCGAGGGTCGTCGGAGCGGAGTGATTCAGGGCCGCAGGCGAACGCTTCAGCTCTCCGATGGGCACGACCAGGTCGGGACCGTGCGTCAGAATCACCGCCCGCTCGATGAAATTTTCCAGTTCGCGCACGTTGCCGGGCCAGGGATAGGCTTGCAAGGCCTTCATGGCGTCGGAAGGAATCGTCTCGATGCGCTTCTTCATCCGCTGGACGAACTTCTGGGCGAAGTGCCTGGTCAACGCCGGAATGTCCTCCGACCGCTCGCGCAACGGCGGTACGGTGATCGGAAATACGTTCAATCGATAGTACAGATCGCTGCGAAACCCCTTGTCGTCCACCAGCTTGGCCAGATCACGATTCGTCGCGGCGATCATCCGGACGTTGACGCGAACGGTACGGGTGCTCCCCAAGCGTTCGAATTCCTGCTCTTGAAGCACGCGCAGCAATTTGACTTGGAGCTCCAGCGGAATTTCTCCCACCTCGTCGAGAAAAATGGTGCCCTGGTCGGCCAGCTCGAAGCGGCCGATCTTTGTCGCGATGGCGCCGGTAAATGCGCCTTTCTCGTGACCGAACAACTCACTTTCCAAGAGACCGGTGGGAATCGCCGCACAATTGATCTTCACGAACGTCCGTTCGCGCCGCCCGCTCAAATTATGAATGGCCCTCGCCAACAACTCCTTGCCAGTGCCGGTCTCGCCGAGTATCAGCACGGTCGAATCCGTCGGCGCGACAACCTCCACTTGCTTCAGCGCTTTTTTCAGCGCCGTGCTCTCGCCGACGATCTCTTCGAAGTTGTATTCCGTCCGGATTTCGTCTTCGAGGTACAGCTTTTCCTCCGTCAGCTTGTCTTTAAGCTGGGCGATCTGCTGATAGGCCAAGGCATTCTCAACCGCGATGGCGATCTGTTGGGCCACTTGGCTCAGGAGCTCGACGTCCTCGGGTGTAAACCCGTCGTCCTGTCTCCTGCCGACGTTCAGCGCACCCAACGTGCGGTTATGCGACAGGAGCGGCAGGGTACAGTACGATTTTACGCCCCGTTCCAGCAGCGCCCGCGCGATATCAGACACCGCGGCCATGTCCTTCAAATCGCGTTCTCGAAACACGTCGGGCTTTCCGGAAGCCATCGCCCGGCTGGACGGCGACCAGGTTTCCGATTCGGCTCGGCCCTTTTCGACAAAGCTCTCATTGTTGGCGAAATCCAACACCTGGATACGCCATTGGCGACTGTCGGCATCATAGAGGAGCAGGCTGGATCCATCGTGCTGGATGACTTTTCGCAGGCAGGCGCTGACCGCGGCAAACACGTCATCCAGACCCAAGTGGGACACGACCGCGTTGTTGACCTCAAGCAACAAACGTTGACGGTCGCGCTCGCGCGCCAACTGTCGCTGGTAAGCCAGGGCGGTTTCCGAATGGAGCGCGTTGTCCACGGCGACCGCAACCTGTTTCGCGACCTGCCGCATGAAGTCGATTTCGGCCTCCCCATAGGTTCTGGGGTGCAAGCTGCCGAATCCCATGGCGCCGAGCCTGCGCTGGACGGTCGTCAGCGGAACGACGCAGAACGATTGAACGCCGTTGTCGCGGAGCAGGGCCATCAGCTTGGGAAAGCGGCGTTCCTGCGTCACGTCGTTCACGGTGAGCGACTGTTGGGTTTTCCACACCACTCCTCCCGGAGACTCGTCGATCGGCAGCTCCAGACCGGGGCTGATCGTGCTCGGCTGCGCGGTTACGAGCAACCACAACCGCATGACGTCGCGCTCCGGGTCGTGCAAGACAGCGTTGATGTAATCGAACGGGACCACCCGCGGAAGGTTCCTCGCCAGATCACGGAACAGTTCCTCGAGATCGCGATGGGAGGCGATGGACTCGGACACTTCCAGCAACAGCCGCAACCGGTCACGCTCAAGATCCAGCTCCCGACGGTGGAGCACGTTATCCACGGCCACGGCCACCTGCTTGCCTACCTGAAGGAGAAACTCCAGGTCCGCTTCGCCGTACGCGCCCGTCCGCAGACTGGCGAAACCCATGGCACCCAACTGCCGGACCGCGGTGGTCAGCGGGACGACGCAAAACGACTTCGTACCGTCCTCCTTCATCCGTCTGACGACGTCAGGCCATCGTGGCTCCCGGGCAAGGTCCGGCACGAGAACCGGTTCCTGCGTCTGCCAGACCAGGCCGCTGGGCGTCTCATCGACCGGTTCCACTTCCATCCCGACGGCGTCTTCACGATCGGAACCGCCATCGATGCCGGCTTCTTCGATGAACCCACGCCGGAGCGCAAGGTCGAGAACCG
>DAOLIU010000212.1:0-3329 GCA_035328385.1 Nitrospira sp. | reverse complement strand
TCAGAAGGACCTCGTTCGACGCGCGCACGTTTGAGACCAATCGTGCCGCCCGTCAGGAAGAAGAGGACAAGCTTGAGTGGTTCACTTTAGCTGCGGCCTTGCTCGCGGAGCGGCCCGTCTTGGCGCGCCGGGGCTGGGTGGGTGAGAACAAGGCCTTATTGAACATCCTGTGAGCGCTTCTGACTCGATCAGCGGTCATGCCCGGCTTTGTGTTTTCCGGGTCCAAAATAGTTTTTCAACAGCCTGCTAGTTATTTCAACGCTTCCGCGCCGCCGACGATGTCCATGAGCTCTTTGGTGATGGCCGCCTGTCTGGTCTTGTTGTAGTAGATCGTCAATTTCTTGATCAATTCACCCGCGTTGCGCGTGGCGCCGTCCATCGCCGTCATGCGGGCGCCTTGTTCGGCGGCCGACGATTCCAGCAGAATGCGGTAGGCCTGAACGTGAAAATTCCGGTGCAGCAGCTGCTCGAGCAATTCATCCTCGCTCGGCTCGTACAGATAACCGCCCGGCAGCTGCTCGGTTCCCTGGTCGGCCACCTTCACGTCCGAAATTTCGACGACCCAGTCGAACGGAAGCAGCCGTTCGACGACCACCCGTTGTTGGATGGCCGACTTGAACTCGTTGTAAATGGCATAGACGGCGTCGACGCGATCCGCCGCGTAATTCTCGAGGGCCTGGAGCTCGTTCCCCAACAGCATCCCGTGCTCGAAAGAGAGCTTGTCGAAGACGTCCACGATCTCACGGCGCACCGCCCAGCCGCGTCGTCGGAAAAAGTCGCGTCCCTTCCGGCCGATGACCACGACCTGGACCTTGGCTCCCGCAGACTCGAATTCCTTCAAGGCCGCCGCCGCCGTTCGCAAGATGTTCGCATTGAAGGCGCCGCACAACCCTCGGTCACTCGTGACCACGGCCACTTCGATGCGATGACCTTCCCGCCTTTTCAGTAGCGGGTGGGCGTCCCGATTCACGCGCCGGCTGAGATTGCGAATCGCATCCCGCATCTTCAGCGCGTACGGTCTGGCGGAGAGGATGCGGTCCTGCGTGCGCTTGAGCTTGGCCGCCGCGACCATTTTCATGGCTTTCGTGATCTTCTGTGTTTTCTTGACGGAATCGATCTTCCGTCGAACGGATTGGAGACTCGGCATGCGCGTCACCCGTCGGGCATGGTTGCACAGGGCACGTGGTCGCGTACGAGGAGCGGTACTGTATCATTGAAAATCAAAAGGCATCAAGGTAGCCGGAACGTGGGTAGTGGAGTGGATGCCCGCCTTCGCGAGCATGACACAAGAGGAAACTGCTCCACTAGCGGAACGCGTCGATCATTCGATCCCGAATGCCCGATCTAGTTTTGATTGATGTCAGGGTTCACCGCCGGCGACTCCGTTGGAGCGCGTCTTCACGAAACGCCGGCTTGCGAATCGGGCTCTTGTCCTTGAGCCGGACGGACGAGGCGAGCCAAGCAATCCCGCCGTTGTGTTCGGCTTCAGGATTATAGACAATACAGGAACGCGACAGGGGCGGATTCGTTGCCGCAATCGAATCGGACGGACGGCTGCGATTGGCAGAGGATCGATTCCAACGCAGGCGGCGCCCATGGTCTGCGCGTGGCGACCAGGCGTCGGCCGTCCGTATGTGCGGCTTGAAACGCCGACCGAGCCCGTTCTATCGACGCTGGTAAAGGCGGAAGGAGACATTCATGCACAAGACGTTGTCGGAGAAAGAACTCAAGCTGATGAACGCCTATTGGCGTGCCGCGAACTACCTTTCTGTCGGGCAGATCTACCTGTACGACAATCCCCTGCTCAAGAAGCCGTTGAAGAAGGCGCATATCAAACCTCGCTTGCTGGGTCATTGGGGCACCACGCCAGGGCTGAATTTCATCTACGTCCACTTGAACCGGGCGATCAAACAACGGGACCTGAGCATGATCTACATTACCGGACCCGGTCACGGCGGTCCGGGGCTCGTGGCCAACGCCTATTTGGAAGGGACCTACACCGAGGTCTATCCGGGCATCTCCCAGGATGAAGAGGGCCTGAGACGGTTGTTCAAGCAGTTTTCGTTTCCAGGAGGCATTCCAAGCCATGTCGCGCCGGAGACGCCGGGCTCGATTCATGAAGGCGGTGAACTCGGCTATGCATTGTCGCATGCCTACGGGGCGGCCTTTGACAATCCGGATCTGATCGTCGCCTGCGTGGTCGGGGACGGGGAGGCGGAAACGGGACCGATGGCGACGTCCTGGCACTCCAACAAATTTCTCAACCCCGCCTCCGACGGAGCGGTGCTGCCGATTCTGCATCTGAACGGCTACAAGATCGCCAATCCGACCGTGTTGGCCCGCATCAGCCATGAGGAATTGGACCAGTTGTTTCGCGGGTACGGGTACCGGCCCCATGTCGTCGAAGGACACGAACCCGCGAAGATGCATCGGCTGATGGCGGCCACGCTCGATACGTGCCTGGATGAGATCCGACGCATTCAGGCCCATGCGCGGAAGAACGGCGCCGCGGAACGGCCTCGCTGGCCCATGATCATTCTCCGATCGCCCAAGGGATGGACGTGTCCCAAGACCATCGACGGGAAACGGACGGAAGATTATTGGCGGTCGCATCAGGTGCCGATGGGGGAAATGCACGAGCGGCCGGGCCACGTGAGGATCCTCGAAAAATGGATGAAGAGCTACAAGCCGGACGAGCTGTTCGACAAGACCGGCCGGCTCAGGCCCGAGCTGGCCGGTCTGCCCCCTGCAGGGGAACGACGCATGAGCGCCAATCCGCACGCCAACGGAGGGCTCCTGCTCAAACAACTGCGGTTGCCCGACTTTCGTGACTATGCGGTGCCCGTGAAGGAGCCGGGCGTCACCATGGTCGAATCCACCAGGGTCATGGGGACGTTTCTCCGCGACACGATGAAGCTGAACAGCGAGACCAGGAACTTCCGCGTGTTCAGCCCGGACGAGAACAATTCCAACCGCTGGCAGGACGTCCTGCAGGTCACCGGCCGTGCTTGGATGGCGGAACGCTTTCCATTCGACGACCATTTGGCTCCGGATGGGCGCGTCATGGAGATGCTCAGCGAGCATCAGTGCCAGGGATGGCTGGAGGGCTATCTATTGACGGGACGCCACGGCTTCTTCTCGTGCTACGAGGCCTTCATTCATATCGTGGACTCCATGTTCAATCAGCACGCCAAGTGGCTGAAGGTCTGCAACCACATCCCCTGGCGGCGGCCCATCGCGTCGCTCAATTATCTGCTCAGCTCCCACGTCTGGCGGCAGGACCACAATGGGTTCAGCCATCAGGATCCGGGGTTCATCGACCACGTCGT
>DAOLIU010000211.1:0-3356 GCA_035328385.1 Nitrospira sp. | reverse complement strand
GTGACCGGCGAGGTGATGGCGCAGACCTTCGGGGAGTGGCGACGGAAGCGGTCGCGGACGCGGGGCGGGTTCATCTGGTTCCTTCGCGACCTCTGGCCGGGGGCAGGGTGGGGTGTGGTGGACGCCACCGGTGTCCCGAAGGCTGCCTGGCACTATCTGCGCCGGGCGATGGCGCCGGTGGCGCTGCACCTCTCCGACGAAGGTGGCAACGGCATCGGCGTCCACCTCGTCAACGACACGGCCGATAGGGTGACGGGCGAGTTGTGCCTGACACTCTGGCGTGCAGGCGAGGTGCGGGTCGGGAACGCGACACGACAGCTCGCCATCCCTGCCCGGGGCGCACTCGAGCTCAACGCGGGGGAGCTGTTCGATGAGTTCCGGGACCTCTCCTACGCCTACCGCTTCGGCCCGGCAACGTTCGATGTCCTGGCGGCCGAACTGCGGAGCGCCGATGGCGGGGAACTCGCCCGGTCGTTCTGGTTCGTGGGCGGGTGGCCGAGCGCGCGAGAGCTCGATGTCGGGCTGCGTGCGCAGCTGCAGACCTCCGATGATGGCTCTCATGAACTGCTGGTCTCGACGCGCCGCTTCGCGCAATCAGTCCAAGTGGATATCGAGCACTTCGACTGCAGCGACAATTACTTCCACCTCCAGCCGGGGGAGTCGCGGACCCTGCGACTCGCCTCACATTCCACCCGCACGCCCAAGAGGCCCGACCTTCAGGGCGTTGTGCGCGCGCTGAACGCCGACACCTTCGCGAGTATATTGTGTCCGTGAACGATTCGCCGGAGCCTGCCGACCCTCTCCCGTCCGCCACGCCTCGTTACTTTGGCCCTGAGGACCGCTCATTTTTCGGGTGGCTGCATCGTCCGCCTGCCTCCGCACCTGCTCGTGGCGTCGGGGTGGTGATCTGCCGTGCGCTCGGCTATGAGGGGCTCTGCAGTCATCGGAGCATGCGTCATTTCGCCATGGCCGCAGCGGATGCCGGGTTCCCAACGATCAGGTTTGACTACGACGGCACCGGAGATTCCGCGGGCGGAGCGCTCGCCGAGAATCGGTGGCAGGCATGGCAGGCAAGCGTAGATGCCGCCATCCTCGAGCTGCAACAGGCGACCGGCGTTTCCGCTGTTTGCCTGCTTGGTGTCCGGCTAGGCGGGACGATCGCTACGCTGGTCGCGGCAGCTCGCAACGACGTCGCCGGCCTAGCACTAATCGCTCCCGTCATTGCCGGCGCCCCTTGGCTCCGCGAAGTCCGTGCCCTGGAAGCCACGATGGGACGGGCAGGGCCTCCGGCAGGCTTCGCCCTGCCAGCGAATGCGATCGAGAGCCTGGGGCTCTTGCTCACCCCGGACACAATGAGCCATATCAAGGCAGTTGACCTCAATTCGCTTGCGAGGGCCCCCGCGCAACATTGTCTGGTGCTGGATCGTGACGACCGCCCCCCTACTGAGGCGTGGTGTGCGCATTTGGAGCGGCTGGGATCGCGGGTCTCGCACAGCATCGCGCCAGGATTCGTGGAAATGATGCTTGCACCGCACGAATCAATCGTACCTGCCCGAATGGTGAGCGACTTCCAATCGTGGTTGACTCGCACCTTTGAGACCGAGCGAGCTCCCAACAGCGTGCAACCGCCCCCCGCCAAGATCGGCCCCATCGCGGTGGCCCCAGGTGTGGTGGAGCGCGCGGTCTTCCTTGATGATTCTCGGGCACTCTTCGGCGTTGTTACCTCCCCCGTAGCAGACCAACCACGGCGGACGCTGATCGTGATGAACTCGGGAGGAAAGCACCATATCGGCAATGGCGGCATGTATGTGACATTTGGCCGGCGCCTCGCTACGCGGGGATGGAACGTCGTTCGATTCGACATTTCCGGAATCGGTGAAAGCCCCCCGCGCCCCGGATCGCCGGAGAACGACGTCTACACACCGAACGCAGTGAAGGACCTGGAGGCCGCGATACGGTTCGCCCGCAGTCAGCTCGGCGCCGATCGCGTCGAGGTGGCAGGACTGTGCAGCGGGGCCTATCACAGCTTCAAGGGTGCCGCCGCCGGACTGGCGATTGACGGTGTGACGATTATCAACCCACTCGTCTTCGACTGGAAGCCTGGGATGTCACTTGCCTATCCACCGTATCAGATGGTGCAAGCCGTTGCGCAATACAAGAGTTCCGCGCTGAAGCTCACGAAGTGGGCTGACCTCTTGCGCGGGCGTGTCAACGTGTGGTCTATCGTCAAAGTACTGACGTTCCGCTCCCTCGATCGGACGCGCGGCTTGTGGCAGAACCTCCGCCGGCTTCTTGGTCTTTCGCGTAGCGACGATCTCGGGACCGAGTTGTCGAGGATGGTCGACCGCGGGCTTGCCGTGCGGTTCGTGTTTTCTGCCGGCGACCCGGGTGAAGCACTCTTGCGTGTCGGTGCTGGCTGGGTCCTTCCACGCCTCCATCGGCATGGGCTCGTGCGCGTCGTCCACCTGCCCAACTGCGACCACAGTCTCTCTGCCTGGTGGATGCGGGAGCTGCTCTGGGAGGAGCTTCTTCGCGGCCTTGAGGGCGTGTGAGTAGGCCAACGGAGCGACTTGGCGGACTCCGATGCCTCATCGCAAGGCCGGCGACGGACGAATGCAAGGTCGTGGTCGCCATCCTGCACGGGTACGGCATGCGGCCGGAGGACATTGAACCGTTTGCGAATTCACTGCAGGTACCGGCCACTTTCTATCTGCCAGAAGCGCCGTTGGAGGCTGACCCGACAGGGCGGGCGTGGTGGCCGATTGACCAGGAGCGACGAGCGGCGTCCATGGCGGTCGGGCCGAGAGATTTGGCCTTCGAGCATCCTCCTGGAGCTGAGGCGGCGCGCGCCCTGCTTGCAGGCATGCTCGAGGAGTTAAGGAGACGACACCGCTGGGCGCCTCTGGTGCTCGTCGGATTCTCGCAGGGCGGCATGCTCGCGTGTGATCTCGTCCTGAGAGAAGGGCCAGGCGTCGCCGCACTCGGGTTGTTGTCCGCCTCCCGCATCTGTTTTCCGGAGTGGCAACCTCTGTCATCGCGCCTCGCAGGACTCCCGATTCTCATCAGTCACGGCACGCGCGATCCTGATCTGAGCTTTCAGGCCGGCGAGGCCCTTCGAGATATGTGCGCCGCCGCGGGGAGCGCGGTAACGTGGGTATCGTTCGAGGGCGGGCATGAGATTCCACTTGTTGTGTGGAGGGCGCTGCGGAAGCTTATTCGGGCAGCTATTGAGTGACCATCAGGACCGACTCTCTACGCGACCAGGCACGCCCCCCCCCAATCATCGCACTCCCTCGGAATGACACAACACCCCGCCCTCCTCCCGGAGAACGGGGCGTGTGCACTCCCCCGGTGCG
>DAOLIU010000210.1:0-3360 GCA_035328385.1 Nitrospira sp. | reverse complement strand
CAATGGACCATGACCTTGACACTTTTCTCAGTGCTGTGATACATAGCCGTGTTTTGTCACGGAGGATGGGTTCATGTACGCTATCGTAGAAACAGGCGGCAAGCAGTACCGGGTGGAGCACGGCAGCCTCGTCCAAGTCGAAAGCCTTCCCGGGGAGGTGGGCGGCACCGTGGAGCTCAGCCACGTTCGGCTGGTCCACGGAGACAAGGGTGTGGTCATCGGCCAACCCCTGGTCACGGGAGCCAAAGTCACCGCGGAAATCGTCAATCAGGGCCGGACTCGATCCATAATCGTGTTCAAGAAGCAACGGCGCAAGAACTACCGTCGCACCAAAGGCCACCGGCAGGGCTTTACCAAACTTCGGATTACCGGTATCCACACGGCCTAATTGTAAAGGATGATGCTCCATGGCAACGAATAAAGGCGGCGGATCATCGAGAAATGGACGGGACAGCAATCCGCAGTATTTGGGCGTGAAGGCGTACGGTGGCGAAACGGTGAAGGCTGGCGCCATTATCGTGCGTCAGCGCGGCACCAAGTTTTTCCCTGGCTTCAATGTGGGCCTCGGCAAGGACCACACCCTTTTTGCGCGCATCACGGGTACCGTCAAATTCGAGGGCGGTCGCGCGCGGCAGAAGGTCAGTGTCTACCCCACGCCGACGACGTCGTAGCCGGCGTCCTTCCCTTTCATCGCTACCGTCTCGCTCGTCCGACAATACCAACGGGGCTTCGCGCCCCGCGTGATTTCTCCCGGCAAGGCTGACCGGACCCATTCCTACGGATACGCTCACCATGTTCGTCGACGAAGTCAGCATCGTAGTCAAAGCCGGCCGAGGCGGAGACGGGGTCTGCAGCTTCCGGCGCGAGATGTTCGTGCCCCGCGGAGGACCCGACGGGGGCGACGGAGGGAATGGGGGCCACGTCATCTTCGCGGCGTCACAGCGCCTCACGACATTGCTGGATCTCCGCTATCAACGCCACTACGAGGCGGAGGACGGCCGGCCGGGCAGCGGATCCAATTGCACCGGCCGGACCGGACGTGACGTGGTGGTTGCCGTTCCCGTGGGAACGGTCGTCTATGACGAGCATACCGGGGATGTGCTTGCCGACCTGACCGCGGACGGCGAAACGGTCACCGTTGCGCGCGGTGGAAAGGGCGGCCGCGGCAACAGTCATTTCGCAACCTCGACCAACCGGGTACCCACGCGCTTTGAACCGGGCACGGACGGGGAAGAGCGCGAGCTCAGGCTGAAGCTGAAACTGCTGGCAGACGTCGGACTGGTCGGGTACCCGAACGCCGGGAAATCCACGCTCATCGCGGCCATTTCCGCAGCGCGCCCCAAGATCGCGGACTATCCCTTCACGACGCTGGTCCCGAACCTAGGAGTGGTCCGCTGGGGATCCGATCGCAGCTTTGTCGTCGCGGACATCCCCGGTCTGATCGAGGGCGCCCACGAAGGCAAAGGACTCGGGTTTCAGTTCTTGCGCCACATTGAACGGACATCCTTCCTGCTTCATCTTGTCGACATATCGGAGTGGTCGGCAGATGATCCCGTGACGAGCTTCGAAGTCATGCGCAAGGAACTGGACTCCTACGACACGTCCCTGTCTGCGCGCCCGTTCGCCGTAGTCCCCACGAAACTCGACGCCGCGGGCGATCGGACCAAGTTGAAGGCGTTACAGACGTACTGCAAGCGCCGGAAGTACCCGTGCCTCCCCATTTCGGCCGCCACGAGGGAAGGGTTGTCGGAACTCGTCTCCTACGTCGGACAACAGGTCGACCACCTTCGGACCGTCGGATGCGCGACGAAATCCTGAAAACCGCCAAGCGGATCGTGGTGAAGATCGGCAGCAGCCTGGTCTCCTCCAAAGACGCGGGACTCCATCCGGACCGGATCGACCGGCTGGCTGACGAAATCTCGATGCTGCGCGCCGACGGGCGCGAGGTCTTGCTCGTATCTTCAGGGGCCATCGTCTCCGGCATCAAGAAACTGGCCTTGAAGGAATATCCGAAGAGTCTGCCGGTCAAACAGGCGGCTGCGGCCGTCGGACAGAGCCGGCTGATGTGGGCCTATGAGAAATCTTTCGAACGGCTCGGCATCCAGGTCGCGCAGATTCTCCTGACGCATCAAGACCTTGCCGATCGACGGCGTTTCCTGAATGCCCGCCATACGCTGGCGGCCCTGATCGGTTTCGGTGTGATACCCGTCATCAACGAGAACGACACGGTGGCCGTGGACGAAATTCGAGTCGGCGACAACGATTCGTTGGCAGCGGACGTGGCGCACCTCGTGGACGCAGATCTGCTGGTCATCCTGTCGGACATCGACGGACTCTTTACCCAAGATCCGAGGAAGAATCCCGCCGCCACGCTGATCCCGCTGATCCCTGAGATTACGGAGGACGTCGAGCAGAGAGCCGGTGTGTCCACCACGTTCGAAGGGACCGGCGGCATGGCCACGAAGGTTCGCGCGGCCAAAAAAGTCGGCGAATACGGCGTGGCCACGCTCATTCTCAACGGACAGCAATCTGGCCTCCTGCCTTCCGTCCTCGCGGGTGGAGACGGCGGCAGCCTGTTCCTGCCCAAAGGGCGCCGGATGACGAGCCGCAAGCTATGGATCGCCTTTACGCTTCGTCCTCAGGGACAGCTTCTTCTCGATGCCGGAGCCGTGGCGGCACTCGCGGAACGGGGGAAAAGCCTCCTCGCCTCCGGAATCATCGATATCAAGGGTTCGTTCGAGGCGGGCGACCCGGTTAGCTGTCTCAATCAAGACGGGAAGGAATTCGCCAAGGGCCTGGTCAATTTTTCCTCAGACATGATCACCCGTATGAAGGGCTTGAAGACGGTCGACATACAACAGCGTCTGGGTCCGCAGGAATACGACGAAATTATCCATCGGGACAATCTCGTCATCCTGTAGGTTGTGAGTGCTTGGTTTTGAATTGTGCGTTATGAATCAGCCCGATCCCGCCTCAGCGAACTCGACACTCAACACGAAACGCTCACAACTCGACCAGCGATTGGGTTTATTCGGCGGAACATTTGATCCCGTTCACTACGGCCATCTCACCATGGCGCGGCAAATTCGGCGCGCGTTGGACTTGGACCGCATACTCTTCATTCCGACCGGCGACCCGCCCCATAAATCGGACCAGAACCTGGCATCGGCCGAGGATCGTTACGAAATGGTCCGCCTGGCCATCGCCTCGGAAGCCGGCTTTGCGATATCCGACATCGAGATCCGCCGTCCGGGAAAGTCCTATACGATCGACACCGTTCGACTCCTCCGCCAAGAATACGGCTCGCAGACGGACTTTTTCTTCCTGATCGGACTGGATGCGTTCCTGGAATTTTCAAGC
>DAOLIU010000209.1:0-3424 GCA_035328385.1 Nitrospira sp. | reverse complement strand
CCCAACCTGTGCAGATCTAATCCTCGACTGGCATTTCTGTTTTTGAGATTGGGTATTGGCGGTTGGGTTTTTCCTCACATTGCTTCGAATTTGCGATTTGGAGTTTCGGATTTTCCTGGGAACTAGGAGCGGGTGGTGTGGTGACCGCTCACTCATCCGCAGCAGTCATCCTTCCCATCTGAGGCCAGCCTGGACTAGTCCAAACGTGCGCACGTGCAGCGAGCACCGCCCTCTATGTGAACATTTGATCACCCCGCGTGCGCGCTGCGTGAGCACAAGGACGGTCCAGGCTGGCCTCATCCTCTCCCGCTGGGGGATGGGTAGAGTGAGCACGATCGAGTCGGTCGCCACGACAGGACCCGCGGATCCCACCGTCACGTGCCCCGACCCGACCACTTATTCTTTGACTGAAATCGCTTCTACCGAAATGGGCGAGGCCGTGGAGGAAGCGGGAGGAGTGGGTGCAACCGACGCAGCGGCGCTGCTGAACGGCAGATCGAGCAACGCATAGGGGTTCACGCGGGCGCCGTTCAACTTGACGCCCCAATGGAGATGCGGACCGGTGGCGCGGCCGCTAGCCCCGACCTTACCGATGACCTGGCCTGCCTTGACCAAGTCGCCCTCCTTTACCAGAATCTCGGACAGGTGGAAGTACATGCTGTAGAAGCCCAAGCCGTGGTCGACGAAGATCCCCTTGCCGGAGAAGAAATGATCCACCGTGAGGCGCACGACCCCGTCGTTGGTCGTCGCGACCTCCGTGCCCAGCGGTGCGCCGATGTCCTCTCCGTTGTGGGGATTGCGCGGCTGGCCGTTCATGACCCGGACGCTCCCGAAAATGCCGGTGCGCTTGCCGCTGACCGGCTCCACGAACGAGCTGCGCCAAAGCCGCGAGGCGGAATTCTCAATCAGCGCCTGCTTCACCTGCTCCTGCTCCGCCTTCCAGCGCGCGACCGCCTTGTTGTCCAGATCGACCTTGTCCTTGGGCAGAGTGAGATGTTCGACGTTGAATTTTTCCTTCGTGACCAGGACGTTGTAACTCAGATGTTTGACCTCTTCTCCCGTCTTCACGACGACCGCCAGCTCGTGCGTGCCCGGTTCGTCCTGCATGTCGATGCCCACCAGGCCGACGTAGCCCGGCACCTCGCCACGCCGGTACTCCCGGAAGAAGGGAACCGTGCGGTTGAGGATGGTCCCTTTGACCTCGGTGACCTCCTCCTGGTGCGGCACCTTGACGACCAGCACCTGCCCCTGTTTGCCGCTGTATTGGCCGTCGCTGCCCCTGGGCGCGGGCGGCGCGGTGGAAAACAATTCGACGGGAAAGACGCTCGTCAGCAGCACCACGCCGGTGATGACCGTCCGATCGAAGCTCGACATCCGCTTGGCGGTCCGTATGGCAGCCTGTTCCGTCATCGATAGAAGCGAAGTCCCGACACCTGGGCGACCAGCTCGTCCACGCGGCGGTTCACCGCGCTGAAGGGGTCCATGCACAGGATCGTTTCTTCCCAGTAGCCGTTCAGTTTCAAGTAGGTCCAATCGACCGTATACGACCGGTTCTTCGCCCGCGCGAACCGGATGAAGTCGCCCCGCACCTTCGCCCTGGTGGTCTGCGGCGGCGTGGACATGGCGCGCTGCACGGCGTCTTCCTCCACCACCCGCTCGACCAGGCCGCGGGATTCCATGAGATAGTACAATCCCCTGGTGCGTTTCACGTCATGAAATTGGAGATCCAGCAGGAACACCCGCGGATCGTCCCATCCGCAGCCCTTCTTGTCGATGTACGATTGGATGAGGTGCCGCTTGGTGACCCAGTCGATCTCGCGCACGAGTTGCAGCGGGTCTTCTTCGAGCTTGTCGAGGATCATGGCCCACCGTTTCCAGACGTCGTCCAAGATCGGATCGTGGTCCTGCTGGGCCAGATATTCCTGGGCGCGCTCCAGATAGACGCGCTGGATCTCCACGGCGGTCATCTGCCGGCCGTCGTCCAGCTTCACCTTGCGTTTGACGGTGGGGTCGCGGGAGATTTCCCGGATGGCCTTCACCGGATCCTCCAGCTCCATGCCGTGCACCGTGTAGCCCTCCTCGATCATCGAGAGCACCAGCGTGGCCGTGCCGACCTTGAGGAAGGTCACCAGCTCCGACATGTTGGAGTCGCCCACGATGATGTGCAGCCGGCGGTACCGCTCCGCGTCGGCATGGGGTTCGTCCCGCGTGTTGATGATGCTCCGTGACGACGTCGTGGAGGACGAGGTCTTTTCGTGGATGTGCTGCGCGCGTTGCGAGATGAAGTACTGCGGCTTGCCGGACACTTTCAGCACTTTGCCGGCGCCGCTGTAGATCTGCCTGGTCACGAAAAACGGAATGAGCTGCTCGGTGACCTTCCAGAAGTCGACGTCGCGGCGCATGAGGAAATTCTCGTGGCACCCGTAGGTGTTGCCCAGCGAGTCGGTGTTGTTCTTGAAGATGTAGATCTCGCCCGAGAGGCCCTCTTCACGCAGCCGCTCCTCGGCCGCCGGCAGGCAGGCCTCCAGCAGGCGCTCGCCGGCCTTGTCGTGGACGACGAGGTCGAGGATGTTGTCGCATTCCGGAGTCGAATATTCCGGGTGGCAGCCGGTGTCTTGGTAGAACCGCGCGCCGTTGACGAGGAACGCGTTGGAGGGCCAACTGTTGGGAATCAGACCTTCGAAGATATAGCCGAGCACCTTCTCCATGGGCAGGTAGATCCGGCCGTTGGGCGAGAAGATGAGCCCGTACTCGTTCTCCAGGCCGAAGATCCGCTGCTTCATGGGACCGGGGGACATCATCGGATCCAGTTCCTCCCAGTACGCGCCAATCGACCCGCCGGCCGATGAGACGGCAGCCCGGTGCACGTCCTAAACAGACAGAATACACGCCCTATCCGGGATCTTCAACAGAACCGGAGATCGCTCGGTCCCGGAGCGAGGTGCGGCGACCGTCAGGACAGCAGCTGTTTGGTTTCGGCTGGCGTGAAGCGGCGGAATTTTCTGCTGTCCCTCGTGCGATCGAGGACCGCGACCTCCAGGCTTTCCGGAGACACCTTCTGGTTTCCGGTCTGGTCGAGGGAAGAGACGCAGAGCGTGAGCGCAGCCTTGAGATCCGGCAATTGCGCGGGCAGCTTGTCTTTGAGCAGGGCTTGCACCGCGTCGGACTTGCCGCCGATGACCGCGTAGAGACGCTCGTCGATGATGCTGCCGTCGAAGGAGATGCGGTACATCTCGTTGGCATGACCGTTGTTGCCGATCTGGACGACCAGGATCTCCACTTCGAGCGGTTTGAGCTCCTGGCTGAAGATCGTGCCCAGGCTCTGGGAGTAGCCGTTGGCCAGCGAGCGGGCGGTCACGTCTTCCCGGCTGTACATGAACCCCTTGAGATCGGCATGCCGGATGCCGGCCTTGCGGAGGTTCTC
>DAOLIU010000208.1:0-3520 GCA_035328385.1 Nitrospira sp. | reverse complement strand
CACCGCCCGCGGCGGGGGCCACAGCCACGGCAACCGGAGCCGCGGCGGTGACGCCGAATCGGCTCTCGAGCCCCTTCACCAATTCAGCCAGGTCGAGCACGCTCATGCTCTCGATGGCCTTGATCAATTCTTCCTGCGACAACTTTCCCTCTGTAGCTGGCATGTCCCCTTCTCCTTTCCGTTTATCCTGAATGGCGGCAATGACTCTCACAAACTTGGACAACACTGCATTGAGCGTAGACACGACACCACGAACCGGCCCCTGCATGGCCGACAGGAGCATCGCGATCAGCACTTCTTTCTTCGGGAGCCTTGCAACGGCCGCCAGCTCGGCGGCCTGCACGACCTTTCCCTCGAGCACGCCGAGCGTGATGCGAATCTTCTCCTCCCGCTTTTCGGCCGCGATGAAGTCCCGGAGGATCTTGGTCGGAAGCACCGGATCGTCATAACCGATCACCATGCCCGTCGGACCCCTCAAATGGGTCTTCAACCCCGAGAGAGAGGTGCCGTCCGAAGCCCGCGCCGCCAACGTGTTCTTGACGATCTTGTACTCCGCCTTGGCGCCGCGCAGCTGTTTTCGAAGCTCGGTCACCTGGTTGACCGGCAGCCCGCTGCACTCGGTCAGAATCGCCAACCGCGCCCGGCCGAACTTTTCCGTCAACTCCGCAACTGCTGTGGCTTTCTCTTCCTTCTTCATCTCACTCCCTCTTTTCCTTCGCGCCGACTGTGAACCACCTTCGATGGCGCCAGCCGATCACCTTGCGCAACCCTTACGACCAAGCTCAACCGGGATTCCCCGAGGGATCGACCGGCCTCGCGCGTGCCTTCGCCGCGCCGGTTTTAGCTCCACTGCTTGGCAATCGCCGCCGCGTCGAGCCTGACCCCGGGCCCCATCGTGCTCGAAATGGTCACGCTCTTGAGATAGCGGCCCTTGCACGAAGCCGGTCGCGCCTTTACCACCGCTTCCAGCACGGCTGACGCATTGTCATACAGCTGATCGGCGTTAAAGGAGACTTTACCCACGGGAACCTGCACGATACCGGCCTTCTCAACCTTGTACTCGACCCGCCCTTTTCGGATCTCTCCGACGGCCTTGCCGACCTCAAAGGTCACCGTCCCGGTTTTGGGATTGGGCATGAGCCCGCGGGGACCGAGGACTTTGCCCAGCTTTCCCACCGCAGCCATAAGGTCCGGTGTCGCGATGGCGGAATCGAATTCCATCCACCCGCCTTTGATTTTCTCCATCAGGTCATCGGAGCCCACAAAATCCGCGCCGGCCTGACGCGCTTCCTGCTCCTTCTCTCCCTTGGCAAATACCAGCACGCGCATTTTCTTTCCGGTGCCGTGCGGGAGCGACGTGGTGCCCCGGACCATCTGGTCGGAACGCTTCGGATCAACGCCAAGACGGATGGCCAGATCGACCGACTCGTCGAACTTGGCGTACGCGGCGCCCTTCACCATACCCACGGCCTCGCGCAGGGCATATTGGCGCGGCTCGAGCTTGCCGAGCGCGGCTTTCATTTTCTTTCCCATACCGGGCACTCCTTCCGTCTCGTCTGTTAGCCTTGGATGACCACGCCCATGCTGCGGGCCGTGCCTTCGATGATCTTGACGGCTCCCTCCAAGTCGGCGGCGTTTAAATCCGCCAGCTTCTTCTGGGCGATTTCGTTCAGCTGTTTTCTGGTGATCTTTCCGACCTTGTCCTTCTGCGGCACACCCGACCCTTTGATGATACCGGCGGCCTTCTTCAGCAGATCCGAAGCCGGCGGCGTCTTCATGATGAAGGTGAAGGTCCGGTCCTTATAGACGGTGATCACCACCGGAATGATGCTGTCGCCTTCCTTCTGGGTCTTGGCATTGAATTGCTTGCAGAACTCCATGATGTTGACGCCGTGCTGACCGAGCGACGGCCCGACCGGAGGCGCCGGATTGGCCTTCCCCGCAGGAATCTGCAATTTGATTTGTGCGCTGATTTCCTTTGCCATGCGAACTCCTTAAGGTAGCCGGGCTCTTCCGCCTTCCCTCAGGCGATCCCCTGCCCGTTCAAATCCGTTCCACCTGCAAAAATCCCAATTCGACCGGGGTCGACCTCCCGAAAATACTCACCATGACCTTGAGCCGGTTGTGGTCCTGATCGACCTCGTCGACCATGCCGTTGAATCCCATGAACGGACCGTCGACGATCCGAACATTGTCGCTCTTGATAAACTTCACCTGCTCGCGGGGCCCCGCACTTCCCGCATCCACCTGTTTGAGCAATTCCGCCACTTCTTCACCGGTCAGCGGCGTCGGCTGTGCTCCTCCTCCGACGAAACCGGTCACCTTCGGAGTTTCCTTGATCATCTGAAGGGTCTCATCCGTCAACGGGGTTTCGAGTTCGACGAGCACGTAGCCGGGGAAAAACTTCCGGCGCGAGGTCCGGCGCTTCCCATCCTTGATTTCAATCACATCCTCGGTGGGCACCAACACCTGCCCCAACTGCTCGGCCAGACTCATTTGGTTGGCCCGCTCAAGCAAGCTGGTCTTGACCCGCTGCTCAAAGCCCGCATAGGTGTGGATGACGTACCAGTTTTTTCCCATGCCCCTTACCCTCACCCTCGAATCGCTGGTTCAAGCCACAATGGCGCAGACGTCATGAACGCTCCGATATATCCCATCGATTGTCTTCCCACAAACGACGGTTACTCCAGGCCTCCCGGAGGGAGTCCACCGCGATTTTCATCCAACACTAAAGAATTTTTCCGACCAACCACACCAGAAACGAATCGATCACCGAGAGATACAGCGACATCAGCACACAAAAGACGATCACCACGGTGGTCGATCCAATCGTCTCCGCACGGGTGGGGAACGACACTTTTTTGAGCTCGGTACGCACATCGGTCAAAAATGTCTTGACCGATTCGATCATCCGTTTAAACATCGCACTCCCACTTCTTCCAGGGCATCGGCCCGTTCAGCAAGAACAACCATATGAAAGCTTCGCGGTCGAGCGAGCTCTGTATTCAAACCAACCCCAAAGGCGCTTATCCCGTCGCCAAGAACCATCTCATGTCATGGCTCCGGGTCGCGCAAACCTTCATTTCAAACCAACTCACCAAGGTTTCTATCCGGGTGCCAAGAACCATCACATGGCACCCGGTACGAGCAAGCTTGGGGTGGCAGGGGCACTAGGATTTGAACCCAGACTTTCGGTTTTGGAGACCGACGTGCTGCCATTAACACTATGCCCCTACGTGACAGCCGTTCCCTCAACCATTAGCACCGGCTTGACTATTTCACTTCCTTATGGGGCGTATGTTTCCGGCAGAACTTGCAGAACTTATTCCGCTCCAACCGGTCCGGATCGTTCTTCTTGTTCTTGTTGGTCGAATAGTTCCGCTGTTTGCAGGCGGTACAAGCCAAGTCGATAATCTCTCGCATCGCAATACTCCCATGCGGTCAAAGGACCACGGTCTCTCTTCATTACGCCAGGATTTCGGTGACGACGCCGGAGCCGACGGTCTTGCCGCCCTCGCGC
>DAOLIU010000207.1:0-3555 GCA_035328385.1 Nitrospira sp. | reverse complement strand
ATGATGGGGCGGTCCATGCGACGGAGCAGCAAGTGATGCAGCGGCGTGTTGGGCAACATGAACCCCAGCGTTCGCATCCCGGGCGCTACGCCGGGAGCCACGTTGACGCCCGCTTTCTCCCGCAGGACGACGATCGGCGAGGCCGGACTATGCAGCAGCGCGGCTTCCGGGTCGCCCACCTCACAGTACCGCTTGACCACGTGAAGGTCCCGGGCCATCAGCGCGAAGGGCTTTCCGTCCCGCGCTTTCAACCGGCGGAGGCGGGCCACGACCTCGTCCTGTGTCGCATCGCAGGCCAGTTGTACGCCGCCCAATCCCTTCACCGCGACGATATGACCCCGTTGAAGGAGCGTACAGGCGGCGTCCGCCGCATCCAGCATCGACAGGGCTTCGACCACCACCGGTTTGCCGTCGGCCCGCTCGAGACGGACTGTCGGGCCGCATCCGTGGCAGGCGATCGGCTGGGCGTGAAACCGGCGGTCGCCGGCATTCTCGTATTCCACGCGGCACTCGGCGCACATCGGAAACCGGTTCATGGTCGTGCCGGCCCTGTCGTAGGGAATCTGTTCCTGGATGGTCAGACGAGGCCCGCAATGCGTGCAATTCGTGAACGGGTATCGGTAGCGCCGGCCAAAGGGATCGAAGACCTCCTGCACGCAGGCCGCGCAGGCCGCCGCATCCGGCACCACGCCGGTGGTGATGTCGCCGGACCCGCTTCCCACGATGGTGAAGCCGTCGGGAACCGTCGCCACCGGTATCGGCTCGGCGATGATTTCATCGACCCGTGCGAGGACGGGAGGCTCTTCCGTCAGCGCAGCCAGGAACGTCCGGAGCCGTTCCTGCGTGCCGATCGCGTGGATCGTCACGCCCTGCCCGTCATTGAGGACATGGCCGCGAATCTGATGCCGTCGCGCCAAGCGCCAGACCGTCGGACGAAACCCCACCCCCTGGACCAGTCCATGGACGCGGATCAGCAGCGCCGAGACCTCGGACATGGAAGGGGCTGCGACCGGAGTCATTCCGCTACCTCTCGACCCAACGACCGGATCATCACGCGATTATTCCCGCTGTCCGCAACGGCGAGCCGGTTTCCGCAGACGGATAGGCCGTAGGGCCAACAGAGCGTCTCCCTCGTCGGGAACAGCCACTGGTTGTCGCCCTTGAGGCCGAAGGTCGGTTGACCCGCCAGCACCCGGGCCTCCGCGCCGGTTCCGGCATCGAGCGCATGCCAGCCGACAAGGCGGGAATTGGCCGTATCGGCCGCCACGAGCCACGCGCCGGCGGAAGCCACGCCGTAAGGCATGTTGAGCGAACCGGCGTGCGGCCAATAGTACCCGCCGTTGTGATCGACGTGCTCCGCATCGACTTGTCCCAAAATCCGATCGCATGCGCTTCCGCATGCCGTCGGAAACTCGTTCCACACCATGATTCGATTGTTGCCGGCGTCGGCCACGCACAGCCGGTTTTCCCAGCGCGCCGTCGCATGCGGCCACCGCATGCTCATCGCCGACGGGGTGCCGCCGGCATTTTCATCCCGCCGAGCAAAGCTCGTTTGACCCAGCACCAGATCGGCCGGTTGTCCGTGACGGCTCGGCGGAGTGAGCCAGATCAACAGGCGGCGATTGCCTGTATCCGCCACGAGCAGACGGTCCCCCCAACTCGCGACCCCATAAGGCCAGTACAGGGTATCGGGACCGGGAACGGCGCGCCCCCGATTGATGTCGACCTCCCGGAACTCCTCTTGGCCGAGGACGAGATCGGGCGGACAATGGCTTGCGGAAGGGACTTCCCGCCAGAGAAGCACGCGGTGGTTCCAAGCATCCGCGACGGCCAATCCCTTGCCGTACAGGGTCATGCCGGTCGGCACGTTCAACGTCAGCCGTCCCGGCTTCGTTCTGGCGTTCCGGCCTTCCGACGCAAAATCGGGCTGGCCGATAACCCACTCGGCCGCGGCGCCGTTGGCCGAAGGACAGTTCCGCCACCCCAGCAGGCGATGATGGCCCGTGTCCGCCACCCACAGAGGTCCGTTGCTCGATACGAGACAGCAGCCGCGCGGCCCGAACAGGGTTCGCGCCGAAGGGGTCACCGGCAGCGGAAATCCCTGCGCGTCCCGGGATTCACCCAAGAGCACGACCGGTTCCTGCTCCCACAAGGACAAAGGCGCGGGCGCCTGTTCGTCCGTATGCTCATGAGGTTGCTTCAGATGAACCGTGAGCGCCATGGTCTTACTCGTTCAGCCTCACTTGCACGGTGGATCCCACGACCCGCACGGCCACCGGCACCAGCTGCACTTCCGGCACCGTGAGGCACTCGCCCGACGACAGATCGTAGCGAAACCCGTGATAGGGGCAGGTGATCACGCCGTCCGATACCTCGCCCATGTCGAGCGGCATCCCCATATGGGCACAGGCGTTCAGAAAACAGGTCACTCGTTCGCCTTGCCGGCTGACCAACAGGGATTGTCCGTCGAGTTCCATCGCTCTGACGCCCTTGTCCGGTATCTCGTCGAGGTGCAGCACCGCTTTCCATCCCGCCTCGGTCTTCAACGCAAACGGACTGATGAAGGAAACGGAAGGGCGTTGATCGTGCGAAGCGGCGAGGTGTCCTTTGACTTTTCTGATCGTGACGATCTCCGGGCAGTGCTCGCGGATGGCCTTTTCGATGCCCTCGGTCAGGGTGAGGCCGGCCGACGGACATCCGTCGCAGGCCCCGATCAACGTAATCTCGACGGTGTCCGGTGGTTCGACCGCGACCAACTCGACGTTCCCGCCGTGACCCTGCAGGAGCGGCCGGACCGACGCCAGGGCTTGCTCCGCTCGTTCATGGAGCGAGGGCTTGACGAGCTCCAAATGTCGAAGCACGGCATAGACGACTTCGTCGGTGACGGCTTGCTTCAGCGCCTGCAGGGCGGCCGGATCGGACTTGAGGCAGCGGATCATACGGGCGACGGCCTCCTTATGCAGATCGTCGATCGCCTGCCGCAAGGCGCGGAGGGTCAATTGCTGCGACTCGTCCCATCCCTGCACGATCGCCTCGAGGCTGTGAATATTCTCCAGCAGCGAGGACAAGGTGATGGGCTCCGTCGCGAGCGTCGTGTTGGATTCCGCCATCCTGCTCACCGGTATTTCAGGTCGCGAAACAGCCGGGGCTGCAATCCGCCGGCGCACAGGCCGGCCACCACGACGGCCAGCCACAGCGGAGTTCCCATCTGGGCCATGACGACGAGGATCAGCGCAGCCACGGCCATTCCCACCACGGACAGCATCAGCACCCTGGGAAAGTCATGAAACAGCTTTCCTTTGAAAAACAGGAGAATGGAATTCCAGAACATGTCGAACATCCGTGCGCTCCTTTCAGATGAAGAAGGCGAGGATCAAGAGGCCGAGCAGCACGCCGGGCAGCGACGCCACCGGACCGAAGAAGGCGCCCATCATGGCGGCCAGCTCGTTGCCCAACGCTTTGCCGCCGACGATCATGCCGCCCACCGCGCCACCCAAGGCCCCCGAAAACAGCGCCAGGATCAGCAGCAGGCCGCCGCTCAGGAACGTCACGTCG
>DAOLIU010000206.1:0-3695 GCA_035328385.1 Nitrospira sp. | reverse complement strand
CGAGCACGCCCAGGCCGGAACCCGAACTGCTCAAGTGGTGGCGCGGAGGATGCGCTCGCGGCGGTTCCCGCCGCCGGCCTGCAAAGCGGCGACATCGCCTGGATGTTGGCGGCCTCGGCGCTGGTAACCGGCATGATCGTGCCGGGCCTGGCGTTCTATTACGGAGGACTGGTTCGCAGCAAGAACGTGATCGGCACGATGGTCCAATCCTTCGGGATCCTGTGCGTGGTGAGCCTGATCTGGATCCTGTTCGGCTACAGTCTCGCCTTCGCGCCGGATCGGGGAGGGGTCGTCGGGGGACTCGAATGGATGTTGTTGTCCGGCGTCGGCGCCGCGCCGAATCCCATGTATGCCCCCACGGTCCCCCATCAGGCCTTCATGCTGTTCGAGCTGCTCTTTGCGGCGTTCACTCCGGCGCTGATCGTCGGCGCGTTCGCCGAACGGATCAAGTTCGGCTCGATGCTCCTGTTCGCGGGATTGTGGTCGGCGGTCGTCTATGCCCCGCTGGCCCATTGGCTGTGGGGCGGCGGCTGGCTGATGAAGCTCGGGGCGGTGGATTTCGCCGGAGGAACGGTGGTTCACGTCAGCGCCGGGTTCAGCGCCGTGGCCTGCGCGATGGCCGTGGGAAAACGGCGGGGATGGCGGACCGATTACATGGCCCCGCACAACCTTCCGTTCATTCTGCTGGGAGCGGGCATGCTGTGGCTCGGCTGGTTCGGCTTCAACGGCGGCAGCGCGCGGGGAGCCAATGCCGTGGCGGTCAACGCGATCGTCGTGACTCATCTCACCGCCGTCTCCGCCGCCATGGCCTGGATGGTGGCGGAATGGAAACATCGCGGGAAACCGACGGTCCTGGGAATCGCCAGCGGCGCGGTCGCCGGGCTGGCGACTTCGACCGCCGGAGCTGGATTTATAGGGCCGCTCGCGGCGGTGGGGCTTGGAATTGCCGCCGGATTGGGCTCCTACCTGGCAATTGTTTGGAAGGGGAAGATCGGCTATGATGACACGCTCGACGTGATGGGAACGCACGGCGTCGGCGGAATTCTCGGCATGCTCGGCGTCGGACTGTTTGCTGCGAACGGGCATCTTGCGGTTCAGCTTGTCGCCGTCGTCGCCTCCGCTGTCTATTCCTTCATCGGCAGTTATGCGCTCTTGAAGCTGGTCGACGGAGCCGGCGGCCTTCGTGTGACGCCGGAAGAGGAGTCGACGGGGCTGGATCTGACGCAACACAACGAGCGGGCCTATTCATGATGCTGAAAATATCGTCCAACTGCGTTCTCAGTCGCGTGGACTCCTCACGTACGCAAGGAAGTACGCTCCGGGGTCCCCGCTCCTTGCGGCCTTGCCGGGACTGGCGCGCTTCGGCGCGCCGGGGTGAGGCGGGTGAGAATGCAGACATTTTGAGCATCACGCTATCTCGTCTTTGGTCTGGAGGGGAGACATGAAACTAGTTGAAGCGATCATCAAGCCGTTCAAGCTCGACGAGGTGAAAGACGCCCTTCTGGAGATCGGCGTCCAGGGCATGACCGTGACCGAGGTCAAGGGGTTCGGACGGCAGAAGGGACACAAGGAAACCTACCGCGGCCAGGAATACACGATCGAATTCGTGCCCAAGGTCAAGCTGGAAGTGGCCATCCAGGACAACCAGGTGCCCCGCGTCCTGGAAACCATCGCGCGGGCGGCCAAGACGGGCAGCATCGGGGACGGAAAAATCTTCGTGCGCGACCTGAACGCGGCGGTCCGCATCAGAACCGGCGAGACAGGGGACACCGCCCTGTAGGCACATGGATCAGGACGCATCGAGGACATCGCTGTCGGAAGTCCAGCCGCTCGGCCTGGGCGTCCTGCTGGAAGAGCAGCGCCGCGCCGTGGCGCAACGGGTCATGGGCGGGGCGTCCGGCGCCGAAACCCTTGCGGCCATGACCGAATTCGTCGACGGCCTCATCGCCGGCGGCTATCGCGATGCCGTGAGGCGCGGCGGCGACGAGTCGGCCGCGGTCGGCTTCCGTCAATGCTGCGTCGTGGCGCTGGGCGGCTACGGTCGGCGCGAACTGGCTCCCCATTCGGACATCGATCTGATGTTCCTATTCAAGCCCGGATCGGACAAGGCCGTAGAGTCACTGGTCCGGGCGGTGCTCCATCCCCTCTGGGACTGCGGATTTCAGGTCGGCCACAGCGTGAGGACCATCGCCGACAGCATCGAGCTGGCCGAAGCCGACTCGACCGTCAAGACGTCCATGATGGAGGCGCGATTTCTGGCCGGCAGTGCGGATCTCTTTCAGGATTTTCACCGGCGGTATCTGCGCAAGGTGGTGACGAAGAATACCGACGTCTATCTGGATCAGAAGCTCGAAGAACGCCGCCGCGAGTACGAGAAATTCGGTGAGACCGTGTACTTGCTCGAACCGAACGTCAAGAAGAGCAAGGGGGGGCTGCGCGACCTGCATCTGCTCCAGTGGGCGGGCCTGGCCCGGTACCAGGCCCCCACGATCAGGGAGTTGTCCGACCGGGGCATCCTGTCGAGACCGGATATGCTGGCTCTCACGGAGGCGCGGGATTTCCTCTGGAGGGTCCGGGCCCTGCTGCACGTCCATGCGGGGACGGCCCAGGAGATTCTGACCTTCGACGAACAGGTCTGGCTCGCCGGGCATTTCGGCTATCAGGACCAGCCGCACCTCCTGGCGGTCGAACAGTTCATGCAGCAGTACTACCAGCACACGATGGGATTGCATGAACGCTGCATGCGATTCGTGGAACGGTGCCGGAGCGTGCCGTTCTGGCATCGGGTCGCGCGGTTGCTGCCGGCTCCCCGGGTGGAGGAGGCGTTCGTGATTCGCGCGGGCGTGTTGACGGTGGCCGAGGAACATCGCGCGAAGGTGCTGGAGGACCCGGCCCTGCTGCTGCGCCTGTTCGACCTGGCCCGCGAGCGGCACGTGACGATCGAGCCTTCGCTGCTGGAGGACATTCACCGGCACATCGACCACGTGGAAGCCGGCGTGTATCGCGCTCCGGAAGTCAGCCGGATTTTTCTCAGGATCTTGGCCGGACCGGGGACGACCAAGACGTTGGAGGCGATGCATCGCGCCCACCTGCTGGAGAAACTGGTGCCGGCGATGGGCACCGTCCGCGGGCTCATGCAGTTCAACCAGTATCACAAGTATACGGTCGACGAGCACAGCTTGCTGGCGGTCGGTCGGGCCGAAGCCCTGGCCGAGGAAGCGGGTCTGCTGGGCGAGATTTATCGCAGCATCAAGCGGAAGGATATTTTGCATCTCGCGGTCCTGATGCACGACTTGGGCAAGGGGCAAGAGGAGGATCACAGCGATGTGGGACGGCGCCTGGCCGAAGAGGTCGGCGCCCGTTTGGGATTGGATGAACAGGATCAGCGCACCTTGTGTTTTCTGGTCCACCGGCATCTCCTGATGGCCCACACGGCCTTCAGGCGGGATCCCAACGATGAGAAAGTCGTGTTGCCCTTCGCCCGGGAGGTCGGAACTCCGGAAGTCTTGAAGAAGCTGGCGGCCTTGACCGCGGCCGATATCGCGGCGGTGGGGCCGGGAGTGCTGACCAAGTGGAAAGAGTCGCTGTTGATCGAATTGTACGAGCGGACGATGCCGGAGTTGTCCGGGGACCGGGACGCTCTCTGCGCTCCGGAACGGTTGGCGCAGGCGGCGGAGGAAGTCGTCGGCCATCCG
>DAOLIU010000205.1:0-3714 GCA_035328385.1 Nitrospira sp. | reverse complement strand
TCATCGGTCATCCCGTGCCCCGCGGCGAACACGATGACCAGATCGTTGATCTTGGATCGTTTGAGCCAATCCTTGGCTTTCAGAATCTCCGGTCTGGTCGCCTTCTCATTCGTCAAGTCCAACAAATGCACGTTCCCCTTCACGCCGGGACGCCCCTCGACCGACTTGTACACGGCCAGCAGATCGTTCGCGTCCTTGGCCGCATAGCGCAGATTGTAGGCGCGGTTCCTGTACTCGCTGACGCCGATGCCCACGAGATAGACGTCCGGAGGGGCCGTCTCCGCCGTGGACGTGGTATAGACCGTTTCCCGCAGCGACTCGGTCCCCCGCTGATTCAACACGGAGACCTGGATCTTGTTGCGGCCCGAGACGAGGGGCACCTGAATTTCCCGCTCATGGCTCCGTGCCGTCCGGTCGAGAATCGGGACGCCGGACGCGCCGTACACCGGCACATCGTTGACATAAACCTGAACGCGATCGAGCGCGTACTTCGTATCGGTCGCCTTGACGCGGAGCGGTAAGGTCGCTCGGTTGACGGACACAGGAACGTCGCCGCCTTGGATGCGAATCTCCGGCAGATGAAAGTCGATGCCGAGCGCCTGATCGTCGAGTCCCATCTTCTTGAGCCGTTTTTCATAGGCCAGCCGATAGCTCTTGACGAGATCCTGGGACGCCATGCCCAAACGTTCCAGCACGATATCGGGCCTGTTGAACCGCAAGTCGAACTGCTCGAAGGGGTACAGCTGATCTTTGACGCGGAAGGCGACGCCCTTGATCCGGCTCTTGGACGCCCGATAGTACTGGTCCGGCGTCACGGCGACGAAATCCTCGCGCCCGAGCGCGATGAGCGAAGCCACCTCCTTGCCCGAGCGCAGATTCCAGAGACGAATGGCGCCGTCCCCGCCGGCGCTCACGATGAAGCGGCCGTCGGGGCTGAACACGAGGGAACTGACCGCTCCCGTATGTCCCACCAATTGGAGAACGTCCTGGCCCGTCGCGACGTTCCATACCTTGATGATCTGTCCGTGGCCTCGTGCCGCCAACCGTCCGTCCGGGCTGAATGCCGTTCCTCTTCCTCCAATGTTCATTTCCAGATTTTCGAAGAAGCTCATCGTATCGAACGGGGCACCCTGTACCTTCTTTTTTTGCGTGCGCACCTTCTTCCCCGTCGCGACGTCCCAAACCGTTTTGCCCCGCACACCGTCGGTCGCGAGGAATTTACCGTCCGGGCTGAACGCCAGGCTCGTCGCGCCGTGAGTCTGGTCACCGATTTCGTCGAACAGTTCCGACGGGTCGTCCAGCGCCATGATCTCGCCCTGCGGCATGGACGCCGATCGGGAAGGCGCCCCCAACCCGAAAGGCAGCAATGACTTGAGGCTCCCGGCCTCTTCGAGCATCCGCTGATGCTCTTCCTCGCGCAGACGCTGCTGTTGCGCCCTGGCTTGCATACGGCTCACATCGCGAAACTCAAGGACCAGTTTGCCGCTTTGCACATCCCACAAAGCGGTGCTCTCCGATCTTCCGAGGGCGACCAGCTGCCCGTTCGGATGGACGGCGAGGGCTCGAATCCACTGGGCGGATTCCTTCATCCGCTCCAAGGTCTGCCGGTCGATGGAAGGCTGTTTCGGCGCCTGTGCTTCCATCCTGGCGCGCAGTTTGGGATCCATGTCCCCGTAGGCTGCCGAGGGGTTCTCGAGGTATGCGAGCCCTTTGACCGATTCGTTCGGCAGGACGATTCGGCGGAGTTCTGTGCCGGTGGAGAGGTCCGCGACCACCACCTGATTGCCGCGACCGATGACGATAGTCCGATCGTCGCGCGCGATGCGGAGATAAACCGGGGTGAACTGATCCGGGGGAAGCGGCGGAGCCAGCGCGGTGAGTTGCTTGCCGCTGGCAAGGTCCCATAGCCAGGCAGACCCGTTGATACAGCCGGTGGCCAACAGACTCCCGGCGCGGCTGACGGCGACGGAGGAGACCGCCATCCCGTCGGGGCAGTCGAAGGTGCGGACCAGTTGCCCTGTGGGAAGATTCCAGAGCTTGGCGCTTCCCCCCTGCATGCCGGCCACGATGGATTGCCCGTCGGCCGTCAGAGCCAGATCGGACACTTCGCTGGCGCCGCCCGCCAGTCGCGTCTCCTTCCCGCTCGCCGCCTCCTGCAGATAGGGCGCACCTCCGCTTGCCGCGCCGATCACCCAGGTCCTGCCGTCGGGGCTGAAATTGAGCGATGTCGCCTCGAACTCCCGCACCTTCTTCCCGGACGGGAACTCGAACAGCTTGGCCATGCCGTCGCCTTTTCCGATCGCGAGAAACATGCCATCCGGGCTGAACGTGAGGGAATGGGTCATCCCCATTCCCCTCATTCCCGCGTCTTCCAATGAGATCGCGCCGGCAGGCTTGCCCGTCTCCAGATCCAGCACGCGAAGCGACCGCTCGACGGGCTGCTCCGTCGCAAGATACCGTCCGTCCGGACTCAGCGCCCCGCCTAAGCCATCGGACGCCGATGCATAGGGCCACGAACGCCGCAGCTTCTTGGCCGGCACATCCCAGACGAGCAGTTCCTGCTTGATGGCGGGAACGGGCGGTTCGTTGCCGAAAAGGCCGCCCAAGCCGATCATCGACCCTAGTGACGAGCCGATGGTGCCGATCACTCCCGGGGAGGCATAGCCTGTGTCGGTCCGGACCGTGACCAAGGTCGTGCCGTCTCTACTGAACGCGAGCGGCTGCTGCATGGCCGAATCAGGGATCGTCCATACCGCTCGACCGGTGCCGAGGTCGATGATCGACAACGACCGGTGCCCCCCGAACGACGGACGGTCGTTCGATTTCGGATCTGCCGTTTCACCGACGGCCGCAAGGCGACCGTTCGCGCTCACGGCTCCTCGCCCGTCCAGACCGGCCGCTCCGGCGCGAACTTCCCGGCCTGATGCCACATCGAAGACCTTGATCGCTCCGGTCATCTCGTGGGTCACCACCTGCGCGCTGTCTTCGCGGAAGGTCACAAGGTCGGCCCCCTGGCCGAACCCGCCGAATCCCGTAAAATTCCGGACCTCCTGCCCGCTCGCAACGTCCCAGATCTTGACCGTCCCGTCCTGACTGCCGCTGGAAGCGATGTACCGTCCATTTGGGCTGACCGCCACCGCATGGATCGCTCCCGCATGGCCGGTCTGAAAGACCACCTGCACCCCGTCGGTGCTGACCGGCGCCTGGCGGACCGGCGCCTGCCCCATCATCTGGTTCATCATCTTCTGCATGTCGGCTTCGCTCGGAGGCCGGAAGTCGTCCCTGCCCGGTCCGCCCCGCCCGTAGGAAGGCACCATGGCGCAGCCGGCAAGAACGAGCAGCGCGAAGACGATCGTGAACCGGCCGCCGAGCCGAGCCGCATTTCGACGGAGCCTTGACCGGGAGGTGGAGTCGGTCAGCGGCACGGCCGTCACCGGCTCACTGCCCGAACGACTCATCCATCGGCTGTTACGGGAATCGAATTGAAGAAGAGAAGGGCTGACGAAGGCGAGGTGGCAGCGCCGCATGGCACCTTCTGGAATCAGCTCAATGCTCGGTGCACCAGGTGTCGGCCAGAGGGTACGCCGAATCAGGCCCAAACTGCAACGACTCTAAGTATGAGGAGGAAATTCGGCCGATCAGGAAGCGGACGGATCGAGGTGAGGTCACCGTACCGGAGCCGGCGACCGGTTGAGACGGGACGCCTCAACCGTC
>DAOLIU010000204.1:0-3793 GCA_035328385.1 Nitrospira sp. | reverse complement strand
CGATGTGACATGGGAGCGCGCGAACGATGATTTGATCTTACGCATCACAGGCACCAACGACCAACTCACCATTCCGTCCTATTATTCCATTCGGCTGATCAGCAACGACAGCGTCTTCGAGCGAGAGCGGAATTATTACGTGGCGCCGTCCTTAATCGAGACGGTGCAGTTTGCTGATGGAACCGTGTGGGGCGCCTACGACACGTTCGGCGCGATCCAGATCGGCGAGATGGGCGATAACACGTATACGTTTGGCCGCGGCTTCGGGACTCGGACGATCCTCGACTATGACTTCGGCATGCAGGACGGCGTGGATACAGTGCAGATGACGGAGGATGTGGCATCGACTGATGTGATCGTCTCTCGAGTCGGTAATGATTTCGTCCTCAGGGTTACCGGGACGGACGATCAACTGACCATTGCTTCGACCTTTGCAAGTTCGTCCTTCGCGATTGAGCAGACGGTGTTCTCCGATGGCACCGTGTGGGATGACGCAGCGCTGTTTGGTCAGATTGGCGAGTTGATCGGCACCTCGGAGGCGGATGCGCTCATTGGAAACAGCCGGGACAACTTGCTGAAAGGGCTGGAGGGCGACGACCGGTTGGAAGGCGGCGCCGGCGAGGATTTATTGGATGGCGGGTCGGGAAACGATCTGCTGATCGGCGGACTTGGAGAAGATGCGCTGCTCTTCGGTCCCGGGTCCGGCCAGGACACCGCCGATGATCAAAGTTTTACGACGGCCGAGATGAATACGATTCAGATCGGAGCGGGTGTGTCGCCGAGCGATCTGACCGTCTCCGCGATGCCCGACGAGAGCTTGGTGCTGTCGATCAATGGCACCTCCGATCAGCTCACCCTTCAGTCATTCTTCGCCAACCCGTTCAACCAGACATACCGAGTAGCATTTGCCGACGGAATAGTCTGGGATACCAATACGCTGATCGGCCAGGTCGCCGGTGTCACATTGATTGGAACGCCGGATCAGGACTTCCTCGTCGGTTCTCCAGTGAACGATCTCTTGAGCGGGCTCGGCGGAGACGATGTGCTCGAAGGCCGTGGTGGCGCCGATACCCTCCTCGGAGGGGAAGGGAATGACGAACTGTTTGGTGATGCGGGGTCTGACACTATGATTGGCGGGCCAGGCGATGATATTTACCGAGACATTGACGATCCAGGCGACGTAGTCATCGAAGCGCAGAGTGAAGGGATCGATACGGTGTGGAGCCTTATCAGCCTCACCTTGAGCGACCAGGTCGAGAACCTGCGGCTGACCGGGGATAACCCCATCAGCGGCACGGGAAACGTGCTCGACAATCTGCTCGCCGGCAACAGCGCTGACAATGTGTTGGAAGGCGGCGCAGGGAACGACATCCTCTCGGGCGGTCCGATCGTACCGGGCTTTACGCTGAACGGGAACGATACGCTGCGAGGCGGCCCGGGGAACGACACGTATCTGTTCGGTTTTGGAGGAGGGCTGGATGTCATTGAGGATGTCCGGGGCGCCGGAGCAGGCAATCGTATTGAGTTTGGGCTCGGGGTCACGCTGTCGGATGTGACATTCGAGCGGAATGGAAACACCCTCGACATCAAGCTGCTCGATGGATCGGCCGGAACGCTCCGCCTGACAAACTTCGACCCGAACGGAGTGAATGGGTCCCTGGTCGTCGAAACGCTGGCGTTTGCGGACGGCAGCACGACGAGCCTCTCCGAGCTGTTTCCATCGAATGTCAACCATGCTCCGACCGTTGCCACTCCGCTGGAAGATCGAACGATTCAAGAGGATGTTCCGTTCACGATGACGGTGGCGGTGGATGCGTTTGCCGATCCCGATGCAGGGGATCTCTTGACGTTCAGCGCGAGTTTAGCCCATGACGGCCCGCTTCCCTCTTGGCTGAGTTTCGATGCAGGCACCCGGACGTTCAGCGGAACGCCGGACAACGGTGACGTAGGCAGCCTGGAAGTGAAAGTGACGGCAACGGATTCGGGATCCCTCAGCGCCTCCGACACGTTCAATCTTACCGTCACGAATGTGAGTGACGCGCCGACAGTGGCGAGTCCGATCGTCGACCAATCGGCACAGACTGGAGCAGCCTTCTCCTTCACGGTCCCGTCGAATACCTTTTCGGACATCGACGTTGGCGACACTTTAACCTACGTTGCCACGTTGGCCGACAGTAGCGCTCTGCCGGTCTGGCTGAGCTTTGACACCGGCACGAGGACCTTCAGCGGGACGCCGGGAAGCGGTGATGCTGGAGTCTTGAATCTCAAAGTCACGGCGACGGATTCAGAGAGCTTGAGCGTCGCCGATGACTTTACACTTACGATCAGCGCGGCCGATCAGACTCTAACCGGCACTGCCGGGAATGATGTCCTCACGGGCGGCGTCGGGAACGATCAGCTCTTCGGACTGGCTGGCAACGATACACTTATCGGCGGGGCAGGCAATGATCTCTTGGATGGTGGACCCGATACGGACAATATGCAGGGCGGATCAGGTGATGACATTTATGTGGTCGACAACAGCGGAGACGTAGTCACTGAAAATACCGGCGAGGGCACGGACACCGTGCGGAGCTCGATCGCGTACACGCTCGGTGCGAACGTGGAGAACCTCACGCTCATCGGATCTGCCAACATCAACGGATCCGGAAATGCACTCGACAACGTCCTGATCGGCAACAGCGGAAACAATACGTTGACCGGCGGGGCCGGCAACGACCGGCTGGACGGCGGTCTCGGCAACGATACGATGATCGGTGGGCTCGGGAACGACACTTTTGTCGTGAACCAGGTGGGCGATGTGATTACGGAATCGGCAAACCAGGGGATCGATACCGTCGAAAGCGCCGTGACCTACAATCTGGGTTCCAACGTCGAGAACCTCACCCTGACCGGCACGGCCAATATCAATGGAACAGGGAGTTCCGCCAACAATGTGCTGCTTGGCAACAGCGGCAACAATCAACTCGACGGCGGATCGGGAAACGACACCATGGATGGCGGTGCAGGCAATGATTCGCTGTTTGGGGGAAGCGGGAACGATATCCTCTTGGGCGGTCTCGGCAACGATCTGCTGAACGCCGGCAGCGGCAACGATGTGCTCGACGGCGGCGACGGGGTCGATGTGTTGGACGGGGGCTCCGGCAATGATCATCTGATCGGCGGAGCAGGGAACGACCAACTCGGCGGCGGCAGCGGTGCTGACCATTTCACCGGCGGCGCGGGGAACGACATGGTGACCGGCGGCTCCGGCAACGATAGCTACACGTTCGCCCGAGGCGACGACCAGGATACGATCAGCGACGCCGACTCGACATCCGGCAATCAAGACCGCGTGCTCTTCGGTGACACGATCAATCCCTTGGACGTGGTCCTGAGCCGCCAGGCCAATGACCTGCGCTTAGCGGTGTACGGATCAACCGACCAGGTCACGATTCAGAATTGGTATGCCGGCGCAACCAACCAGATCGAGACGATCCAGGCCGGCAATGGTCGGATGCTGCTCAATACACAAGTCGATCAGTTGATCCAGGCCATGGCCGGCTTTACCCAGCAAACCGGATTGACGTGGGAACAGGGCATCGCCCAACAACCTCAGCAAGTTGAGAGCATCCTCGCAGCCAGCTGGCACTAGCAGGCTGTTGAAGAACTGTTTTGGGCACAAAGCTGGGCATGATCGCTGATCGAGTCAGAAGAGCTCGCAGGATGTTCAAAAAGGCCGCGGTTCTCACCCACCCCACCCCGGCGCGCCAAGACGCGCCGCTCCGCGGGCAAGGCCGCAGCGAGGTCCGCG
>DAOLIU010000203.1:0-3804 GCA_035328385.1 Nitrospira sp. | reverse complement strand
CCGGCTCCAACGCAGGCACGAGAGCGCCGCCCTACAATGAAGGCGGCGGTTTTTATCGAGCCCGGCCGCATTGCCTTGGAAGAAAAGGCCGTCCCCAGGGTGGGACCGCGTGACGCCCTGCTGCGTGTCACGACCACCACTATTTGCGGAACCGACGTGCATATACTCAAAGGCGAGTATCCGGTCGCGCGCGGATTGACCGTCGGTCATGAGCCGGTGGGCGTCATTGAGGAACTCGGAGAGGCGGTTTCGGGCTATACGATCGGCCAGCGCGTGATCGCCGGGGCGATCACGCCGTGCGGGCAGTGTCATGCCTGCCTCGACGGGAATCAGGCCCAGTGCGGCGGCAAGGCCATGGGCGGCTGGCGGCTCGGCAACACCCTTGATGGGTGTCAAGCCGAGTACGTCCTGATTCCGGAAGCCGCGGCCAATCTGGCACCGATCCCCGACCACCTCACCGACGAGCAGGTGCTCATGTGCCCCGACATCATGAGCACGGGGTTCGGCGGCGCGGAGAGCGGCAGGATCCGAATCGGCGACACCGTTGCCGTGTTTGCGCAGGGGCCTATCGGGCTCTGCGCAACCGTCGGGGCGAAGCTCATGGGCGCCACCCGCATCTTTGCCGTGGACGCCGTGCCCGAGCGGCTTGCCATGTCCCGCAGTCTCGGAGCCGACGTCTCCATCAACTATAAGGACCGCGATCCAGTCAAGGCGATCCTGGACGCGACGGGCGGGCGCGGAGTAGACGTGGCGATCGAAGCGCTCGGCACACAGGCGACGTTCGAGAGTTGTCTGCGTGTGCTGCGGCCCGGCGGCGTGCTTTCAAGCCTCGGCGTCTACTCGGGCAAGCTCACGCTCCCTCTCGATGCCTTCGCGGCGGGACTCGGCGACCACGCCGTCGTCACGACCCTCTGTCCGGGAGGGAAGGAACGGATGCGACGGCTCATGAACGTGCTGGCCTCCTCGCGGGCGGACCTGCGGCCATTGGTGACGCACCGGTTCACGCTCGACCAGATTCAAGAAGCGTACGACCTGTTCGCGAATCAGCGTGACGGCGTGCTCAAGGTCGCGATTACACCGAAATGACTGCTGATAAAACCCTCGCCGTCCAATCCGATAGCCGCGGCGTCCTTGGTGCGATTTCCGTCATATAGACGGCCGTTGCCGGACACAAGACTATTTTCGCTCGAGCACGTACCCATCGCCGCCGGATCGATCCTGTCCTGGAGCGTCGTTGACACACCGGCGCAATCCGTTGAGAATTGCCCGGAGTCGCGCGGCGCGAGCCTCGCAGCATAATAACGATGCGAATCACCGATATTGGTCCTTTGCCGCTGTCGATCATCGCCTCGCTGCTGGTGGCAGTGGCCCTGCTCGCCGTTCGCATATTCGTCATGCAGAGGATCCAGCAGCGGCGCCAGCGAGAGAACCGTCAGGAAACGGAGCGGCTGAAGTTTCTCGTCGCGGCCTACCGCTCTCTGGCCGGTTCCTTTTCTCCCCCCACGGGGGAGCAGCGGCCGCAAATGGAGGAAGCGCTGGCCGACATCGTGCTGTTCGGTTCCATTCGCCAGGTCGAGCTTGCCGCACGCTGTGCGCTCGACCTGACTCGCGGTGAATCCGTGGCCTATCAACCTCTGATCGACGAGCTCCGCTTGGATCTGCGCACGCAACTCGGGCTGGAACCGATTCCTGAGACGTTGGAACTGCCGGCTGCAGGTCCAAGCCGATCGTTGCGAGCAGGTCGACCCGAGGGTGAGGGGGCCGGGCTCGCCGGTGCCGCAGGACGTGACGGAGGCGGCGGTTTTGGCGGCGCGGCCGGAGCCGGCGGGCTCAGCGCCGGGATGATCGCCGCCGATGCAATGGACCAACGCAATCCCTAGCCGCCCCACCTGCTTGCGACTACGGATCAGTTGGTCGCGGACGATGTTGGTCTTGCGAGCAACCGGGCTATGTCGGCGGAGTTTCCAGGAAGGCTGATGAGATCACTTCTTTTTCTTCTCGTTTGAGTTATCCGAAAACAGCAGCCAACCCAAGACGACAAAGCCGATAGCGACGCCGGCGATGGCCAGCCAGGTTCCGATCTTGTCCATCAGCCATTTCCTCCAGCGTCGGACTGTAGCGCGGCAACCAACGACTTGTCCAACCGCTTCACTTTCCCATTCAGATCCACTGTGACGAGTTTGGCTGATCCTTCCACGACGACACGACGGCTGGCTCGCTCTCGGATCACGTGCGAGAAAGTGAGTGAGGCATTTCCAATGGCAACCAGCTTGGTCGCGATCGTCAGTGTCTCACCGTAACGGGCAGGCGCGCGATAGTCGAGTTCGGCGTGCACGACCAGAAACTGCGTCCCTTCTTTCAGCAAGTCCACCACCGTGAGGCTTCGGTCTTCCAGATACTGTGTGCGGGCCCGCTCAAAGTACTTCAGATAGTTCGCGTAGTAGACGACACCCCCGCAATCGGTGTCTTCATAATAGATGCGAATGTCCATCGATAGGGTAATGGCCTATAGCAAATGGCTTATGGCACGGACAAGACTAAAGGATAGAAACGTGTAAAAACTTTAGGTATTCAACAGAGTATTTCTGAATGCATTGATACTCTTGGCAAGCCGCTGGCCATACTCGTACAGATTATTGTGCTCAGGCTCTGTAACGTAAACACGATCTTTGGCAAGAAATGCTCCAGCCACAACCTCGTATGTCGAGCCTAACGCTATTTCCAAATGATAGTCATGATAGTCGAATACCTTATTGGATTTTTTGGCAGAGCCTTCTGCGATGTTAAGTCCGATTGAATTGGCTGCACGATTCATTTGTGACTTCAATCCATAATCTTCATGCCTTGGAAACTTCGCGGTCGCGGCATAAACCGTCGTCGCGTATTCCTTCGCCATTTGCCATATCTCCAAAGTCTCAAACCGAAACGCCATCTTCGCCCTTCTGTATCCTTTGCCATACGCTATACGCCATGAGCCATATGCTCTTAAAGATTCAATGTCGGAAACTTTGGCAACGCACTCTCGTTCACCCCGGCGAGACGGGCGACGGCGTCGTACAGCTGCTGCACCCGCTCGGCCTTCACCGGCTCGAACCCATGGCCCAGGATCGCATGATTGGCCGCGTCGAGCAGAGGTTTCATGGCGGGCCACTCCCGCAGAAAGGATTGCCCCAGCTGGTCCCCCAAACCCGCCAGCGTACGGAACTGGGCCTGCAACGGCAACCGGTACTTGCCGTCGATGTCGTCCAAATGACAGAGGCGGCAGGTCTCCTGGAGGGCCTGGGGTAACTGCTCCGGCCGCACGTCCCAGGTCTTGATTCCGTACGCCGTAAAGAGGCGGCGTTGCGCCACGGCTTCCAGCGCCCTGACCAGCGATCGCATGGCCCCCTCCGCATCGTTCGTCACGCGCAGCCGGCGCCCGGCATGGGCAAGCAGATCGACCGCAACCGATTCCTTGACTTCCGAGGGGTCGAGCACGAGCTTCTCGAGAAACCCCGAATTGGCTTTGACCGCCGGCAGACACGCCTTCACTTCCGCCGGACCGCCGAACAGGGTCGCCATCTCCAGTGCCTTGATCGAAGTCTTCAGCTTCTCCCAGGCCTGGCGATGTTGAAACCGTTCCCACGAGTCATAACCATCGGCCAAGTCGGCGAGCGCACGATACAGAGGTTTCAGTCCCCCGCTCACGCGATGCTCGATCTGGCGAAAGACTGCAGCCGCGGCAACCAAGGCGCCGCGATTGAACAGGGTGCAGCCTTCCCGCCTCATGCCCCTGGCGGCCTCGTCCCAGGGATTCGCCTGGAT
>DAOLIU010000202.1:0-3850 GCA_035328385.1 Nitrospira sp. | reverse complement strand
GCGAATCAACCGAAAAGGAGTACTCTCCCATGCCTCGCGTAAAAGGTGGGCCGAAGACACGGGCCAGAAGGAAGAAACGACTGAAGCTTGCAAAAGGCCAGTACGGAGCCAAGAGCCGCCTGTTCAGGTCGGCGACCGAATCCGTCGATAAGGGCCAGCAATATGCGTATACGGGTAGAAAGAACCGGAAACGGGACTTCCGTCAACTCTGGATCGCTCGTATCAGCGCCGCGACCAGGGCGCAGGGCTTGTCCTACGGACGCTTCATCAGCGCCTTGAGAAAGGCCAACGTCTTGCTCGATCGCAAGGTCCTCTCGGACATGGCCATCAAGGATACGGCGGGATTCGATCAGTTGATCGGGCTGGCGAAGAAGCAGCTGGCACCGGCCGGCGCGTAACGCCTCGCGGAGATCTTCACGCCTCCGCGCGCGAAACCCGCGTGTGGAGGCTTTCCCCCGCCGGTCACTCGTCCAAAGCAGACAGATCGATCTCAAAGGATACGGCAGGAACGGTGACTTGCCAGCGTTCGAGCACCTCCGGGTGTACCTCCCCGATCACCCCGAGCACCACGCCGTCATCGCCCACGATACGACCGGCACGCCCCTCGAGGAACGAGGGATGCTGGACCGATTCCAGCCTGTAAGCGCGATCGAGATAGTACAGCAACGCGTCCAGGCAGGAGTGGATCTCCGAGAAGTTGGCCTCTGCATGCGCGATCAGAGCGCCAAGCACCATCACCGTCTCGCTACCCAGTTCGTGAGCCGGATCGGGCCGCGCGACCTCACCCGCTTCGAAAAGACGGTGGGGGAAAAAGGCCCGGCTGGACGCGGCTTCCACCCGCAGCAGCGATGGCAACATCCACTGGCGAAGCGCCGAGAAATTCTGCGACATGACGTTGTCGACCTGCACCAGCCGTCCCCATTCCGTTCCGTTCAATCGCATGGCATCGCACAGCAGCTGGGGCGAACCGAGAATGTTCGAGATGATTTCCTGGAATCCCATGCCGACCATCAAGCCTCTCGCGCGATCGGAAAGCGCCTCCAGACTCGATAGGCCGCCGACCGTGAATTGGGAAGGCATGACGGGAAGGAATTCGGAAAATCCTCGGCTGATCGCCACATCTTCCACCACGTCCATTGGGTGCATCAGATCGTGGCGGTAGAGCGGAAGCCGCACGGTGAGGTCTTCCTTTTCCACCTTCACCTCGTAGCCGTAACTCGTCAGTGCGTGACTCACCTCCCGTGCGTCCATCGCTTGTCCGAGTGCCCGTTCGATGGTGGCGACTGAAAGCGTCCGCTCTCGACCCAAGTCCTGGGGCGTCACCACGCGCTGCCCCAGTTCCGTCTTGAACGGATAGATCACTTCCACGGGCTCGATCGCGGCACCCCGGTCGGCAAGATTCGCCGCGAAAATATTCAGCGTCAGAATGACCATCGGAAGGTCGGTCCCCGTCACTTCGACGAAAAGGGCATCGTCGCCCACGCGGACTTCGCCGATCTCCCTGCTGTTGATGATCGGAGGGAAGGACAGAATCTGCCCCTTGGCGTCGCGAAGCAACGGCACGCGCTCTTTTCCCGCGACGATGCCGCCGAACTCGAGCCCCTTGGGATGAACCAGCAGCATCTCGCCGAGCGTCATTACCGTCGTCATTCCCAACGGCATAAATCTGGCGCTGTCAGGCGGCACGGCTTCATAGGAAACGGGAAACTCGATCGCGGGCAGACGATAGAGGCCGATGGAGACCGTGCGGCGCTTGCGTCCGAAGATCTCCGCCAGTTTTTCCTGCGTCTGGATCAGCTGCGCCAGCCCTTCCTGAGTAACCCGATACCCCGTCGCGGTGCAGGCGGCCACATAGGGTCTCAGCTCTTCCAACCCCGCCGCCACCATGACCTGCTTCGCCGGCGCCTTGGAAAACGACAGAAACGGGTAGGGATCGCTCGCCCCGGCCTGTTTGATACGGATTTGCCGGGCGATGCCTTCACAGCACCACAGATCGGGTCGATTGCTATCTTGTAGTTCGATCCGCAGTTCGCCGGTGTCGGAACTCTGCCCCTTGAGTTCTCCCTTGACCAACATCAGCCACTCGTCCAATTGATCGGAGGTCACAGGTAATGGTGGCTTGGCCGGCCCGGCCAGCAGTTGTTCGAGATCCTGTCTGAAGATCGTAATGGTGGGCATGGACTACACGACTCCGCGGGTGGAGCGGATGAGATCGAGGTTGTCGGTGAACAGCTCGCGGATGTCATGAATACCCAGCGCCACCATCGCCATACGGTCGAGCCCCAATCCCCAGGCGATCACCGGCACCTGGACGCCGAGGGGCACGGCGACTTCGGGACGAAACAGCCCGGCACCGCCGAGTTCGATCCAGCCGAGACGCGGATGGCGAACGTGCAGCTCCACCGACGGCTCCGTAAACGGAAAATACGCCGGAAGGAACTTGACCTCTTTTGCCTGGGCGACTTCCCTCGCGAAGAGATTCAGCAGGCCGAGCAGCGTCCTAAAATTGATGTCGTCGCCCAGCACGATCCCTTCGACCTGAAAAAAGTCCGTCGCATGGGTCGCATCGACCTGGTCATAGCGAAAACAGCGCGCAATCGAAAAATACTTTCCCGGAACCAACGGATTGGACGCCAGCCGGTGGGCGGATACCGCCGTACCTTGGCTCCGCAGGACCAACCGACTGGCCCGCTGTAAGTCGAATCTGTAGCCCCAGCCGGTCGATCCGGTATTCCCGCCCCCCTCATGGACCTCCTTCACGCGCGTGAGGAACGGCTCCGCGAGGCCCTTGGCGTGCGTGGGATTCTTCACGAAATAAACGTCGTGGATGTCGCGCGCCGGGTGAAATTGCGGCATGAACAGCGCGTCCATGTCCCAGAACTCGGTTTCCACGAGCGACCCCCGCATTTCCTGGAAGCCCATGCTGACGAGCTTGGTCTTGACCGTATCGAGGAATTCGCGGTAGGGATGGCGCCGCCCCGGAGCGATCCTGGGCGCTCGCAGGCTGATGGTGTATTTGCGGAATCGCTTCGTCCTCCAGCCGCCTTCTTTCAGGAGTTCAGGAGTCAGCTGCGAGACTTCCTCGGCCGTGTCCTGGCGGGACAGATGCTTCAACGCATCCAGACCCTCGGTGGTCGGCTTCAGCAGGCGGGTCACGCGATCGTCGACTCGGAACGGCTCTTTGACCTTCCCACGCTTGACGGCATGCGCATCGATCACCCGCTGCTCGAATTCGGAGAAGGCCGTCAATGCTCGGGGACCGAGGTGAAGCTGCTGGAGCAACCGTCGCAGGGTTTCAGCGGTGGGGCTCGATCTTCCGGTCGACTCGAGGCATCCCCCCTGAACGATCAAGAGAGCGCCTTCTTTTTTCAAAGCCCCGATGGCCCCGCTCACGTCCGACGGCTCGAGCCCTTCTCGGGTCTGCAGGTCCTGGATGGTGAGGCGTTTGCCCGTGCCCGCAGCATCGCGCGCGACAGCGAGGACCAGCTCGATCGGCGACTGCTTCTCGACATACTGCTCGCCGATCTTGGTCAGCGACACGATCGGTGTCACGGTTTCTTTCTCGACGGCGAGGAGCGACTTGGCCAACAGCCACTCCACGGCCATGCTGATCTGGGAGGCCTCCAGTCCGGCGGCCGCAGCCAGCTGCTCTGTTTCCATCGCGCGGTCGCCGTTTTCGGAGAAAGCGGAAAGCACCCTGATTTCCAGGGGATGCAGACTATCGATGAGAGCAGCGATATCCACCCGGAGGCCTATCGGTGCGCCGAAGCCGGCTGCCCGGCGGCTCGCAATGCCGCGATGGTGACGCCGTAGTCCGGGCTGGAGAAGACCGCCGAGCCCGCCACCAGGA
>DAOLIU010000201.1:0-3870 GCA_035328385.1 Nitrospira sp. | reverse complement strand
ACGATTGCCCTCGACACGAATATCGGCTCCCATCCGCCTCAGCTCTTCCACATGCATGAACCGGCTTTCGAACACCGTTTCGGTGATGATGCTGGTCCCTCTGGCGACGGACATGAGCGCCGCCATTTGCGCTTGCATGTCGGTCGGAAATCCCGGAAACGGCATTGTGCGTATGTCGACACCGCTCGAACGGCCGGATCCTCTCGCATCCAGATGCACCGACTCCTTTTCTACGCGGATATCCACACCCGTTTCCCGAAGCTTGGCGATGACCGGCTCAAGATGGTCCGGGCGGCATCGATCGACTGAAATCGAGCCTCTGGTGATCGCGCCGGCGACCAAGTACGTGCCGGCCTCGATACGATCCGGAATGACTTCGTGGTCGCCCCCTCGAAGCTCGCGAACCCCTTCGATGGTGATCATATCCGTGCCGGCTCCGGTGATGCGGGCGCCGCGCTTCGTCAGGAAGTCGGCCAAGTCTATGATCTCCGGCTCCTTGGCGGCATTTTCGATCACGGTGGTACCCTGAGCGAGCGACGCCGCCATCATCAGGTTTTCCGTGCCCGTCACGGTCGGCACATCGCAATAGATGGATGCACCGGTCAGGCGTTTGGCTCGCGCATGAATATAGCCGTGCTCGACCCACACCTCCGCCCCGAGCTTGGTGAGCCCGGCTAGATGCATGTTGACCGGGCGTGAACCGATGGCGCATCCACCCGGCAGCGACACCGTGGCCTGCCCCCAACGCGCGACGAGCGGCCCCAACACAAGCACGGAAGCGCGCATCGTCTTGACGAGCTCGTACGGGGCATGGGTCGAGTTGATCACGTCGGCCTTGATGACGACGCGGTTGCCTTCCTGCGTCACCTTGGCTCCAAGAATTCCCAGCAGCTTGCCCATGGTGACCACGTCGACGACGCGCGGCACGTTGCTGATCATGCATTCCCCGCCGCCCAGAATCGTCGACGCGAGGATCGGTAGAGCGGAGTTCTTGGCCCCGCTGATCCGGACTCGTCCCTTCAGAGAGACGCCTCCATTGATCACGATCTTATCCATGCCTCGGTCCTATTCACTTCCCCGCTCGGCAACCAACACGCGCTCGATTCCTGCCTCGTCGCGGAGAGTCTCCACCGATTGATACGCAGGACACGCTTCCACGAACTCGACCAACGATCGGCTCTGTCCCCATCCGAGTTCCATGATCAAGCACCCTCCCGGCTCCAGAAACGGAATTGCGTCGACGATCAATCGCTCATGCAGTTCGGTTCCGCGGGAGCCGGAGACCAGAGCCAACCGAGGTTCGTAGAGACGAACTTCGGGCTGAAGCGTCGGCCAGTCCGATTCGGAGACATAGGGCGGGTTCGAAACGATCACCTGGACCTGCCGTTCGAGTCCTCGTTCCGCCAGAGGCGTCAGCAGATCGCCTTCCAGCCATGTCACCGATTCGACCCCGAGGCGTTCCGCGTTCCGCCTCGCCGTCTGTAAGGCTTCAGGCGAGAGATCGATCGCGAACAGCTGCCGGAGTGACAATAGGCGGGCTAGCGTGATGGCCAGACAACCGGACCCCGTGCCCACATCGACGAGGATGGGCCTTTCCCGCGATTGCATTCGGCGAAACGCTTCTTGAACCAACAAGGCGCTCTCAGGCCGAGGAATCAGCACTGAGCGATTGACCTCAAACTCGAGTCCGCAAAAATCCTGCGTGCCGAGGATATACTGAAGCGGTTCTCTCTCGGTCCTTCTGGACACGAGCCGCTGGAGCCCGGCGATGTCGCTGGAGGGCAGCTCGCGATTCCCGTGAAGGACTTGCTGCAGCCTCGACAATCCCAATGCATATTCGGCCAACCAGACCGTTTCCTGCTCGGCAGTGTCCAACCCGGCTTCCGAGAGTCGTCGGGACGCTTCGGCGATCACCCGCCCGACCGTCCGCCATTCCTCGGCAGCCGCTCCAGGGGACGACGGACTCATGAAGCCTCCGCGACGGCAGCCTGATCACGCTGGGAACGGAGCGCTTCGACCAGTTCGTCCATGTCACCGGCCAGCACGTGCTCCAGCTTGTGCAGGGTCACACCCACGCGATGATCCGTGACCCGATTCTGAGGGAAGTTATAGGTGCGGATCTTCTCGCTCCGGTCTCCGGTTCCCACTTGCGCCTTGCGGTTCTGAGCGATTTCCGCCTCTTGCTTTTCCCGTTCGGCCTCGACAATTCTGGCGCGCAACGTTCGCATGGCCTTCGTGCGATTCTTGAGCTGCGACCGTTCATCCTGACAGGACACGACCACTCCGGTCGGAAGATGCGTGATTCGAACCGCTGAATAGGTGGTATTGACGCTTTGCCCTCCGGCTCCGGACGAACAAAACGTATCGATTCGGAGATCCTTGGGATCGATCTGGACGTCCACTTCGTCCACTTCCGGCATGACCGCCACCGTCACGGTGGAGGTGTGAATTCGCCCTGCCGCCTCGGTCACCGGCACGCGCTGAACGCGATGGACACCGCTTTCATACTTGAATAGGCCGTAGCCGCCTTTCCCCTCGATGAGCGCGACCACCGTCTTATATCCGCCCTTCCCGGTTTCGGAGGCCTCCACGATTTCGACTTTCAATTTGTGCCGTTCGGCGAATTTCACGTACATTCGAAACAGATCTCCGGCGAACAATGCGGCCTCATCGCCGCCCGTGCCCGCCCGAATCTCCAAGAACAGGCTCTTGTCGTCGCGAGGATCCTTCGGGGTCAGATGCTCCACCACTTGGGCTTGGAGCGCCGCCATCGCTTCATCGAGCCGCGCACTCTCTTCGGCGGCCAAGGATCGGAACTCCGTACCGATCGTCGAATCCGCAAGCATGTGGGAGATGTCCTCCGACTGCTTGAGGAGATCCCGATAACGCTGGAACAGCTGCGCAACGGGCTCGAGTTCGGTTCGCTCTCGATTCAACTTGACCAATAACGGGGGCTGGCCGAGGACGGAGGGGTCCGTGAGCTGCGTGGTCAACTCATCATAGCGGCTCGCGAGAGACTCCCATCGTTTCAGCAGTGCTGCGTCCATACTCCCCTGACCGATCAGTCGGAAAAAGATTCGAGGCAAAAAAAGAGAGACCCTGCCGCTCGCGAAGCAGGGTCTCTCCTATGTTCGCAGGGTTTGCTACTTACCCTTCTTCGCGTACTTCTTCTTAAACCGCTCGACCCGGCCTTCGGTATCGACAATCTTCTGCGTCCCCGTAAAAAACGGATGACAATTCGAGCAGATATCGACGTTGATGTCCCCCACGGTCGATCGGGTCTTGTACTTGTTGCCGCACGCACAATGTACCGTCGCTTCCCGGTACAACGGATGAATACCCTTCTTCATGTGCCCTCTGCCTCCGAAACTACTGCCTTCGCCTATTCGAAGACCCGTCACTGTACCGTGTCCGACGGTTCGGATACAAGCCGATATTATCGGTTCATCGACTGCAGGAATTCCTGATTGGTCTTGGTTCCCTGCACCTTGTCCATTAGGAATTCCATCGCTTCCATCGTGCCGAGCGGACTCAGCACCTTCCGGAGAATCCACATCTTGTTGAGCCGATCCTTATCCACCAGCAACTCTTCCTTGCGCGTCCCGGACTGACTGATGTCGATCGCCGGAAAGATGCGCTTGTCGGCCAACCGACGGTCCAGGTGCACTTCCATGTTACCGGTCCCCTTGAACTCTTCGAAAATGACGTCGTCCATGCGGCTGCCCGTATCGACGAGCGCCGTGGCCATGATGGTCAAACTTCCGCCGTTTTCAATGTTCCGGGCTGCCCCGAAGAACCTCTTCGGGCGCTGGAGCGCGTTGGAGTCAAGACCGCCCGAGAGAACCTTGCCGCTCGGAGGCGCGATCGTAT
>DAOLIU010000200.1:0-3912 GCA_035328385.1 Nitrospira sp. | reverse complement strand
GTCCGAGCGTGACCGCCCCGGCCCCCACCGTCTTCCAGTGGAACCGATCGGCGGCAAACTGCCCGTCGGCCGCGGCCGCGAACGTCGCCCCCCGCTGCCAGATTTCCATGTTGCCATTGATGACGGGATTTGGTTGCGAGCGGTGATTGTAGGACGCGCCGCCCGTGCCGAAGGAATCGGTCACAAGGGCGTACCCGTTCGGGTACCCCCCGGTGCTGGGGATCAACAGCGTGGCTTTTGCGGCGGCGGCGTCCGCATCGTCTAAGAGGGTTTCCATGAACGACGACACAATGATGTCGCTGGTCGTGCCGTCCGTGGCAACGGGATCGCCGTCCGCGTCGAACGCCAGGTATTTCGAGGCGCGATCCACTTTGGCCGGCAGAGTGTCGATGCTCGCGCTATCGCCTTCCGGCTGCCGCAACGAGCGGGTAATCATGTCTCTCGTCCGCTGGTTCAGGAGCGTTTGATAGTCCATGGCCGATTCGAGCGATTCCGCCGGCAGATCGTCGTTCTGCACGAGGTCGGTTTCTTGGACCGGCGACGGATCGCGGTAGATCGTCCAGGTGACGGTGCTCGCCGGGGCCGTGAGCGCGGTCACGGTGCCGCCGCTGGAATAGTGTCCTTGCGCGTCCGTCGTGCCGGTGATGACGTAATCCGTGGTCAGGGCCTTGGTGGTCTGCGCCCCCGTCGCGATGACGGTTTCAATCACCACCAGATCGGCCTGATTGTGAAAGGGATAGGCGAACGCAAAGGCGGTCGTCGAGCCGTTCCCGGTGTAGGTGACGCGGTTCGTGGTGGCGGAAATGGTCATGTCTTACCCTCCATACGGAATCACGGATGACGGCGGAATGATGAACTGTTGATGCTTGTCCTGACGCACCCGCTCCTCCATGCGCCGGAGATAGCCAGGATTCGCCATTTCCTGTAACCGATACAGCACGAGATAGTCCAGCGCCCATCGGGTATAAAAGAGGTTGACAAACGGCGTGCTATTGAACACCTTCGTGATCGTCCGTCCGGTCACGTCCTGGCCTTCTCGCAGACTCGTCATGAGCGTGTAGATGTCCGACCCTCGCCGCCAGGTCGGCCCCATGAACGACTCTAACGGACCGGAGCCGAATCGGGACACGGCTTCTCCGAAGAGGAAGTCCCCGTAAAGGCCCAACCCGCCGCCTTGCAGCATCGCGGCGGAGAGAATTTTGACGTACTCATCGGTCGTGGTGGCACTCCGAGGTTCCCGCCCCTTCGCCATATCTTTGAGTGTCATCGCGGCGTACCCAAAGACAGCGGTTGACGCGATAAGATTCGCCATGCCGACGAAAGCCGAACCTCGGGGGTCTTTGAACATGGCTACCAGGGCCTCCGGAATCGTCATTCGGACATCCCCGTACCCGAATAACTCTCGCCCCAATACCCGGCGCATTACGGCCATCGTGAAACTCTTATACATCCAGAAGTGCCGGATGGCTTCACCTTGCCAGGTGCCCCGATGTGTTCCTTGCAACATCGAGGCTTTTGTCATCATATCCGGTTGCACCACCGCCGTCGTCGCCTGGTCCTGAAAGAACGATCGCAGACGGTCCTTGAGGTCTTCCCGCGCCGCGTCGAGATTGTGCGCGGTCGGGGCCTTATCTTGCCGGGTCACATAGGCGGCGAAGGTTTCGGCCGGGAGATCCGTCAACCCTTCGGGGGTCAGAAACGCCTTGCCGTCCGCATGCGACTCCTTGCCCTGCCGGATAATGCCCCACTCCTCCGGGCCGATCCCGTATTGCTGAAGGAGATGCTGCATGCCGGGCGGAAGCCCTGGGAAATCCAGGTGGCTATGATTCGCCAGCCGGTGCGCGGTCGCCAGGACAAACCCGCCGCGCAAGCGATCGGTCCAGGGGCGCAACAGATTCAGCTTAAAATAGAGATTCGTCATGCGGGCGATCGAGCCCGTCTGTCCGCCCGAAGGGTCGATGCGCTCGCTGACCGTATTGCGGACCTCATCGAGCACGACCCCGGTTTCGGCCAGGATGTGCATACGCTCTCCCGTCGTGACCCCGTGAAAGAGCGATTGAATACCTTCCGCCATCCCCTCAAACATCCCGACGCCTTGCTGTCGCAGCCCCGTCGCCATGATCGGAAGATCCACAATGGACGAACCCACCGTTGCGCCAAGATCCGACATCATTTCGATGCCCCGTATCGTTGCTGACCGGCGGGCCAGGAGCGCTCTTTCCACTCGGTAGATGTCGCCGTCGAGGAGCGGCCACACAATCCGGTCCAGCTTCTCCTTGGCGTTTTCGAGCGCCGCGCGCTTGTCGTCTTCGCCCGCTTCGCGGAGTTGCTTCACCCATTGATCGACCACGGCGTCATAGTTGGCCCGAGCGTTCGGCCCCCACATCCGCATGAGCGCGGTTTCCCGGCCCATCCTGGCGAGGTTGGCGAAGACGGCTTCGCGCAAGTTCCCTTGCCCGTATTTCAGGTTGTACTGGTATTCCGCTTCGGCGTGTTTGAAGTGGAGGACGCGCTCGTGCGACAAGGCCCGCCCGACGTTCACCGCGCCGGTGAGCCCCGGCGTCGGGGCGGATTCAAACTTGAGGTGCTTCCCCGAAACGAAATCCGAGTAGAGATTCCGCAAGACCTTGCCCCGGCGGTCGGGCTCGACATCGGGCATGGTCTTTTCCCAATCGAGCCAGTCCGTAATGTCCTGCATCCACGTATCCGGCCCCGCTTCCTTAATCCGCAGTTGGTCGTGACTGTGGCGGGTCACGTAGCCGTCGAGCTTCTTGATCCAGGCCCCGGCCTTGTTCGCGTTGATCCGGGCCGTCTCCGTCCACTTGTTCAGAATCGCCGCCGCCTCGCGGGCTTCGTTCGGCAACGCCGACAAGACTTTTTCATCCGGCTTCGTCTTGTTGAGTTCCCACATGGCCGTCCAGATCTGTTTGTCATAGCTGCCGTTGGCGACCCACTGTGTGAGCCCCGCCCGGTCCAGGTCGGCGGCCGCACCCATGAGGTAGGTATCCGAGAGCGCGTCTTGAAGCGTGCCGGTGGATTTCTTCCCACCCTTCCGCCCGGTCATCGTGCCGCCCAACAGGGCCTTGATCCCTTCCGCGGGGTCGTCGGCCCAGGTGGTCTTGAGGTAGTCCATCTGCGCGATCTGCGCCACCTTGTTCTTGACGGCGTTCCGCTTCTCGATGATCGCGGCGGCCTGCGCCAGATCCCCCGCCTTCTCGATCTCCTTCATCAGGAGCGTGTCGAAGGCTTCGGCGTGCTTCTGGACTTGGAGTTTGTCCACCAGCTTGGTGACTTGCTTGTCGAGGCGGCGGATCTCGTCCTCGGTCAGTTCCCGCCCGACCGCCTGCTGAATTTCTGCCATACAGCGTTCAAACGAGGCCACAAATCATCCTTTCCTTAACCGGCATTCCCCGATCGCCCGTAGAATTTTAGCGTCTTGCTTGGCTTGCGCAATCGCGTCGTCGTGGGCGGCGAACATCTTAGCCGGATCGGTCTGTGAGTCCTTCGCGGCCAGCACGCGCTCCAACTCCGCGAGTTCGTCCTGCAAGATTTTTTGCGCCGCCGCGGATTCCGTTTCGCCTTCTGGAGTCTTGTGTTCGTCCACGATCCGGTCAGCCTCTTTTGAGAGGGCTTCGTCGGCCGGCCGGATGCGGGCCTCGGGCTGCTGCCCGCGCGCCACCGTCTCGTGCAGGCGTTCCGCCACACCGCGCCGTTCGCCGTTCAAGCGGGCGATGCCTTCGGGGGAGACCTGCCCGATAGTGGCGAGGACGTGCTGTTTGTAGGTCTGGATCTCGCGCGCGGCCTGCTCGTTCAACCGCTGGATTTTGGCGGTCAGTTCATTCGGCGTGAGATCCCGTTCCTTGGCGGCCTCGGCCAACCGTTTCGGTTCTGCGAGGAGTTCGTTCCGGATCT
>DAOLIU010000199.1:0-3948 GCA_035328385.1 Nitrospira sp. | reverse complement strand
GGAGGATGCCCAAAAGGCTCTGGAAGCCGGCCGTGCCCCCATGGATAAGGCCAACTCGCCGGAAGAAGTCAAAAAAGTACTCCAGCAAGCGTCGCTGGCGACAAGGGTCGGCGCCGATCCGGAAAAGGATCCCTGCGGGGCGAGCGCGGTGCTTCGGACGAAGCGCTATCGGCTGGAAGCGTTCGGCCGCCAGGAGGCATCGGAATCGAAGAAGAGAAAAACGGAGATCCGCATGCCGGAGGAATTTATCAAGAAGGTCGTCGACATGCCGAACATGGAAGTCGAAGTGCAGCTCTGCGGCGACGACGAATACTTCGCCGAAGGGGCGTTGATCGAGATGCAGCAAGGCACGAAACGAATCAAGCCGATCGACGTCGGCAAAGCCGAACGCGGGAGAAAAAATGAAGGCAGCGGTCCCGCCTACCGGTCACGGTTTACCGCGGTGTTCTCCTACGAGAGTTTCGATCCCAACGCCGCGTCGGTATTCGTCGTCAATCTTCAGGACGGCAAAGAAGCGAAGATCAACGCAGACTTTTCCAAGGTCAAGTAGCTCGGTGACGCCGATAGTGGGTTCGGTTTGCCGTCAGACGTGCTGAAGTGTGTCATTCCCGCAGAGGCGGGATCCAGTCGAGGTTTTCTCCCCAGCATTGAGTCGGAACTGACTCACTACCGTCGCCGCTCCACTGCATAATCCATTCGCCGCGCCTGCACTGAGGACCCTCCGGCGGCGATCCTTCCTCGGCATGCACATCCTGTCAGAAATGGTAGCTGAGCCCCGCGACTCCGTGAAACGCGGAATACTCGCCGCTGAGGCCGAAATTGGGATCCAAGTTCGTGAACGTGGCTCGATTGTACTTGCCTTCCAGAAAGAAACCGAATTCTTCGGTGATCAGAAGCCGCAGGCCGCCCAGAAGATTCACTCCGGGAACCACTTGATGCCCGTCGATTTGTCCGCTGCTTGAAAAATAGAAGGCGCCGACGCCGGCGCCGACGTAGGGTTGGAAGATTTCGCCAGGATACCGCGCCACCACGTTGAACGCCACGGTGATCATCCTCATCCTGGATTCTTCCAGTTGCAGGGGGCCGGACTGTTGAATGCTGGTCGGGACGATCGGTGGGACAATCGTGGTGTTGATGTTCTTGGGGACAAATGTCGCGTCGAGGGTAGATGTCACGGTCTGCTGTTTGATGGTCGGCGTCGTCGTAAAGGCTTCCACTTCCACGCCGAGCCAACTGAACCCTTCGTCTTTGAAATAGTATCCGGCTTTCCCGCCGAAAATCCCCGAGCTCTTGAGCGCAACATCCGACGTGCTCAGTGAGCTCGTCAGCTGGTCTCCCACGAGAGGGTTGTAGGCCGGAAAACTCGCCTGAGCCTCCTGTTGTCCCAACATCGGCATCTGGACGTCCCGCAGCTTCGTAGGATTGCTGTAGCCGCCATACAGTCCGACATACCACTCCCCATGACTCGAGGGTGCGATAAGCAGGAGCGGCAGTGTGACGGCGGTCACGATCCCGCACCAAATGAGGCGATCACGCATGATGGATCCGGTCGCTATGAGTCGTGCATTCCCAATGGTTTGCAGCCGCCCAGCAACCTGCTCTTCCGCCGTGACGGATTCATTACGCGTCGATTAACATTCGGTAAATAGTCGGATCCGACGCCGTGCAAACGGTGTCGGTGAAGCGCGGGGGGGAAGCGACGCCGGCGCCGAGACGAGCCGGTTAGAGTACGTCGATGGTCAGAGTTTTCGGCTGATTGTTGCGCACGATGTCGATGCGGATCGTCCGCTCGTCTTTCAGCTGCCGCAGCACGGAGACGAATCGGCCGACATCGTCCATCTCCACGCCGTTGATGCGTTTGACCACGTCGCCGGAGAGAATGCCGAGCTGTCCGTAAATGCCGTAATGGTTGACGGCATCCAACAGGAATCCGTCCGTCCGGCCGTTGGCGACGACGGGGACGGGACGTGCCTGGCCGAATACATGGGCGGGATCTTGCGCAATGACCGCCAACTCCTTCCGGTCGATCGCGACGCGGGTCCGACCTGAATCCGTCGGGACAGATCGGGGTTGGCGATGAGCCGGCTGAAGACGTTCAGCCGTCCGGGCCGGGGCCGGTCCGGAAGCCGGTGAACCTTTCGCGATGTCCAGGATCAGCCACTCTTCCTGGAGACCGGCGCGGAACAGCACGCGATCCTGTTCCACTCGGACGATCGCTCCGACCTCCTGGACCGTTTCGTTGAGATGGTACAACTTCTGGGCCTTCGACGCGCGGTCCTCGAGGATCACCGAGCTTCCGCGTAAGGCATCGACCGCCGTGCCGATGAGCGAGACCTTTGCGTCGACGTTCAACGGCTGATGCTGCGCCGTGCGGGACGGTCCCCCGTTCATCACTTCTGAATCAGCCCGATGCGCAAACAGCCTCCCTTCCAAAATGGATTGGACGAGCGCCCTGGAATCATCCGACGCGACAAGCGCATCGGCGGTCGGCGGCTCGGCGCGGAACGCTTGCGCGGGTGTTGAGATCGAAAAGGCCAGATAGGCGTTCACCGAATGCGCAGCGATGAAGGTCAGCATCGACAGATAGGCGCCCAGGATCATCCGTCGAAGCCACCGCGTGTGCATCCATCTGGACGATCGCATCACCATCCCGCATCACCGTGGTCCACGGAAAATCTTCACGGGCGGCATCATACGCGAAAAATCCGTGCTCCTTTCGCCGTTTCGTCGGCGGGCACGAGGAATTTACCTCTCACCAAGAGGACGATAACCGTTCTGTAACACTCAGCCGGTAGCGGTGTGTGGGACGGGAAAGGGGCCGACCCCCGTGGCGGCGAAGGGCGGCATGGACATCCTTCGACAGAGCGGCCGATCGCGACGAGAATTCGTTCGTTCAGTCAAGCATGAAGGTACTTGTGTCCAGCGCGCTGATGATCGTCCTGCTCGCCGGCCATGTCGATACGTCGGCATTCGCCGGATCCGATCGGCGCGCGGACGCGGACTCCAACAAGACAAGACCGCGAAACACCGCAACGAGGGCAGAACGTTCCGTACCGAAGCCGGCGTCCGAACCGGCTGCCGCCGCAAAGGAGCGACAGGCTGAAGAGGCGCCGGAACGGGCGGTCGAAGAACAGCGTTTTCAAGTGAATCGATATGTCGTTGAGGGAAACACCGTGCTGGCGGACGAGAAAATCGAGAACGTCGTCTCACGATTCACCGGGTCGGCAGTGGACATGAAGGCGATCGAACGGGCCAAGAACGAATTGGAGAAGACCTATCGCGACGCCGGGTACCCAACCGTGCTCGTGACGGTCCCCGAGCAGCAAATCGAAGACGGCGTCGTGAAGCTTCAGGTGGTCGAGGGACGTCTGGGTTCGATCGCGGTGACGGGTAACGAGCACTACAGCAAGTATCAGATTCTCGAGAAGCTGCCGTCCCTCAAATATGAAACGGTGCTCTACGAGCCCACGTTCGTCAAGGAATTGGAACGCCTCAATGCCAATCCCGACCGAAAAGTCTTGCCGGTCCTGAAGCCCGGAGCCGAGCCAGGTTTGGTCAATCTCGAACTGAGAGTGAAGGACCGGCTGCCCGTTCACGGCAAAATCGAAGGCGACAACAAGGGACCGATTACCACGCCCAGAAACCGATTGGTCATGGAGCTCCAGCACACCAACGTGTTCGGCGGCGATGAAATCTTCACGGTCGGCACGGTGCAGACGCCGACCGAATGGGGGCAAGTCCAGAACTACAGCGCCAGTTTCGTCTGGCCGTTCATCTGGCCCGACCATCTGCTCAGTGTGTACGCCTCCAGGTCGAAGAGCGATTCGGTGCTGGCCGGAGGAACGGTCTTTGTCGGCGGCGGCAACGTGACGATCTCGGGAAATGCCACTATCGCCGGGTTTCGCCTGTTCATGCCCGTCATGAAGACTTTTCCGGGCATTCATACGA
>DAOLIU010000198.1:0-3975 GCA_035328385.1 Nitrospira sp. | reverse complement strand
CTGGACCGTTGTCACCATGAGCCATCATACCGTATCATCGGCGTCACCGATGTCGGACTCATCACCTGCCCCGTCGCCGTGGATTCAGCAGCTCCGAGAGGAATTCCGTTCTCATCTGGAGACGTTTTACGGACGGCTGAAGCTCGCCCCTCCCTATGAGAGCGTGGAAAAGGCGATTCGAACGCTCACCGCGACGCTTCACGCGCTTCCGAAAGACGAACAGGCCCGGATCGCGGCGGATCCGGTCCTGAAGTGGTCGCAATTCCGCCTCGCGTTTGAGGCCTCCGGCCTCAGCAAGAAGCACCGCGGCATCATCGCCGGTTTGGCCCGCGACCGGGCGGCCGTCGGTCTCTCCGCGGAGTACGACCAGCTCCTGTCCCTCTTCAAGCCCTGACGGAATCCTCGGCGACGGCGCGCAGCTCGCCATACACCTTCATCAGGCGGCTGTTTTCCAGCCGGTAGGAAAACACGACTGTGACGGCGCCGAAGGCGATGACGAGCAGTCCGATTCCCAGAATACCCACCCCCATGAGCAGGCCGGCGAACGAATTGAATCCGCCCTGCAGCGTATAAATTACCAGGAACGACGCGGTCCCCAGACTCACGAGCAGAAACCAGACTAGGGTGATGATGGCGGACGACCAGGGAACTCGCTTGACGCAAACGGCCGTAACCTGCTGTACGTCAGAAGAGAGGTGGATGAGGCCTTTCAACGGCCAGGCGGTACGAAAACCCATGGAAAACAGGTGATATTGCGGACGGATGGCGATTTGACCGAGCTCCGGGTAATACCGGGCGATCCCGTGCGGGAGCGAGAGCACCCCGTTCGCATCGAACCGCCGACTCAGCCCAACGGCTCGATCCGCGGGAAATTGATCCAGACTGCGCGCAATCCCGCAGCCGTAGCGGATCGCATCGGGCGTCAATCTGATGAAGTAGAGCCAGTCTCCGAGAATTAACCCGAGGCAGAGTACACCGGCGAAGAGGCCAGCCAGCACCATGGAGCGTACCTATCCCACAGCGTTTGCCGTCGAATCAAGTCCGGAGACGCCGCCCGCGAATCAAGCGACCGGACCGGCTCGCAGCGACTATTGTGTTGACTCAACCCCGCGAGTTGGATATGGTACGCCTGCTTTGGTCAGGCGGGTCCCTCGCTTCATTTCAGGCACTCCGCCGTCATAAACGACAGATTCCACTGAATTCTGATGCAATCGATTCCTGCCTTCCGAAGCGGCAGGACACATGATGTCTGGGTTGGAGGAACTATGGATTTGCACAAGATTGAGCGGGTGTATACGTCCTACGCCGGAGTCTACGACAAGATTTTCGGGAAGGTATTCCATGAAGGACGTGAATCCGCCATCCGCAACCTGAACGTCCAACCAAGCGAACGCATCCTCGAAGTCGGCGTCGGAACCGGCCTAGCCCTCCCCATGTATCCCCGTCATTGTCAGATCGTCGGCATCGATTTCTCCGAAGGCATGTTGGACGTCGCCAAGAAGCGCACCCTCGAACACCAAATGGACCACGTCACCCTGCACCGAATGGACGCCGGTGCCATGGAATTCGAGGACGACAGCTTCGACACCGTCGTCGCCGCCTATGTCGTGACGGCCGTTCCCGACTATCGAAAAGTGGTCAATGAAATGATTCGCGTCTGCCGATCTGGCGGGCGCATCATCATGCTCAATCACTTCAGCAACGGCAATAAGGTCATTGCAGCGGTAGAGAAGGTCATTTCACCGCTGACCAAGCACCTCGGATGGCGAACGGACTTGGCCTTGCATACGGTACTGGAAGGGACGAACCTCCATGTCACCCGCAAACAGAACGTCAATCCACTACGGTTTTGGGCGTTGGTGGAATGCGTGAACCACAAACACGAAAGCGGCAGGCCCCGCCTCAATGGGACGACTGTCTTTTCCCCCAGCAGCAACAATCGCACGGCCGGTCATGCCAGCGAAGAAGCTCTTGCCTAGCCTAGGACGTTAGAACTCGTCAGACTGATTCTCCCATCCTTTACAGCCACTAGAGCCGCAACGTCCGACTCGGGATATGCCTGTTTCGGCAGGTGCCATTTCTTGTTCGTTACCGAAGCCTGTCTTACCTATTCCTCGATGTGTTCCGTTCCGGTCCGGCGCCGGTGTTCCAACGATTTCCAGTTTAGCCAATCGCCGCCCGGGATGATCGTATTCCCCACGAGGCATCGGCCGGAGAAATGCCGCACCAGTAGATCCGCCGCACCGGAAAGGATCCGGCAGGCGGCACGGCTTTGCGTTCCCGCGACATGCAACACGATGCCGAATCCCGGGCCGTCGATCGGGCCGTACAGCATGGCGTGGACGCCACCGCAATCCGGCTGCTCAGACTCCACGGCCGGCAGGAGATCTCCTTCCCACTGAACGGTCCCCTGACGCCGATTCGGAGACTTGCTCTTCCTCCAGGTACAGGGCAGACCGGACTCGTCCAGCCCCTTCAGGAGCCATTCCACCGTCGGCCAATCCGCCACCGGACTTTGAAACGTCCATTGCGCCGGCTGATCTCGAAACGCCTCGTCGCGAAACGGCACTGCCACCTCCTCGAACTGGGCCTCGTCACAGACGACATAGAGTTCACCCTGCGGGTCGAACCAGAACCGCAATTTTCCGGCGGTACATTCCGCTTGGATCACGCTCAGGGACGAACAGTCCGCGCCTTCCTGTTCGAAGATCGAAAAGTCGGTCACCCCTGTCATCGTAAGTTTCGCCACACGCTCCATCTGTCGAAGCCGGTAACGAACCACGACCGTGACGCTCGTGTCGGCCAACACCTCCCGCGCCGAGCCCTCGTCGAACAGTCGCCGCTTGGACATCTGCACGTCGGTGACGTAGCCGCCCCGGAACCCTCCCGTATGGCCCAGCAGCCATCGGAGATCGTCGACATGTTTGATGGACTGTTTCACAGGGGAGATTGTATCGCAGCCGAGGGTCTACGACCAGCAGAGAAGCCGATCCGCATGGGCGAACGCTTGACAAGGATCGGTGAATCGTCCCGCGGTCGCAGAGGGTCCGCGATTACTCGCCGGCCAGGCGGCGGCGCGCTTCGCCCAGCAGATCCCTCACGGCAGCGGCGGCCGTTTCCCACGGAGTTCTCGGATCTGCTGCCTCATCGATCATTCCGCCCCGGCGGACGATGAAGCGGGTGACGATACTTCTCAGCGGCGGGTCGTAATCCAGTGCGACATAGGCCGACTCCAACCGAAGAAACGCGCTGGTCAAATAGTAGCCGACGGTCCAGTAGCGGGCCTCGCGCTCCTGGACATGCCCCATCGTCTGTTCCTTGACGACGAGATACAGAAATTTCTTTGCATGGCTGGCGTGTTCCTGCCAATCGCGGGGACTCTCGGCGAGAAAGGCCGCGCGCCAGAGAGAAAATGTCGCGCCGACCAGCAACTGGAGCGCAGCTCCGGGCTGCGAGTCGGCCGAGGGCGTTTCCGGAAACTCTTTCCAGAGTTCGAGCAAGAGTTCCTGAACCGCCGACCTGTTGTGCACCAGCCAATCAAGATCCGGTTCTTTCACGATCCCTCCGCGAAGCGTCCGTATAGCACTCCGAGGAACAGCCCAACATTTCGGTTGCAGTCCGACGTGAACCGGGTTATGCCTTCCGGCACGCAGAGCGTAGTGCCGTCTTCTCGAGGTGTCAATGCGCGCCGTCTGTCTCCAGCATGTACCGTTCGAAGGGCCGGGAGCCTTTGAGACGTCCCTCCAGCGGCGACGCGTCAGCCTGGAGCGCCATCTCGTTCCTCAAGACGGCCTGCCGGAAGATTCCGGCGATCTGCTGATCGTGATGGGAGGACCGATGTCGGTCAACGATTCCGATCCCTGGATCGCAGAGGAAACGTCCTTCATACGAAGGGCGCTGCTGGCCGGCCAGCCCGTGGTCGGCGCCTGCCTGGGGAGCCAGTTTATGGCCAAGGCGCTCGGCGCGGCGGTACGA
>DAOLIU010000197.1:0-4036 GCA_035328385.1 Nitrospira sp. | reverse complement strand
TCGGTTCCTGGAACGTGCAAGACGGCCACGTGAATGTCAGCCGGTTGTATTGGGGATCTTGAGGGCGGTCCTAATCACGAGGCTTTGAATATCCTTCCCGCACGAGAACCTCCGCCACGTTTCGCCCGTTCACGAACAGGTCGGCGATCGTGCGGTCGTATACGTCCTTGCCGCGGGGCACGATCCGAATGGATCCCTCGCGTAGTAATTGACTGAGCCGTCCGAGCGCCGCCGAGCCTCCCGGCTCTGTCAACTCGGGAGCGTTGAATCCCCTGATGCGGATGCGCTCGGCACCATATCGAATCGTGTCGCCGTCTATGGCTTGCACCTTCCCGCTTTCAAGCGCCCTTTCCCGAGTGCCGGTCCGTTCTGGAGCATAATGCGGAAGAAGAGACCTGAGACCTCGCCGAGTGGGCCGATGCATCCCCTTCGGGTTTTTGTTGAAACGGGATGACTTGCCGCGTGGAACTCGGTGAGACCGAAGGTCGCTTCCCGCTCGCGTCTCCGGTTGCCGGCAGAGGTCGCAGAACGGCAATCGGCCTAAGGCGGATTCACCGGGCGACAGCGGAGTAGTAGGGAGCGAAGAGGGAGGAGCCGTGGATGGCTGGGCCGGCGCGGCAAGAGGAGTCATCAGTGGAAAGAGAATTGTCCAGATCATGGTGCAGCGGCGGGCTTTTCGAAGGAGCTTTACGGTGGCGGGAGCTCGTAGAGGTCGATCCATGCGTCGCGATGGACGCAGGCTTCGTGCCATGGGAAAGGCTTGTTGACAACCAAGAAAACCGCATGCTGGAATGGCGTACAACAACACGAGGAGCGTATAGCGTATCGCGTATGGCACGTACTTCGGAGTGATCGGAAGCACCTTGCCGTCCCGATGTTTCTGTCATACGCCATTAGCCATAGGCTCTTGAGCACGGAGGCTTCAAATGGAAATGTTTGGCCGGGTCGGACTCGTCGAGATTCCCATTCTGATCGCGCCGGATCAGAAGGTATGGATGGATAAGATGATCAAGGAGGGCAAGATCGCGATCCCTCCGGGTGGGACCTTGGAAAAAGGTTCGTTGTATTCGATGTTTATCCGTATGCTGCTGCACAACGCCATGGAAGAGCAGAAACGTCAGGAGGCCATGGATGCGGATGACGAGGACGATGAATAGCAAAGCTGTTGAAAACGACCGTCGGCGTCGTTCTCGTTCCGCTCAAGTCAAGCCCCCTTTGAACATTCTGCAACGCTGTATCGGAAGCGATGCGATTGGATAGGAGTGAAGATACAGCTGAAGGGTTCCGGCTTCTGCCAACGCTATCAGCTATAAGCTCTTGAAGGCCGCATACGCGGCGCGGACCGTCTTGTCGATGTCCGCCGAGGAATGTGCGGTGGAGAGAAACGCCGCTTCGAACTGGGACGGCGCAAGATAGACACCCTGTTCGAGCATCTTGTGGAAGAACCGGCCATAGCGCTGCGTATCCGACCGTTTCACCGTCGCCCAATCACTGACCGGACTCGAGGTGAAAAACGAGGTCAGCATGGAGCCCACCCGCGTCTGCGTGAGGGGGATCCCCGTCTTCTTGGCCGCACCCTCCATCCCTTTCGCGAAGGCCGCAGCCCGCGCTTCGAGCCCTGCGTAGACGCCCCGGCCCTTGAGTTTGGTGAGCGTGGCGATCCCTGCCGTCACCGCCAGTGGATTTCCTGACAAGGTCCCGGCCTGATAGACCGGCCCGGAAGGCGCAATGAGATCCATGATCTCCCGTTTGCCTCCATAGGCGCCGACCGGCAGACCTCCGCCGATGATCTTGCCCAGCACCGTCAAGTCGGGTGTGACGCCGTATAGGCTCTGTGCGCCGCCGTAGGCCACCCGAAATCCCGTGATCACCTCGTCGAAAATCAGAAGGATGTCCTGGTCGAGCGTCAGTTTCCGTAGCTCCATCAGGAAATCCGGAGCCGGAGGCACCACGCCCATGTTGCCGGCGATCGGCTCCAGAATGATGCAGGCGAGGCGGCCGCGATGTTCGTCGACCAGGCGACGGACCGCGCCGATATCGTTGTACGGGGCCGTCAGGGTGTGCTTGGCGAAGTCGTCCGGGACGCCCGGCGAATCCGGAATGCCCAACGTGGCGAGGCCCGACCCGGCTTTGGCGAGCAAATAGTCGCTGTGGCCGTGGTAGCAGCCTTCAAATTTCAGGATCGTGTCGCGCTTGGTGAATCCGCGGGCGACACGAATCGCGCTCATCACCGCCTCGGTGCCGGAACTGACCAGGCGGATCTTTTCCATGGAGGGGAAGGCCTTCCGGATCATCTCGGCGAGCGTGACTTCAAGTTCGGTCGGCGCGCCGAAACTCGTGCCGCGCCCGGCCGCGTTCCGGACCGCGGCGATCACGGAAGGAGCTGCGTGCCCCAAGATCATCGGTCCCCAGGACAATACATAGTCGATATAGGTGTTGCCGTCCACGTCGTAGAGGCGCGAACCCTTCGCCCTGGTGATGAAACGGGGCTGACCTCCGACCGAACGGAACGCCCGCACCGGGCTGTTGACGCCGCCGGGGATGACCTGCTGGGCCCGTTCGAAGAGCTTGGCTGAACGAGTGGTTTTCATGGCGGGGGCGCAACCTACCACGGTCGGTGAGAACCGGTCAAGGAAAGCGGACGACCTCGTTCTTTGGCTCGAATGTGTCGGGGACGCCGAAAAATTGGTGACACAGGATTCACAATCGATTCCTTTTTGATTCACTCCGCTTTCGGCCGCCTCGACCAGCGGCTTTGCGATTTATTTAGGAAATATCTCACCCGTCGGGCACACTGAGCGTCGGTCCGGATCTTGCGTCACCCGTCTGACAGGATCTGGAGAAGGTGCTGCCTATGAAGGTCGTGTGTTCCTGGTGCCGGTACGAAGGAAAGAACGACGTGGTGGGGGAGAAGCCTCCCTTCGACGACGTGCGGGAAACACACGGCATTTGCCTGATACACCGCAATGAAGTCCAGGCCCGCTGGCGGGCCTCCCGCGCTTATACTCCTGACACGGGGACTGACGGTCCCCTTCCTCCGGCGCCCTTCCGGTGGAAGTGGCGGTGACTGTCCTGAAAAACCGTCCCATCGAGGCCGCCGTGTCGCCCCATCAGTTACATCCGTTCGTTCCGAACCGACAGGGCCGCGCAGCCTGCTGATCGTTCTGTACCAGACTCACGTTCCGGAAGAAGGGCGCTTTCGTGATGTCTTCGGCCGGCGCTGCCGCACCCCCGCTTCCAAGTCGACGTCCGGGATCGACCAGTGCGCTCGTTTGAGGCGCTGCGGTGCTGACACAGTCAAGATCACATGAAAGGGCCGCCTGGAGCCGGGACCGGCTTGGCCGGCCGCCCAGGCTTCACCGGCGTCGCTCAGGACCTCGAGAAACGTGCTGTAGTCGTCTTCCTCTTTCATCAGCACCTGCTCCGCTTCCGTGACCGCCAGCACATACCCTTTGGAAGGCAGCCATTCCAAATCCGCGAGGCACTCTTCCAAGGCATCCCAATTGTGTCCGAAATAGTCGGGAAACTTCAGGGCGCGGGCGAACTCCTGGAACAATGCGGCGGCTGTGCGGCACTTGGCTCCGCGGAGGACGTAGAGACCGAATCCGTCCGGCACATGGAGGACCTTCTCGATGTGCGCCCCCGCGTTGAGTGCGAGCAGCACGACCCAGGGTGCCTTGATCGACTGGATGACGGAGGCGAGGGACATCCGGTTCGGCATGGTGTTTCACCTGAATGGAACGAATGTTCGATAATGGTCGGCTGTGTAATAGGCCTGATCGGTCTTTTGTTCGATCACGATCCGTTCCGCGTCGCGTGGCCGTCCTCGTATCTTGGGGTTGACATCGTATTCCCGGTACAGACCGAGCGGGAGGCGGCGTTCCCGGTTGTGAAACGTCCGTCCGCCCACGTAACCGGGCGGCGGGACGCCCTGACGCTGCCGAATCGTCTGGAGAAGGTCTTTCGCCTTTTGAGGAATCTCGGTCGTCTGGCGGAGCGCGGAGGTCGCTTCCGCCGCTTCAGGCGGCGGACCCTT
>DAOLIU010000196.1:0-4132 GCA_035328385.1 Nitrospira sp. | reverse complement strand
GGCACCGTCTTCGCCGGCTCGGTTGTCGACAGAATCGAACATCCCAACAATTCGTTCGGGCAATTGAGCGGATCGAAGGGTAACGACATCTTCTTTCCCACCAGACAGCTCGGCAACGGCTGGATCGTCCAAGATATCAGGCCCAAAGTCGACCCCTGCGCATACCCCAACTGTCGAGGAGCCTATGTCGCAGACAGCCGAATCGGGACACCGTTGCCGTTTTTCAACATCCGGTGGTGGCACGAGGCCCTTGTAGGCGCGCGCTATTGGTTCTCGCTCTGGATCGTCGGTCCTCGAGGAGTGCCGGACGGAATTCTGGTTACGGGGCCTTTGACGCCGAACGTGCCGCCGGGGACTCCGCCCCCGCCAGCGACAGCGTCTTCCACACCACCGGCGGAGAGAACGCCGCCGGCTCAGCCGCCGTACAATCCACCGTCTTCGTCGTCGGGAGAGCCGCCGCAGATGACGGTCGTACCGATCAATCCGGCCTTGTTGATTCCGCAAGTACAAGCTGCGCCGGGGGCTGGTGCGTCGCCTCCCGGGACGACGCAAAGCCAACCTGCGGCGGGACAATCAGGGACGAAGGTCGCCGTGGACCCCAAGAACACGATGAACCCGACCCTTCACCAGGCTCCTCCATCTGGCAGCTCGGCGCCTCCACAAGGAGGAGGTTCGTCGGCGGGAACCGGCGGCACCATGCCGCCTCCTGCCTCCACGCCGCCGGTGATCACCTCGCTGAGTGTTACGCAGGGACAACCCGGTGACCCGGTCATGATCAACGGGAGTAATTTTGGAAGCGGCGTCGGGGAAATCCATTTCGTGATCGCGAACGGAAAGGATGTGCTGGCGCCGGCCGGCGCCATCTGGAGCGACACCCAGATTTTTACGTCTGTGCCGATCCAAACAGGCCTGACTGCCTACAATGGACAGATCTATGTCAAACGGGCTGCTGATAAGAAGCCAAGCAACCTGGCCGCGTTTCGATTTGAGCCGACATTGGAATTGCGCCGATTCATGTTGCCCGTCGGAATGGGTGACAAGTATCTCCCACGCCCACCAGCGTATTCAGGCTCGGGAAACTATTGCGGAAACGGCGCGGGGCTCTGTCTTGTCTACAATCCTCCAAGCTTTTTTGAAGGGGCGAAAGGGACCGATCAGTTCTTTATCAATACGCACTTGACCAACGGATGGGTATTGGACGAGGTCTCATTTCGATCGTACCAGTGCGAAAACGGATGTAATTATCTCGACGAACAGGCGATCGGCAGCGATCGCCCGTATTTCACGGTGAGATGGTGGGTTAACGGGGGCGGGTTTCTCGTTTACAGCCATAGCGGATACAACATCCCCTGGATAGCGATTCGAGGTCCAAAAGGGGTGCCGGATGGGTTGACCTGTACACCAGCGTCTTGCACGAAGCTGCCTTAGATACTGGTGAAACCGCAATCGTGAAAGCTGCGAACATTGAAATGCAGTGGATCGTCCTCTGACGGGATGGCGGAAGCAAGGACATGAGTGACGGATCTGTGGATGAGGTCGTAAGAGGCGCGGGCCATGGCCGATGTCATGAATGACGGTCTTGTCGTCAGGCCGGTGAACCCCATGTATCGGCGCGACAGCCCCTTTTCGTATGTGTGCCATGGCTGCTCTCGCTGCTGCCATGACAAGGCCATTCAGGTGAATCCCTATGAGGTCGCCCGTTTGGCACAGAACCGGGGGCTGAGTACGACGGAGTTGCGCTCGCGCTATACCGAGGCGAACGGGACGATCCTGAAACGAACGGCTGCGGGCGCCTGTGTGTTTCTGACTCAGCAAGGCTGCGGTGTTCACCCGGACCGTCCGTTGGTCTGTCGCCTGTATCCGTTGGGGCGCCGCGTGACGGCGGAGGGGGAGGAACGGTTTCATGAGTTGGCTCCTCATCCGCAGACGGAAGGGGAGTATGGCACGATCGGAACGGTCGACGCGTTTCTGTCGCGGCAAGGGGTGCAGCCGTTTATCGAAGCGGTCGACCGGTACATCGAGTTGGTCGCGCGCATGGCCGCCGCCTTGGTCGCCAAGGCAGGCGGTGACGGCGGAGCTCGGGACGAGGTATGTGATGCCGCCAGAGGACTGGCAAGCGGCGATGGGAAGGACATTCCCGACTGGCTCGACATGGACCAGGTCGTGGGCCGGTATTGCGAGCAGAACGGGCTGGCCGTGCCGGCGCAGTTGGAACAGAAGCTGACGCTTCACATCCAGGCTATCGAAGCCCGGCTGGCAGCAACCTAACATCCGACAAGGAGGGGAACATGAATCAAAAAAAGAGTGCCGAGTCCGGAAAGTCCCAGTCGCGCATGCTGGCCGCCGCGCTGGCCCTGTTGAGTGTTTCGGTCGGCGTCGACGTTCAAACGGCACTCGCTTCGTCGTCTCCCTCGCCGATGCCGCCGGAGGGAATGCGCCGGCAGGGAGACCGGATGAAACCGGACGCCACGCAGCAGAAGTTCGACCCGGCGCAGAAAAAGATCGATCCCACGCAGCAGAAACTTCCCTCCGTCCAGGATAAGGACCGGGCGATGCCCGGCATGAAGCCGGTTCCTCCGACGCGATAATCCGTGGTTCCTCCCATGCCTTTCAACCCTTGCTTTCGGCCAGCATCACGAGGCCTGGAATTCTCAGCTCGCGCACGGCGTCTTCGATCGCCTCCAGCGCCGCCGGTCTGGCGAAACCCTTGCGCCAAGCCAATCCGATCTGGCGTTCCGGCATCGGATCCGTGAAGGGGATGGCGACCAGTCGTTTGTGGTGGTGTTTGGGAGACAAGGCGCTGCAGGGCAGCACGGTGATCCCGAGACCCGAGGCCACCATCTGCCTGATCGTTTCGAGGGAATTGCCCTGTATGCCTTCTCGGTCGGACCGGCTGATTTCCGGGCAATGATCCAAGAGCTGCCGGCGAAAACAATGTCCGGCATGGGGCAGGATCACCTTTTCCGCGCCGAGGTCTTCGGTCTCGATGCGCTTCTTCTTGACCCAAGGATGAGTGATGGGGATCACGACTTTGAACGGCTCTTCGTAGAGGGGTTTCGCGAGCACCCCCGCCTCCTCGTGAGGCAGCGCCACGATGATGGCATCGAGCTGCCCGTGCAGCAGCATCCGGTTCAAATTGGCGGTGAGGTTTTCCTCGATCTCCAGGGGCATCGACGGGGCGCGTGCGTGCAGGAGGGGGATCAGGTCGGGAAGAATGTACGGTCCGACGGTCGCGATGACGCCCAATTTGAAGACGCCCACGAGCTGGTCCTTGCCCTGGGCGACGATAAACGGAATCTGTTCCGCCGCTTCCAGGACCCGCTGCGCCTGTTGCACGACCTTCTCACCCAGCCCCGTCAGCGTGATCTGGTTCTTGCGGCGTTCGAGGATCGTGGTCCCGAGCTCGTCCTCCAGTTTTTGGATGGCCAGGCTCAATGCCGGTTGACTGATACGGCACCGCTCCGCCGCCTTTCCGAAGTGGCGCTCCTGCGCAACCGCTACCAGATATTTCAGCTCCGTCAACGTCATGGTGGACTTGATCAATAAATAATATAAATCTATAGATCATTAACAATCAATTGGACTAATCGTGTGACGATGCGTATTGTATGCTTGCCCCGTGAGACGCGCAGGAAAGAGCCGGAAAGGGAATCGGGGTAGAAGAGGAGCTGGCACGATGAAAACCAACACCACATACACAGCCTATGCCGGGTTATTGGCCGCCATGGTGGTCTTTGCCGGTTGCGCCGCCGAGATGTCCGATACGTCCGCCGTTTCAGGCCAACCGGGCGGTGCGCGATTTGTTTCGCAGGATCAAGCTCGCCAGCTGACGGCGCAATACCGGAGGCAGGCCTCGGACCTTCGTGATCTCGCCGCGCGCGCCGAATGGGAAGCACAATGGTACGAGTCCCAATTCGGCGTGAATGATCAAGAGGCGGGCCGGCGTCGAGATCAGGCCCGTCAACTCTGGGCCGCGGCGGAGCAGGCGGATCAGTTGGCGATCGATTACCGCCGCCAGGTCCCGCATGGACAGATTCAATAACTTGACGGGCGCGGGGCGCGGGAGGGGTGCCCTGCGTCTGTCATCCATGAAAGGAAGGATCGTGCGATGAAGCAGAGATCGTTGGTCAGA
>DAOLIU010000195.1:0-4140 GCA_035328385.1 Nitrospira sp. | reverse complement strand
GGCGACTGCGGAGAAAGCGATTCCGGAACGTCAGCCGTCGAAACCGGCGGAGGCGAGTCCAGATACCGCCGGGCCGCAGTCACCGGACGATGCGGCCGACACGCCGGTATCGCCTGACGGCCGCGCGAAACCGTCCGGAGCCACCATCCCTGCGCCGCCGTCCATCCGCAGGCTGGCGCGCGAATTGGGAGTGGACTTGGCCCAGGTCAAGGGTTCGGAAGCCGGAGGGCGGATCACGGCCGATGACGTCAAGGCCTACGTGCGCGAACGGTCGCGCGGTGCCGGCCCTGCGGGCAAGGACGGTCATGGTACAGGCGGCAACGTCTTTTCCACGATGTATGGGACCGAACGGCGCGAGCCGCTCCCGTCCATCCGGCGAAAGATCGCGGCGAACATGACGCAGGCCTGGACGACCATTCCACACGTCCATCAGTTTCAGGAGGCCGACATCACCGATCTGATGGAGCTCCATAAACGGTACGCGCCGGAATTCAAACGAAAAGGGGCCACGCTGACGCTGACCAGTCTCTTCCTGAAAGCCCTGGTCCGCGCGCTCAAGCTGTATCCGCAATTGAACGCGACCATCGATCTCACCAACGGCGAGGTCATCTACAAGGACTATTACAACATCGGCGTGGCGGTGGACACTCCGGCGGGCTTGATCGTGCCGGTGGTCCACCGGGTGGACCAGAAAGATCTGCTCCAGATCGCGCTCGAGCTGGCCGATCTCGCCGAACGCACGCGCAAGCGGGAGGTCAAGCTGGAAGAGCTGCGCGGGGCGACGTTTACGGTCAGCAACATGGGAGGGATCGGCGCGGGTCCCTTTACCCCGATCATCTACCCGCCGCAGGTCGGCATCCTCGGCGTGGGCAAAGCGCGGATGACGCCCGTGTATCGCGACGGCCAATTCGTGCCGCGCCGGGTGCTGCAGTTGTGCGTGGCCTACGATCACCGGCTGGTGGACGGTGTGGTGGGCGCGCGCTTTACCAATGAGATCGTCAAGGTGTTGGAAGATTTCCAGGGGATGTTTTTGGGGCTGTAAATGAAGAGTTTCGAGTTTCAGGTTACATGTTTCGACGAAGAGTTTCGAGTTTTTCTAAACCTGTAACCCGTAACCTGAAACTCAGAAAAACGAAATCCGAAACACGTAACTTGGAGCTTGGTACTTGGGACTTGGGATTTGACGTTCAAAGGGGGATCGAATGGCTGAAACACAGTGGGACGTGGTGGTGATCGGTGCCGGGCCCGGCGGCTATGCCGCCGCCTTTCAGGCTGCGGACCTGGGTCTGCGCACCGCCTTGATCGATGGCGATCCTCAGTTGGGCGGCACCTGTCTGCTGCGAGGCTGTATTCCCTCGAAGGCGCTGCTGCACGCGGCCCGCCTGCTCACCGATGCGGAAGAGGCGGAGGCCTGGGGCATCAGTTTCGACAAGCCGCGCCTCGATCTCGAAGCCTTGCGCAGCCGCGTGCAGGCCGTCATCGGCAAACTCACGAAAGGCGTGCAGACTCTGGCGGGCAGCCGCAAGGTCGAGGTGATCAAGGCGCGGGCATCGTTCAAGGATGCGACGACGCTGCAGCTGTCGGGTCAGGACGGTTCGCGCGAGCTGTCGTTCTCCCATGCCATCATCGCCACCGGCTCGCAGCCCGTGATTCCGGCTTCCTTGAAGCTCGACGATCCGCGCGTGATGGATTCGACCGGCGCGCTCCAATTGCCGGACGTCCCCGCGCGCCTCCTGGTCGTGGGCGGAGGCTACATCGGCCTCGAGTTGGGCACCGTCTATCAGGCGCTCGGTTCCGAGGTCACGGTCGTCGAGGCGCTGCCGCGCCTGCTGAACGGCGTCGATCCGGATCTGGTCCGGCCCCTGCAACTCCGGATGCAACGCCGGTTCAAAGCGATCAAGCTCAATACGAAAGTCGAGAAGCTGGAGGCGCGGGAGGACGGCGTGGCCGCGACCTTCGCGGGCGGAGAAGGGACCAGCACCGAGGTCTTCGACCGTGTGCTCGTGGCGGTAGGACGACGCCCGAACAGCGAGCAACTGGGACTCGAACGGACGAAGGCCGCGATCACATCGAACGGCTTCATCCAGGTCGATCAGCAGAGGCGCACGGCGGAACCGACCATCTTTGCGATCGGCGACGTCGCCGGGGAACCGATGCTGGCCCACAAGGCCACGCATGAAGGGCTGGTCGCGGCCAGGGTCATCGCGGGACGGAAGGTCTCCTTCGATGCCGCGGCAATCCCGGCCGTCGTCTTTACCGATCCCGAAATCGCCTGGTGCGGGCTCACGGAGGAAGCGGCCAAGGCATCGGGACAAACCGTCAAGATTACGCGCTTTCCTTGGGCTGCCTCCGGTCGCGCGACGACGTTGGGGCGCAATGAGGGCCTCACGAAGCTGGTGTTCGATGCGGAATCCGGCCGCGTTCTCGGCATGGGGATCTGCGGAGTCGGCGCCGGCGAGCTCATTGCGGAAGGGGTCTTGGCGGTCGAAATGGGCGCAGTGGCGGAAGATGTCGCCGCTTCGATTCACGCGCATCCGACGTTGAGCGAGACGGTCATGGAAGCGGCCGAATCGTTCCACGGCTCTCCCACGCATCTTTTTACGCCCAAGCGGCCGTGACGGGCCGAAGGTCGGGCTGGATGAGGTCCTATCGGACGAACTGACCGATTCTCTGGATATCCCGAGCCGGCCGTTCGCGTCCGGCGTTGTATAATGGGCGAGACGGCGAAAAAGGCGGAGAGTGTTTATGCCCGGCATCGCCTTGGTCACGGGAGCCAACAAAGGCATCGGCTACGAGGTCGTGAGGCAATTGGCGGCGCGCGGGTGGCGCGTGTTCTTGACCGGGCGTGCGCTCGCCGCGGTGCGGAGAGCGGCCTCCTCCATCGACGCCTCGGTCACACCGGTTCCCCTCGACATCACCAGCCGGGTCAGCATCGAAGCAGCCTTCCACATCGTCTCGCAAGCCGTGGATCATCTGGACGTCCTGGTCAACAATGCGGGGATCCTGGACCAAGACGACCGGTCCATCTTTGATCTGCCCCCGGAGCGGCTCCGGCGGATGTTCGAGACCAATACGATCGGGGCGCTGGTCATGACCCAGACGTTCCTGCCTCTGCTCCGCAAGAGTGCCTCGGCCCGGATCATCAACGTGTCGAGCGGCGCCGGCCAATTGAGCGACATGGACACGTGGGCGCCCGCTTACAGCATCTCGAAGACGGCGCTCAACGGCGTGACCGGCCAGTTCGCCGCCGCGCTGAAGGACTCCAACATCGCGGTCAATTCCGTTTGTCCGGGCTGGGTCAGAACGGACATGGGAGGGAACGAAGCGACACGTTCCGTCGAGGAAGGCGCCGACACGATCATCTGGTTGGCGACCGACGCGCCGGTCTCCCTCACCGGTCAGTTCATCAAAGACCGGAAGGCTATTCCCTGGTAGCCCCTGGCAGACTTTCACCCCGGCTGCCGTCCGCCTGCCTGTTCAGGCTCCGCTCCGGAGACTTCTGCTACTTCTGAGCGGCCCCACGCGGGCGTCGCCGGTTCGAGTTTCAGCACAGGGCTCACGACATGCCGGCGGTGGATGAGGGCGAAGGGGCCGGTTCGATCATCATGTGCCTGGAGCACTCGGCGATCGCTCTCCAGGCCGGATCGGATTGGTCGGTGGAGCTGAACGTGCGGAATTCGACCAACGTGGACTTTCCAGATTGCCGAACGAACGTGAATTCGAAGAGCGCATCCTGGCCACGTTTGGAAAGAAAGCCGCGGCGAGTCTTGAGCATGGCCAGACGGTTGATGCCCTTATTCGGATTCTCCGACAGGGTCAGGCCGTCCGATCCATCTTGTCCATCTTGGTCGAACCGTTGTTTGGCGCACTTCGAGAGACCATCATAAGGACCGATGACCTCTTGCATGAGCTCGGGCTTGCTCGCTCGGAGGACGTCCAAGTCTTGATGGGCGCAGCCGGTGAGCACGGCCAGCAAAAGAAAGACTAATATTCGCATATTCTTGACGATAGCAGTCCGAGGCAGGGATGCAGCTAGGCAGACCCCTACAAGGGCTGGTCTCGCTCGCTTGATTTGATATTCGTGCCAGGAGCCTTAGCGTTACGCCAGAAGCCTTAGCGTCACGATTGACCGTGACGCCC
>DAOLIU010000194.1:0-4179 GCA_035328385.1 Nitrospira sp. | reverse complement strand
GAATCCGTCTCGGGACCCTGCACCTGAAACTTCTGCGGAAACGCGGCCTGCTGGTTGGTCGGCTGGATCGATCCACCGGACGGAGCCGGCATCCCTGGATTCATCGGTCGCTGCACTTGGGGGAGGGCACGGGTGCCAACCTCTCCATCTTGCTGCCCTTCTCCCGGCGCGTCGTCAGTCATCCAGATCACGTTCGGGGGAGGCAGGGATGACAGCCGGTCTTCTCCCGTTGAACCTCCTGTTGGACCTGCCGATTCCTCAACACCCCGCGGTCTCACCTGCCCGCCCACCCGGCCGCGCAACTGATCGACTTGCGGTTGAATCCTCGCATAGAGATTGGCGCGCCGCTGGAGTTGCTGCTGTTCGAACTGCACCTTCCGCTGTTGAAAGGCCTGTTCCATCTGCGCGGCGGCCCGGGCTCCACCTTGCTGTAATTCCTGTGGCGACGGCTGCTTCTGCCGAGCGGTCATGGTTTGAACCGTCTGCTGCACCAACGCCTGATTCACAGGCGGATGCTGAACCATGACGGACCCCGCCGCCCGCGGTCGTTGTGCGGCTTTCAAGCAATCATCCTCGCACCATGCGCGAACTTGCACATGCCAGAGGATACTTCGCTGTACATCCTGCGGTGTCACGTTGTAACTCAGCTTGATGGCGCCCGTGCCTTGTTGCTTGATCGGCTGACCTCCCTGCGATTGCAGCGTCACCACGACCGGCGCACCTTGCGCTTGCACATCGACGACGATGGCTCCCGGCTGCGTCACGGCAAAACCGAACGAATCGCTCTCCGGTCCTTGCACGTCAAACTTTTTGGGGAATTTCGGCAACTGCGCATTCGCTTGGCCAGGCGCGCCCGATTTCGGCGGTTCTGCGAAGAGCTCAGCCCCGACACAAGCGAATACGAACCAGCCGGCCGTGACCATCGCACATATCCATTCGATTCTCTTCCGCCGCCCGCCATGTGTATACTTCATGCCTTCCCTCCTCTGACGTTCATCCATTCCCCTCTTTCTCTCAGAGTTCTGGTAACTGGCGCGCCCTGATCCGGCATCACGCATCCACGGCCCCAATGCGACCGATGCCTTCGCACTTGCACACCGATCCCTTTACGATTTCTTGATGCATCCGACTCCCAGCGCACGAAGCTCATCTCCGACCTTGGTCGAATAGCGCCCGGTCGCCAGATGGTCGTAGGGCCCCTGCGCATGGGGCATGGTGCCGAATCGGCAGATCGCCGCGCCGGGGTTCGACTGTTTGAAGTTGTCATACGTTTCGAAATCGATGCGAGCGGGCTGCGCCATATGGCAAAGCCGGCAATACTTCCCTACGAAATCACGATACAGGTCCTCGTGGCCGCGCCAGCCGGCGGGAACATACTGGACGGCCGTCGTATTCGCCATCCCGTTCGGCGCCCGATACATGCCGTCGATCATGCGTGCGATCGGACGGTTCGGATTGTCCTTGCCGGGGCCCGTTTCAGCCACCAGGAAATTGAGGTCGCGAAACTTCACTTCCTGATCCACACGGCGAAACCCCGGGCCTTCATAGTAGAGAAAGTTGTAGACGTCGAACGGCAGAAACGAGGCGCCGCGGACCGTGTGGGTCGCATCGTCATAGGTGCCGCCGTGGCAGGCAAGGCACATGTGGGGTACGAACTTCGGTCCTTCGCGGTCCAGCGCCACGTTGGGAACGAGCCTGCCGTCTTGATCGTAGACGTAGAAGGTCACCTGCCGCTGGACGGTGATCGACACCACAAAGGATCCGACTCCGTTTCCCGGCCTATCGTCGTTGACGCGCAGATACAAGCGCCCGCTGGCGGCGCGAACCGTGATGGCATTGCGGTCTCCGATGAAAAAATAGGACGGACGAGGTTTGCACGGAGGGGATTGGCCGTACTCGTCATAAGTTTTGACACAGTCGACATCCGAATACGCTCCGGCGTCGTTCGGCTGGCCGATCCGTCCGATCAGACCGAATGGCGAAGCATTCTTGATCGGAAGTTTCGGATTGTCCGGTCTCGGCCCCCATCCGGAGGGACCGTTGTTCCCGGTCAGACATTCACCGCCCCAGACGGATCCTGTCGCCGAGAATTCGATCATGTCGCCCGGAATGACATCAATACCCGTGTCCACATCCTGACGGATGGGAGGTCCCTCACTCCGACTCCCGATGCAGACTTCGGGATTCGACTGTGTGAACAGCCCGTCACGTTCCCGGACCGCCACGGTCTTGGACGGAGGCGTCGGACGATATTCCATGGCCACCGTCGCCAACGGCTTCGAGAAGGTTGTTATTGAGCCGGCCCCGGTCGAAGGGCGAATGTTTCCCGATCCGCGGGGTGCACCAAGGGCACCAGTCGGTGGTTGTTGGAGGGAACCGGGCGGGACGAGCCCTCCGGCGGCTTGGACGGCTTCTGTCAGCGCGGCGTGAGGGTCCGGATAGGCGGGGTTGGCTCCTCCATTGAGAAAGGCCGGCGGCCCATAGTTGGACACATAACAGGCGATTCCGCCGGCGTTTCGCCGGCAGTGCATGTCACGGCCGATCCGTAAGTCGACGTTGTTGAAATAAGTGGCCCGGACTTCTCCCTGGCCGGCCGCAAACCCGTTGCGGGCCTTGAATTGATTCAGCGAGTCGGTGAATTGTTTGACGCATGAAAGCCATTGATCACTGCATTTGGCAAGCCTGAGGGTGTGAAAGTACCCGAACGATTCGTCCGGCGACCCGGCCCCGCGCCGACTGAGCCAGCACAATGGCCGTCCCTCGCAGGGAACCGGCATGGCGAACCGCTCCGACAAGAATTCCGGGACGACAAGGACCGGAGCAACGGCGAGCGGCGGCGGTGGAGCGGGCGCGACCGGCGTGAACTGGGGGCTCGATTGAGGGCTTGAAGGAAGCGGCGCGAACTTATCCTTGGGCGGAACAATCGGACGATCCGGATTGGGGACGCCACGCGATTCGACGTCCTCTTTTCCAGAGACCCTTCCGTCCGCGCCTGACGGGAGCGCGAGGTCCGCGGCGGTCTGTTGAGTGACGCCGACGTCCGGCTTCTCCGTCCGATCGCCCGCGGTACAGGCGATCGACAGACAGCCGATCAAGAGGAGAACGGCGCCCGGCGGATATCTCTGGACCCGATTTTCCAACAGCCCCGCGCTGATCATCTTCCAACCTGCCGCGGTACCCTTCTCATCGTCGGACACCACCGAGATTCGAATGTCCCTGCCGAGTCTGTCGATCCCGGCCGCACGAAGGTTCAACCCAGCCCGATCCCTAGCGTCCCGGCCCTGACGGCAGAGTCCTATTGGGAGGCGCCTGCATAGGGTCTTGGGGCATCGGCCTTGCTCTTGAAATGCACCACCCCTTCAAACGAGGCCGCGAACGCGGGCGCACACGCCATCGCGATGAGACAGGACGGGATCATCATCGCCAGGAACGCGCACACAGGAAATGTCGTCGAGGCGCCGCCGAATTCATCGATAGCTCCCTAGGTATGTCGACCATCCGGCCTCGCAGGTTCGACCGACGTTCAATACACCGCGAAGTCGTATTCCAGGTTCTCTCTTCGCACGGTCGGATTCTGGCCGCCTTCCGTGAGCTTGCGCACTTGCTCGATCACGTAGGCTTGCAGTTCGCTCACCGTGATGATGTGGTCCTTATTGGCATCGGCGACGCGGTTCTTGAGCCCGTTCAGCAACGCATAGGTGAAGACGCCGTTCTTCCACTGTTCCCCTTCCAGACTGTATTCGTTCCCGCTCGAACTCGAAATGACCGCCGCGCCGGTCCCGCGCCTGAGATCGGCGAACCAATCCTGCTGGAACTTCACCATGTCGGTGGAAAGCCGCGGCTCGGCCGGCGCGTTTCCCTGGCCGTCACCCGCAACCAGGCTGATGCCGCGGGCAGCCTTGAACGACCGCATCTTCACCGTTGCGGAGTCACCCGCTTCCGCTTTGGCGACGACCACCGGCTGATCCTTTTCGATTTCTCCCGAGAAACAGGTATCGAGCAGGAGCATCTTCTGCAGCGCGGGAATTCCGTCGAGCAAAAGCTCGAATTCCTCATAGGGCAGTCCGTTCGCGGCCGGATGTTTGGGGTCGATGTCGTGCGTGCCGAAATAGTAGTTGGACTGCTCATCGGTCATCCCGTGCCCCGCGGCGAACACGATGACCAGATCGTTGATCTTGG
>DAOLIU010000193.1:0-4179 GCA_035328385.1 Nitrospira sp. | reverse complement strand
TGGCTCCTGCCGGTCTGGTCATCGCCTGGCTCTGGAGCAAGCAGGCCGATCCGAGGGCGCGCTGGCGCGGCATCATCGAGCCGGCGTTGCTCGACCATCTGCTGGTAGGCGAACGATCCGGCGTCCGGTTCACGCCCATCCGGTTGGTGGCAGCCTCTTTGGTGCTTGCCGGTATCGCGGCAGCCGGGCCGACGTGGGAAAAGGAACCGCCACCGTTTTTGGAAGACCGAGCGCCGATGGTCGTGGCGCTCGATCTGTCGCCCACGATGGACGCGATCGATCTTCCGCCGACCAGACTCGAGCGCGCAAAACAGAAGATCCACGACTTGGCTGTGCTTCGCTCCGGCTCCCGAACCGGCTTGGTGGCGTACTCCGGCACGGCCCATCTGGTGCTGCCTCCCACTGAGGACCCGGCGTTGCTCGAGCTGTTCCTGGAGGCGCTGGACACGAAGCTGATGCCGGTCGCCGGTCGACATGCCGCCGAGGCTCTGGCCGTGGCGGACCGAACCCTGGCAGTGGAATCAGTGCCGGGCACCGTCCTGTTCATGACGGACGGATTCGATGCGTCCGAAATCGGGAAATTTGAAGAGCATGGACGGACGTCTCCGCATCAGGTGATCGTGCTGGCCGCCGGGACGACCGAAGGAGGGCCGATCCGGGGGGACAAAGGACGCATGGCCGTAGACAAGCAGGGGAAGCCGATTCAGGCGAGGCTCGATCGTGAGGTGTTTTCTCGATTGGGTTCGGAGGCGGGGGTTCCGGTCGCGAGCGTCACGCTGGATGAGACCGACGTCGAGTGGGTCCAGCGCCGGGCGATGCATCACATGCAGATCGCGCTGGAGAAGACCGTTGAAGTGCGTTGGAAGGAATTCGGCTACTACGGCACGTTCCCGATTCTATTGCTTGCGGCTTTCTGGTTCCGCAAGGGATGGACGGTCCGATGGATCGCCGTGTTGCTGTTGGCCATCGCGGTTGGAACGACTCACACACACAAAGCGATGGCACAGCAACCAGCAAATACCAAATCCCAAGCACCAAATTCGAGTGAAATCACAAATCACAAATTCCAAATTGCAAAGAGGGAAATGCGTACGACTGAATCATCCGATTTGGGATTTGATGCTTGGATCTTGGATTTTCTGGCGTCGTTCTTTTTGACGCCAGACCAGCAGGGTCGCTGGTCGTTCGAGCATGGCGATTATCCGACGGCTGCCGTGCGGTTCCGCGATCCGATGTGGAAGGGACTCGCGTATTATCGAGGCGGCGACTATGCCGCGGCGCTCGCGCAGTTTGCCAGGCTGGACAGTGCGGAGGCGTTGTTCCTCATGGGGAACTGTTACGCGCGCACCAAAGACTATCCGGCGGCGATCGGCGCGTATGACAACGCGCTGAAGCGGCGCCGGGTCTTTCCCGAGGCGACCGAGAATCGAGCGCTCGTGTCCGGGCTCATTCCAAAGAAGCCCAAGGATCCCAACGAAGGTGAGGCGGACCCGAATCTGGATCCCGACGACATCAAGTTCGACGACAAGGGCAAGAAAGGAAAGGCTGGAAAGGTTCCACAGTTCAAGGTGAAACCGGAGCAGATGGCCGAGCTATGGATGCGCAATCTCACCATCTCGCCGGCCGACTTCCTTCGGGAGAAGTTCCGCATAGAGGCGGAGGGCAAGACGAAGGCCGCAAGAGGTTCGTCATGATGCTGCCGCTGGTGCTGCTCTTGTGCCTGCTCCCCGGGACTGTGCTCGCCGATGACGGCCCTCATTGGATGGTGCGTGCCAGGCTCGAACCGCCCGGGGAGGTCGTCGTGGGGCAGCCGGTGCAGCTGGTGGTGGACGTATTGGTCACCACCTGGTTCGCCGGCGCACCCCAGTTCCCTACCTTGGACGTTCCCGGGGCGCTCGCGACGCTCTCCGATGAGCAGCCGGCTCACCTTACCGAGGATATCAACGGAGAGAGGTGGTTCGGGATCTCACGCATCTATCGCATTACTCCGATGGAACCTCGCGAGTACACAATTCCTCGCTTGGAGGTTCTCGTACATCCCGGTCTGGTCGAAAAGCCGGTGCGCCTCTGGACGCCCGCTCGCAAGCTTCACGTGCGGGTACCGGCTGGCGCGGAGGGCATGGCGCAGTTCTTTGCGACGACACGCCTCGCCGTGAGTCAGCGGTTCGACCGCCGCTTGGAAGGATTGCGAGTCGGAGATGCCTTCACCAGAACCTTGACGCTGACGGCCGATGGGACGCAGGGAATGTTTCTTCCCCCGGTCTCGTTCGGCGAAGTCGATGGATTGGCCATCTATCCGAAGGCTCCGGTGGTGGAAAATCTGTCGAAAGACCGCCAAGGTTTTGTCGCAGGCCGTCGAACCGAGGCGGTCACCTATACGATCCAGCGCGCGGGACAGTATCGTCTGCCCGAGGTGACGGTCCAGTGGTGGGATTCGGTCGGAAAGAGGGTACGCGAAGAGATCATTTCTCCTGTGGCGTTCGATGTGGCGCCGACCCCCGGCTACCGCCCTGAGATCGCCATTCCGGAGGCCGCGGTTGTCGGGGCAGCGACCAAGGCGGAAGAAGCGCTCAAACCGTCACGGGTTTGGATGGCGGGCTTGGTCGGCCTGCTCACGATACTCGGATGGCTCTGGCCTCGCGTCAGACGGTACGGAGCGAAGTGGACGGCGCATCTGGCCGAACGGCGCCGAATGTACGAAGCATCCGAAGCGGCGGCTTTCGCAAAACTGCGTGAGGCGGCCGGGGGGGGCGACGACGCGGGCACGGTCAGATCGCTCTATCGATGGTTGGACCGATGCACAGCTGCGGGCAAACCGGCACTCGCCGAGCAAGCTGTCGCTATTGTGGGCGAAGAGTCGTATCGAGCGGCGAATGAAATGTTGTTTGACCGCTGCTTCGGCTCTCGACAGGCTTCTTCTGGTCAGGAAGGACGAAATCTTGAAAGAGCCTTGCATCGTGCACGGGAACGGCTGAATGAAGATCCGAAAGGGTCGGTGCATCGAGCGGCGGATCTTCCACCGCTCAATCCTCAATGAATGGAAAGGGTCGGACACAATGAGGAATGACATTCGAGCGGAAGGTATACATCCCGCGAAGTTGCTGGCTCGCTTCACTGGTGCGATGCCATCGGTCAAAGAGCGTATCGCCGCTGGTAAGGCCCTGCGCGGCAGGGTGCCGCACCAATTGCACGGAGAATACCGGCCGGCACCCACCCGGGAAGACCCAGTGGGTATTCTTGAAAGACAGGCTAAAACGCGCGTCTTCCATCTTGTTCCCATCCGCTACGCGCGGATGCTCGTGAACCCATTCGCGTTCCTGCGTGGTTCGGCGGCGGTCATGGCGGCAGACCTGGCCCGTACCCCCGTGACGGGCCTGCGGGTCCAGGCGTGCGGTGATATGCACGTTGCCAATTTTGGCGTCTTTGCATCGGCCGAGCGCAACCTCGTGTTCGGCATCAACGATTTTGATGAGACGCTGCCGGAGGGCTGGGAGTGGGACCTCAAACGTCTAGCCGCCAGCGCCGTTGTGGCTGCCCGGTTCCTAGGTGCGGACAAGGTCCTGTGTGAGGAAGCGGCTCGGGCCGCGGTCAGAAGTTACCGCAAGCGTATGCGGGAATACGCGTGGATGGGGCACCTCGATGTCTGGTACGCGCGCATCGACGAGAACGACATTCTAAGCGCGGTATCTCCGGAGACGCGGAAGATCGCCAGGCGGATCATGGGCAAGGCGCGGAATCGGGGTCGGATGCAGGTGCTCGAGAAGATGGCGAAACTCGTGGACGACCGGTACCAGATCGTCGAGGAACCGCCCTTTATCGTCCGGGAGACCCGCACATCAGACGGACGTCCGATTTCGGAGGGGATTGCGCAATCCCTGAAGCACTACTTCGCTTCGCTGTCCGACGACCGCAGGTCCATTTTTTCGCGATATCGGATCGTCGATGTGGCCCGGAAGATTGTGGGCGTAGGAAGCGTGGGCACTCGCTGCTGGGTTCTCTTAATGGCCGGCAATGGATCAGACGATCCCTTGTTTCTTCAGTTGAAGGAAGCTCAACCCTCAGTCCTGGCACCCTATTCCAAAAGTCCCCGATGGGAGAACGAGGGCAAACGTGTCGTGGTGGGGCAACGGGTCATCCAGGGCGCCCCGGACATTCTATTGGGATGGGGCGAGACGGGGC
>DAOLIU010000192.1:0-4276 GCA_035328385.1 Nitrospira sp. | reverse complement strand
CGTCAATTCCTTTGAGTTTCAACCTTGCGGCCGTACTTCCCAGGCGGGATACTTATTGCGTTAGCTGCGGCACCGGCGGTAACCCGCCGACACTTAGTATCCATCGTTTAAGGCGTGGACTACCAGGGTATCTAATCCTGTTTGCTCCCCACGCTTTCGAGCCTCAGCGTCAGAAATGTTCCAGAGCGCCGCCTTCGCCACCGGCCTTCCTCCCGATCTCTACGCATTTCACCGCTACACCGGGAATTCCGCGCTCCTCTCCCATCCTCTAGCTGAACAGTCCCCTCTGCACTTTCCGGGTTAGGCCCGGAGATTTCACGGAGGGCTTACCCAACCGCCTACGCTCCCTGTACGCCCAGTGAATCCGAACAACGCTTGCCACCTTCGTATTACCGCGGCTGCTGGCACGAAGTTGGCCGTGGCTGCTTCTGGAGGTACCGTCCGAACGATTGCTCGCTCCATCTTCCCTCCCGAAAGGGGTTTACAATCCGAAGACCTTCATCCCCCACGCGGCGTCGCTGCGTCAGACTTTCGTCCATTGCGCAATATTCCTTACTGCTGCCTCCCGTAGGAGTCTGGCCCGTGTCGCAGTGCCAGTGTGGCTGATCGTCCTCTCAGACCAGCTACCCGTCAAAGCCTTGGTAGGCCGTTACCCTACCAACAAGCTGATAGGACATGAGCTCATCAAAGAGCGCCGCACTCACAGTGTGGCTTTCCCTCCGAACCCGAAGATCCGGAGGCGTACGCGGTATTAGCCAACCTTTCGGCTGGTTATTCCCCACTCGATGGTAGATTACCCATGTATTCCTCACCCGTTCGCCGCTTTACAAGTGTATTGCTACACCTTCTCGCTCGACTTGCATGTATTAGGCGCGCCGCCAGCGTTCGTTCTGAGCCAGGATCAAACTCTCATATAGGTGTTGCTTTAGAATTGGACCAAGGGCCACCACTTCAATACACCTTACACCTTGCTCATCTTCCTCTATTCAGTTGTCAAAGAACAATTCGCACTCGTCGCACTCGCGCTCATCACGCGAGCCGCGCAATATACACGCGCGCGACACAGCATGTCAAGGGACCCACTCAAAAAATCTTCGGGTAGTTTCCCTTTAGAACCGCACCGTGACTCGCCGTCAGGCGCGGTCAACAGGCAGGAGCACAACGAACAGGCGACAAGATAGCAAGGCGGCCGCGCGGAGTCAAGAGGGAGAAACAACAAAATATTTCCATCGTCTTTCTTCTACTGCAGCCGCGCGGCCGCATTCTTTTGCAGGCGCGGATCGGGCAGATTTTGCTCCGGATGTTCGGTCACCGACCAGCCGCCGCCGAGCGCCGTGTAGAGCTGCACGACGGACACCAGCTGTGTTTGCAACGTGCGCGCAAGCGCCAATTCCGCTTCGAACAAACTCCGCTGGCTCGTGAGCACGTCGAGATAACTGGCGCGCCCGCCCTGATAGCGCTGATCGGCGAACTTGAGCGCGGATTGCAGCGCGGCCACCTGCTGCTCCTGCGCTTCCCGTTGCTCCTGCGTTTTTTGCACCGCGATCAGCGCGTCCTCTACTTCCTTGAACGCGTTCACGACGGCCTTTTCATACTGCAGCGCCGCCTGCCGCGCTTTCATTTCGTTGACGCTCACCTGATAGCCCAACGCGCTCGCGTTGAGCAACGGACCTGCGAGCGAGGCCGCGACGTTTTGAATGAACAACGGCCCGATCGACGTCCCGCTGAGATTCGCGTTCGCGCCGCCGACGGCGCCGGTCAATGCGAGCTGCGGAAACCGCGCCGCCTGCGCAACGCCGATGTTGGCGGTCGCGGCGGCGAGCGTTTGTTCGGCCTGCTGCAGATCCGGCCGCCGCTGCAACAGCTCCGACGGAAGACCGGCCGGCACGGCCGGAGGCATGGGTTGCTCGGTCAGCGGCAAGCCGCGCGTGACGGCCGCCGGTTTGCGGCCCATGAGCGCGTTGAGCTGGTTTTCCTTCTGCACGACCTGTTTTTCAAGGTCGGCAAGTTTCGCCGCCGTGCCGGCCCGTTCCGCTTCGAACCGGTCGAGATCCAACTTCGGAATGTAGCCCTGCTTGTACCGGAGCTGGGAGAGCCGGACGGATTCTTCCCAGGACTTGAGCGTGCGCTTGGTGATGTCGACCTGGAGGTCCAGCGACCGCAGTCCGAAATAGGCCTCGCCCACGCTGCCGACGAGGCTCAAAATCACCGCCCGCTGGTTTTCTTCCTGGGCGAACATCTGCGCCTCCGATGCCTCGACGGCGCGCCGCAGCCGCCCCCACAGGTCCAGCTCCCATTTCAAATTCCCGAAGCCCACCGTATTGGAAAAGGTCGTGCTGTCCTGCCCTCCCTGGCTCGGCAGAACGATCGCGCCGCCGCCGCCCGGAATCGTCGTCGCGTCCCCTCCCGACGTGTGATACATGAAGGCCGAAGCCCCGTAGGACAGCGACGGAGCCAGATCCCACTTGGTCATGACGAGCTGGGCGCGATATTGATCGACGGACGCCATCGCGGTCCGGACGTCCTGATTTTCCGCGAGCGCGATTTGCATCACGTTCTGCAACTCTTTGTCCTTGAGGAGCTCCCACCAGGACAAATTGGCGATCGATTCGGCGGCCGCCGACGCCATTCTCCAGGACTCCGCGGGCGGCATGTCGGGGCGCGTATAGTCGGGCCCCATCTTGCATCCGCCCGAGACGGTCAACAGCAACAGGAGCGCGCTCCAGCGATACATCGTTTCCCTCCTTCTTCAAACCGCTACGGAACCGTGACCGGCGCCCCGGTCCTCCCGCCGGCTTTTCGTTCCGCCACCCACCGTTCGACGACGTAATACAACACCGGAATGACCAGGATCGCGAGCAGGGTTGCCGCGAGCATGCCGCCCAAGACGGTAAAGCCCAGAATCACCCTGGCGTGGGCGCCGGCGCCCGAGGCCAGCGCGAGCGGCATCACGCCGAGGATGAAGGCGAACGCGGTCATCAGAATCGGCCGCAAACGTAACCGCGCGCCGGCCAGCGCCGCCTCGACGATCGGACGGCCTTTTTCGACCTCCATCTTGGCGAACTCCACGATCAGGATCGCGTTCTTCGCGCTGAGTCCGATGAGCATGACCAGTCCGATCTGGGAGTACACGTCGTTCTCCAGGCCGATCGCCCACAGAGCTCCGAAGGCGCCGAAGACGGAGATCGGCGTGGCCAGCAATACGCTGACCGGCAAGGCCCAGCTTTCGTATTGCGCCGCCAGGATCAGAAAGACGAACAGCAGCGAAAACCCGAAAATGACCGCCGGCGGCACGCCCTCAGCCGCGACCTTTTCCTGGTAGGACATGCCCATGTAGTCGAAGCCCATTTCCTTGGGCATGGTTTCGCGGAACACCGCCTCGAGGGCGGCCATCACTTCTCTCGTGCTGTAGCCCGGCGCCGGCATCGCGTTGATCTGCGCCGATCGGTATTCGTTGTACCGCATGGTGAACTCGGGGCCGTTGATCGGCTTCATCGTGACCAGCGTCGAGAGCGGCACCATCTGTCCATGGTTGTTCTGCACGTAGAATTCGCCGACCTGCTCGGCCTTGGTCCGGTATTCCGGCTCCGCTTCCACGTAGACTTGCCAGAGACGTCCGAAGCGGTTGAAGTAGTTCACCAGCGCGCCCCCCATGAAGGTCTGCAGCGTTTGATAGACATCTTGGAGCGCCACGCCCTGTTTGAGCGCTTTGTCGCGATCCACCTCGGCGAACCATTGCGGCGTGCCGGCGATCAGCGTGGTCACCACCCTGGCCATTTCCGGCCGCTTGGAGGCCGCCTCCAGAAACCGCTCCGTCTGGGCCGAAAGAAACTCGAACGGCGCGCCGGAGCGGTCCTCAAGAATGAAGGTCACGCCCCCGGAATTTCCCACTCCGGGGATCGCCGGCGGAGGAAAGGCGAACGCGACCGCCTCGGGCATCTGACTCAATCGCTTATTCAGGCCGACGAGGATCGCCCTGTAGCGCTGCTCGGCGGTTTTCCGGTCTTCCCATGGCTTCAGCGCCACGAACACGACGGCGTTGTAGGTCGTGAAGGTCTGGCTCAATACGCCGTAGCCGGACACCGTCGTGTAGAATTCGACGCCGGGCGTGTCGGCCAGAACGGCATCGACCTTTTTCATCACCGCATCGGTCCGTTGCAGAGACGCGGCGGCGGGCAGTTGCACGTTGAGCAGGAAGTAGCCGGTATCTTCCAATGGAATGAACCCGCCGGGCAGGCGGGCGCCCAGGAGCCCGGCCAGCACCGTGACCACCGCC
>DAOLIU010000191.1:0-4291 GCA_035328385.1 Nitrospira sp. | reverse complement strand
CACCAGTGGAATTATTCGGATGGACGATATGCGATCGATATAGCGATGACACTCACGTTTCGTGGATCGGCACGTCTTTCAGAAAGGCGGATAGCTCAGGATTGGCATAGGCTCCGTAAGCATCGACCAGGCTTCCGCGTGTGCCGTCCCGGGCCTGAATCGCATAGACGACCGCGAGTTCCTCCGGATCGCTTGCTCCTTCAAACCGGTAGTGTTCCACGATCGCCAAGTCGTCCGGCGTGAACGTTTTTCCGCTGTCCACGGCTCGAAACGTTTTGTTGACCATCTCGAAGTTGGCGGTGAATCCTCGCCGCTCCAGATCACGTATGGCTTCGGCTACCGTCCTATAGGCATGAACAGCCATACATTCAGCATAAAACACTCTTGAATGGAGCGCCAGCCCTTGTCTTGCCGTCGCACAAGCAGGCCGGTACCGGCGCAGTAACCCCACCACTGAAGCGTCCTGGTTCCTGATGTAATCGGTATACATCGATGGAAACCTCCAGATGCTGCTTCGTTTCACATAGTCCGCATCTCCGCAATTCACGACGCGAGTCCACCATCGCTCAACATTTTTCAGAATACGGGTAAGCGGAGCGTCGCAACCGCTTGTAAATCACACTGTTATAAATGCATTCCCTCATTACCTGGTGTGGGCAGCCAGGGAGCCGGGATATCAAAATTGGGCATTGAGTTTTCACAAAGTTAATGAAACCATGATCTCTATGTTATCCGTCGCAATCCCTCTCGAAGGCCTCGGGCGATACAGAGCAAAACGCGACGCATATCGTCCTTCGTAGCGGCACCTTGAAACTGAATCGCTGCGTCATCACACGACAATGCACAGAACTTATCTTGGGCGCCTATCGGAACACGACCCGTTGCACGCCTATCTTCGGCATGACATTCAGCCGCAGATTGCCGGCACTTCAGGGCATTCGACGTATCGGGTATTCGCGCTCAACGGCTCGAACGACGTGTACTTGTATGAAGATCGCGCGACCGCCACGAAAGTCATCGGTAAGTTTTTTCTCTCTTCGAGAAAGACGAATGCGATCAAGGCGGCGTCGCTCCTCACGCGCGAGTTCGACAATCTCTGCATGGTGCGCGACGTCGGGTTGACGGGGTATCCCCACCACGTCGTCAGGCCGCTCGGACGCCACTATGCGATGAACGCGCTTCTCGTGACCGAATACTGCGAAGGAGAGATCCTCAGTGACGTGATACGGGACGTCATTCGGCATGGCGACCACGGCAAGCTGTATCACAAGCTCACCGCCCTGGCCTATTTCCTGTCGGCACTGCACAATCGGACGGCCATCGGCGTCAAAGTGGAATTTCATCACGACTGCCACTATATGGATCACTTGATCGGCCGACTCCTGGAAATTTCGGCAATCGGATGGGACGAGGCGCGCGAGTTGTATTGGCTGCGCGACCAATGGCGCAATCAGCCGAGGATGTGGGAAGACCGGCAGGTGCTCGTCCACGGGGACGCGACGCCGGAGAACTTCATGTTCGGCCACAACTTGCAAGTCATCGCGTTCGATCTCGAGAGGGCCAAGCGTGCCGATCGCGTCTTTGATACGGGGCGTATCGCCGGCGAGCTGAAGCATTTCTTTCTGCGTGCCAGCGGCAACCCGTACGCCGCCGAGCCCTTCATCGGGCACTTTCTCTGGGAGTACGCCTGCCATTTTCCCGACCGCCAAAGCGCGTTTCATTCCATTGCCGGGAGGATTCCGTTCTACATGGGCATGACGTTGCTCCGCATTGCCCGAAATAGTTGGGTCGAAGCGGAATACCGCAGGCGGTTGATCAATGAAGCCAAAGCATGCCTGAGGGGCTTCTAAATGCTCATCAAAGGAATTATTTTCGATATCAACGGCACGCTGGTGGACATCCGTACGGACGAGGGGCATGAGGAGATCTATCGGATCGTCAGCAATCTGTTGTCGTATCAGGGGATCTCACTCGACCCGAAAGGCCTCAAAGACGCGTACTTCCAGATCATGAAGGAACAACGGACGGCGTCCAGTGAGCGCCACCCGGAATTCGATGCCGTCGGCATCTTCCGTCGGATTATCACGCTATACGCGACCGACTTCACGCGCGATCTGCCGGCGCAGAAGCTCGAACAGCTTCCGACGTTGCTGGCCGAAACGTACCGTGCCGCCTCGCGTTTCCGGCTGCAACTCTATCCCGGAGTGGAAGACACGATCGGGCAGCTCCGTTCGCACTATCGTCTTGCGGCCGTGTCCGACGCGCAAACCGCCTATGCGGTTCCGGAGCTGAACGCCGTGGGCTTAGCCGGCTATTTCGATCCGATCATCGTTTCGGGAGACTTCGGGTATCGTAAGCCCCATGAACGGCTGTTTACCGAAGCATTGACCGCCATGAACATGAAGCCGTCGGAAGTTCTTTATGTGGGCAACGACATGTACCGCGACGTGTATGGGGGGCAGAGAGTCGGAATGAAAACGATCTTTATCAAGTCCAACCAAGGGACGCAGGAAAAGGAAGGCGTCAATCCTGACTACATCATCTACAGCTTCCCCGAACTACTGAACGCCATCCGCTTCTTCGAAGAGCAATGATTCGCATTACCTGGGACGTTTTTTCACATGCCGCCGGTGCACGAGTCCATCCTGCCGAGGATCCATTGTCCAATTGAGTCGTGTTGGTTTAGAGGCACTTAGGGGAATCCCGAGGTGCATAAAGCCGGGCTGTCGATTTTCTGAATCCCGTTCGACTATAAGGCAAGAGCTGATCGATCGGACCGCTTGGCCGGTCGTAAATCCATTGGAAGGGAGAAAATAGCCATGGGTACCAATACCATTCGCCTCCATCGTGTGTTTCGATCCACACCTGAACGGATCTACAAGGCGTTTCTCGACGCCGACGCCATGACGAAGTGGCTGCCGCCGAATGGATTTACCGGGAAGGTGCATCACATGGATGCGAAAGTCGGCGGCACCTTCAAGATGTCGTTTGCCAATTTCACCACCGGCAAGAGCCACTCGTTCGGCGGCCAGTACCTCGAACTCGTGCCGCATGAACGGATTCGCTATACCGATCACTTCGACGATCCGAATCTGCCGGGCGAAATGCGCGTGGCGGTTACGTTGAAGAAAGTCTCCTGTGGAACGGAAGTGGACATCGTGCAAGAGGGTGTGCCGGACGTCATTCCGGTCGAGGCCTGTTATCTCGGCTGGCAAGAATCGCTGATTCTGCTGGGAAAACTCGTCGAGGCAGAGATCCCGGACGAATAGATTGCCTGGTCTCCATTCCGGAACGCGATAGGATGGCGTCATCCTATCGCTGCTGATCCGGCGACTGGATCATTTCAGGAGTGATGACGCGTACGCGTGCGATTCCAACCGCACGATGACCCCCTCGTCCGGTCCAAGTGTAAAGCGGTCGGCGGTCCAAGTCTCCTCGCCTCGTCGTGGATGGGTGGAGAGGATGAGTGTGCCGGTCCGCGTCCGCGTCGCCGCCGTTTCCGGCAATGAGAAGGTCCGTTCTCGCGCACCGAAATTCAACGCGATCAGCATGGCTTCCGTTTGGCCGTCAGATTGGAACACCCGTTGATAGGCGAGACATTCATGCCCCTCGACCTCGACCGGCTGATAGATTCCGGAGGTCAACGCACGAGACGTTTTCTTCAACCGGATGAGTTGCTTGTAGAGCGATAGCATTGAGCCGCGATTTTTCTGTTCCCACGCGACATTCGTGTGTTGCCAATCCGGAGACAGAGGAAGCCAGGGCTTGCCGGTCGTGAAGCCGGCCTGGGGACTGTCATCCCAAGGCATCGGAGTTCTCGCCGGGTCCCGTCCGGTCTTCCACGGCCAATAACGGATCGTATAGGGATCGCGCAGATCCGACCGCCGAAGCGTTCCGTCCCGCAGGCCCAATTCTTCCCCATAATACAGAAAGGGAGTCCCGCGAAGCGTAAACAGGAGGAGCGCGGCGGCCCTGGCACGCCGGACGGGGTCCCCATTCTTGCCGTAGCGGTCGATATGCCGGGATTGGTCGTGATTGCTGAAGACGACCGGAGGCCAGCCGCCGTGCGGCACGGCCCGATCGCTTTCGAAGATCAGCCGGCGAAACGCATCCGGGTCCCAAGACGAACGGAGCAGGCGAAAGTCGAACACCTCATGCAATTCATCCGAGCCGGTCCCGTAGAAGGCCGCCGGTCCGCCCGGAGTGTCCGATGATGTCTCGCCGACGAGCAGTATGTCCGTGCGATCTTTGAGCGCGGCCCGCAGCGCCCGGAGGGCCTCATGGGTTTGGG
>DAOLIU010000190.1:0-4467 GCA_035328385.1 Nitrospira sp. | reverse complement strand
CGCGGACCTCGCTGCGGCCTTGCCCGCGGAGCGGCGCGTCTTGGCGCGCCGGGGTTGGGTGGGTGAGAACCGCGGCCTTTTTGAACATCCTGTGCGTTCTTCCGGTTCGATCAGCGATCATGTCCGACTCGTGTTTTCCGAACTCCAAAACAGTTTTTCAACCGCCTGCTAGTTGACCTTCCGGCCCGAACCGCTTCGACACTGCCCCACTGCCCGCATTTCTTGGCAGATCCGGTCGGTTCCGTCGCATCGATGCCTTGGCTGCGGGTCCGCGGCTATTTCTAGCCTGAAACGATATGGTAGAGTGGCGCCTCCGGAAGAGATTCCTTCACTCACGCAGGGAGCAGAAGGAGGGAACATGATGGCAAGCAGTCGACTAGGATTGTTCGTGCTGTTCTGCCTGTTGTGCGGGGTATCGGCCGCGCAGGCTGAGGGCATCATCGAAGGGCTCTTCGACAAGGCGAAGGGCAGCGCGGAACGCAAGACACGGGACCGCGTGAATCAGCGTATCGATCAGACGATCGATAAGGGACTTAACAAGACGGAGGAGACGGTTCAATGCGTGGCGACGGATCAGGAATGCCTGAAGCGGGCCAAGGAGCAAGGCAAGCAGGTGAACGTGGTCACGGCTCCTCCGCCTGATTCCGTCAAGTGCGTGGCGACCGATACGAGCTGCCTCAAACAGGCCAAGGCGCAGGGCAAGAAAGTCGAAATCGTGGACGAAGCGGAACTGGATACGCTTCGCTGCTCCGTGGCGGACACGGACTGTCTCGGGCGCGCCAAGTCGATGGGGAAGAAGGTTGAGATCATCGACTAGACCGTCGGTGAACCCGCGGGTCCGCTGCGAATGGGTCGGCGGCAAACCGCATCTGATCCGCTATCACGATGAAGAGTGGGGCAGACCGGTTCACGATGACCGAATCCATTTCGAAATGCTGCAATTGGAAGGCGCGCAAGCCGGCCTGTCTTGGGAAACCATTCTCCTGCGCCGTGAGGGCTATCGGCGGGCATTCGCCCGGTTCAATCCCGCGAGAGTTGCACGGTTCGATGCTCGGAAGCGGGCGGCTCTCCTGAAAGATCCTCGCATCATCCGCAATCGTCTGAAAATCGATTCGGCCGTCACGAACGCACGGGCGTTCTTGGCGGTCCAACGGGAGTTTGGTTCGTTCGACGCCTACGTCTGGCGCTTCGTTGGAGGCGCCCCCAAGCAAGGTCGAAGAGGTTCGTTCCGCAAGATTCCGACATCGACCGCCGAAAGCGATGCCCTGTCCAAGGATCTGAAGCGCCGGGGGTTCCGCTTCGTCGGCAGCACGATAGTCTATGCGTACATGCAGGCGGTCGGTATGGTCAACGATCACACTGCGCGGTGCTTCCTCGCGTCGCGAGCTCGTACGCGTAACCGGTGACGGACCGCGGTGAACGGGAGGGTGAGGCCCCGTTGCATCGATGCCGATCGGCCTGTACAGTAAATGGCGTCGGTCGATGCAAGGAACCGTCGTGCGAGAGAACCCCGGAGGTCTGGTGGTACGAACGAACAAAAGAATACTGCTTGGCTTGCTTGTCTGGTACGTCCTCCTCTCCGCTTGGACCGCCTATGCGCCCGTTGATCGCCAATTCTGGTTGTTGGCCAGCATCCTGCCGGGCCTTCTCGTGCTCCTGTTGGCCGGTACCCATCGGTGTCTTCCCTTGTCCGTCGCTTCGTATCTGTTGATCACCGTCTTTTTGAGTCTTCACACCGTCGGCGTTCATTACACGTACGCCCAGGTTCCGCTTGGAAGCTGGATGGACGTGCCGATCGACGTGGGGCGCAATCATTATGATCGCCTTGTCCATTTCTGCTTCGGGTTCTTATTGGTCTATCCGATCGAGGAACTCTTTCGCCTCACGGCGTCGGTCCGGGGGTGGATGATGTACTATCTGCCGGTGATGACGATCCTTGGTCTCAGCGGTTTTTGGGAAATCATCGAATCGTGGGTAGCCCGGGCCGTTCACCCCGAACTTGGCATGACCTACCTGGGGTCTCAAGGGGACATCTGGGATGCGCAGAAGGACATGGCGGCCGCCCTGTACGGGGCGCTCCTCTGCACGGCGGTGTTGCTGTCGGTGCGCTGGTATCGAAACGGACGGCCATTCCCTCACAGCCAGCCGCTTGCCGACGCCTGACGTTGACCGCAATCGGACGCGATTGTGTACAAGAGACCAAGGCTGCTGCTCTGGTTGTCTGCCTGGTACGGCCTCCTTTGGGCCGGCCTGGCGATTTCGCCGTACGACCGCCGGGACTGGCTTTTGGAGAATTTGCTCGCGCTCACGGCCGTAACGGTTCTGATCGTCACGTACCGGCGGTTTCAATTTTCTTCCCTCTCCTATGTGCTGATCACCATCTTCCTCAGTCTCCACGCCGTCGGCGCGCACTATACCTACGCCGAAGTGCCGTTCGGATTCTGGTTGCAGCAGGTCTTTGGGTTTTCTCGCAATCCCTATGATCGGCTCGTCCATTTCTCGTATGGGCTTCTCTTGGTGTTGCCGTTGCGGGAGGTGCTCGTCCATCTGGCGGGTGTAACGGGTCTCTGGTCCTACTATCTTCCCGTCAGCGGCATGCTGGCGCAAAGTGGATTGTTCGAGGTCGTCGAGGCCATAGTCGCGGAAATCGTCAGCCCGGATCTCGGAACCGCGTACTTGGGTATGCAGGGCGATCCGTGGGACGCGCAGAAGGACATGGCGGCCGCCTTGGTAGGGGCGCTCACCACCATGCTTATCGTCGCCGTTGCGAGTGGAGCGGACAGGCTCCACGCTGCGGAACCTCGGCGGACCGAACGTAGGGCTATCGAAATCGGATGAATGGGGCCGGGCAAACCAATGCATCATCGAACGATGCCGACGGAGGGACGCGTCATTATCGTGATGGGAGTCGCGGGAGCCGGCAAAACGACCGTCGGTCTCGGGCTTGCGAGGGAGTTGAATTGGACTTTCATCGACGGCGATTCCTTTCATTCCCGCTCCAGCATCGAGAAGATAGCAACCGGTCAACCGCTGACCGATGCCGATCGGTATCCTTGGCTTGATCGGATACGGACAGCAATCGACGGCTGGACGGCGGAGGGGAGGCGGGTCGTGCTGGCCTGCTCCTTGCTGAAAGCCGCCTATCGAGATTTTGTGTTGAATGGCCGCCGGCAGCTGGTTCAGCTGGTATATCTGAAAGCCTCCCCTCTGTTGCTCCAAGAGCGTTTGCTCCACCGTGCCGGACATTTTATGAAGGCCCCGCTGCTGGAAAGTCAGCTACAGACCTTCGAAGAGCCGCAGGACGCCCTCGTCCTCGACGCCGCCGACACACCCGAGCAATTGGTTCGTCATATCCGCACCGCACTTCATCTCTAACAGGCTGTTGAAAACGGTTTCTGGCTGCGCCAGAGCCAGTCGCGTGAGCCTCTGAGCGACGCGAGAACGCAGCTGGAGGACTTTTCAACATCCTGCTAAGCAGACGGCAGGGCAGCCCCAGGCCGGTTATGCGCTGAATCTCCGCCAAGCCGTGGCGAGTTGTGGGATGGGTGGCCGTACGGGGGGAGGCGTGGGCGTCGGCTGCGGATCGGGCAACGGTGGCTGCGGAGGCGGAAACGGATCGGGATCTGGCGCCGGGCCAGGATCAGGAGCCGGATTCGGCTTGTACAGCTGATCAAACAACCACCGAGCCATAATAAAACCCTAGCAGATTGAATTGTTTGAAGACCCCTCGGGCGCACCCTAGTTTCGATCTGCCTGAGCCCCGAGAGATCACTAGTTCAATGCTCGCGATAGTACTGGGACAATTCAGTCATGCTCCGGAGCACGCGCGTTCAACTCAGCCCCCCAATCCTGCAACCCACAATCCAAGAGGCGTTATGAAACGATCACTGGCAAGCCAAAGTGGTTTAACCGACCAAGAAATACGAGAGGCCGTCGATCAAGGGGCGGTGACGAAGCAGTATTTTGCCGACCCCCAGAACGTCGTCAGTTCACTCAACCGTCTTCGATCGACGGAGATTACGAGCTATCTGCAGTACAAACAGCACGGGTACATGGCGGTGTCGCTGCTGTCTCCGGGATTAAAAACTGAATTCGAAGCGCACGCCCAACAGGAACTGGTTCATGCCGATCGATTGGCCACGAGAATTCAACAGCTGGGCGGCGTTCCGATTTTCGACTTGCAGGAACTCGCGGGGAAGGCGGCCGCGATCGGAGTTCATCCGGAACAGGGTGCCACCTTGACGGAAATGGTCATCGAGAATCTGCTGCTCGAACGGCGTCAAATCGAAGCGTACACGGCGTTGATCCGTGAGATCGGCGACAAGGACCTCGTCACCCGCGAAATGCTCCTGGGTATTCTCGCCGAAACGGAAACACATGCCAGCGAGTTAGCCGATTTCCTGAAGCGAACGAGCGACGAACGTTGAGCCCGCCGGCGGCGGTCGCCGGCGGGGGTCCTCCGCCTGT
>DAOLIU010000189.1:0-4507 GCA_035328385.1 Nitrospira sp. | reverse complement strand
GTTCATTTTCGGCGCGGCGTCCAGGCCGCGCCGCTCGGACGCCCTCGCGGTGGTGGCCGACGTGCGGGCGGTGAAGGACATGATCGATGCCAAGATCGCGGAGCGAGGCCACGAAAGCCGGAACGTGAAGCTCGGCACCGGCGGAATCAGGGAGATCGAGTTCCTGGTCCAGACCATTCAAGTCCTGGCCGGGGGGAGGGTGCCGGCGTTACTCGATCGCGGCACGCTCGGGGCGCTGGATCGACTGGTGGACCGAAAGGTGATGGCGGCGCGGGAGCGCGATGAGCTGGCCCAGGCCTATGTGTTTCTCAGGGACGTGGAGCACAAGCTTCAGATGGTGCACGACCTCCAGACCCATGCACTGCCGCAGGAAGAGGATGAGTTGGAGCGTTGCGCGATCAGGATGGGATACGAGGGGGCCAGCCGATCGGCCGCCAGCCGGGCCTTCAGCGCCGACCACCGACGGCATACCACACTGGTCAATCGGGTCTTCCGCTCCTTCTTCAACGAGCCGAACACTTCGGCATTGTTGAAGGCGGCTTTGCGGGTCGCGGGGCTCCGCACCCTGCGGTGAGCGGCTAGAACGAGGCCCGCACCGTGTTCGGTACGCCGGAAACCGCGCATTTGTTGCAGACACCGGAGGAAATCTTGGCGTTGAGCTTCTCTTCGAGATAGTCTTCGAGCCGTTGCCACAACCCCCCGCCGGTCTTGACCCGCTTACACTTGGCGCAGAGACAGAGCGTGCCGCGGAGCGATTTGAGTTCCTGGACCGTCTTGCCGAGCTGCTTGGCCTGTTCGTTGAGCTCCCGTTCTCGCTCGGTACGATTGTCCAGTTCCTCTTTGACGCTCATGGCCATCGAGACTCTCGCGACCAACTCGGCGGGAATGACCGGCTTCCGGATGTAGTCCGTGGCTCCGGCGGTATAGGCCGCGGTCAGATCGGATGAATCGGTCTTGGCCGTCACCACGATCACGGGAAGATGCTCCAACCGTTCGTCTCCGCGGATGCGCCGGCAGGCTTCCAGCCCGTCCATGTCCGGCATGACGATATCCATCAGGACGATGTCCACGCGATCCGGCGGCGGTGCCGAGGATCCGACGCCCAGACGTTGCAGGGCGTCGGAGGCGGAATCGGAGAACAACAACGACCGGTAGCCCGCCTGCTTGAGGGTGAGGGCCAGCAATTCCCGTTGCTCTTCGAAATCGTCGACGATGAGAATACTCATGACAGGACTCCTTTACTGGGCTGTGGGCGATGGTGAGCGGTCGTGATCGGACAGCGAGGGGGTTTGCTCCACCGCTTCGATGGCGGCGCGCAGGTCGATGATGCCGGCTGTGATCCGTTCGAGGTGGCGCTTGCAGGCCGCATCCTCCAGGACGCCGCCGATGGCCCCGATGGCATGCAGGCCATAGGTGCCGGCGAGCCCCTTGATGCGGTGGCCGATGAGCCTGATCTGATCGAAGTTGCCGGCTTCGACGGCGCGCCGCAGCTCGTGTATATCGAGCCGCCTGTTCTGAATGAATTTCGGTCTCATCCGGTTCAGCTCGGCATTCAGCAGCTCCGCCTGGTCCGACTTCATGCGGCCGGGCGTCGGAGTCGGCTTTGTCTCGGCCACGAATCGACGGATGGTGCTGAGCACCGTGTCCATTTTCACCGGTTTCGTGAGGAAGTCGTCGCAGCCGGCCTCCGTGCTCCGCTGTCTGGATTCCGCGAAGCCGTCGGCCGTCAGGGCGACGATCGGGGTCCGGGGGCGGTCCTGTTCCGTTTCCCAGGCACGGATGCGTCTGGTCGCTTCGCAGCCGTCCATATCGGGCATGTGCAGGTCCATGAGCACCAGATCGTAGCGGCCGGACTTGAACGTTTCGACGACGCTCGTGCCGCTGTCGGCACAGTCCAGCCGGTAGGGAGATTTGCTGAGATACAGGCGCATGACGTGCTGGGATTCGATGGAATCCTCGGCCAGCAGAATTTTCCATTCCTTGGCCCGGGTTTTCCGCAATGCCGTTGGAAACATCCGGCTTCGAGAGGTCGAGGTCGGTTCCTCCCCCTCCGTCTCGTCCTGCGCCATTCCGAACGGAACGGTGAAGGAGAAGGTACTGCCTTGCCCCGGTATGCTGTCGACCCAGATGCGTCCGCCCATAAGTTCGATCAGCTGCCTGCAGATGGCGAGTCCCAATCCCACCCCGCCGTAATGCCGGTTGGCCTGCGAGTCAGCTTGAGAAAACCGCTCGAAGAGTCGGTTCCGCAGTTCGTCCGTGATGCCGATTCCGGAATCGGTAACGGCAAACTGTACCTTGCACCGCGTTTCGTCGATCGCGCGCAGTTTGGCCCGCACGGTGACCGCCCCGGTTTCCGTGAACTTGATGGCGTTCCTGACGAGGTTGAGCAGCACTTGTTGAAACCGGTGGGCGTCCCCTTTCACCCGGGCCGGGATCGCCGGGTCGAGGTGAGTGGTCACCGTCAAACCTTTCCCCTGCGCCTCGGTACCGAGGAGATTCGTACATTCCAGCATGATCTCGCGCAGGACGAACGGTTCGGAGGTCAGGGTCAAGGTACCGGACTCCGCCTTGGCGGTCAGCAACAGATCCTCGATCATCCGCAGGAGCGTGTCGCTGGCCTTGGTGCAGCGCTCGACGAGCGCCAGCTGCTGGGGTGTCAGCGGGGTTCTGGCCAGGTAATCGGTCATTCCCATGATGGCGTTCAACGGCGTGCGCATTTCATGGCTCATGTTGGCCAGAAAATCGCTCTTGGCCTTGCTGGCTGCCTCGGCCGCCAATCTGGCCCGCACCAGCGCCGATTCCGCCTCTTTGCGTTCCGTCACATCTTCCGAGATGCCCAGCAAGTAGCGGGGTGTTCCGTCGTCGTCGCAAATCGGGATCTTTTTGGTGTGCAATAACCGGATGCCCATGCCCTTGGTTTGCACCGGTTCCTCGGGAATGTCGATCAGACGCCCGCTGGCGAGCGTTTCGCGGTCCTTCGCGGTAAAAAAGTCGGCTTCCTGTTTCGGGAAGAAATCGTAATCGTTCTTGCCCAACAGCTCCGATCGGGGGTAGCCGAGCAGGGCTTCTCCGGCCTTGTTGAACCGGACGAACCGCAGGTCTTGGGCGTCTTTGACGAATATCATGTCCGGCAAGTGCTCGAGCAGGGATTCAATGAAGGCGGTTGTCTGCCGGAGCGTGTCCTCTGCCCGCTTTCGCTCGCTGATGTCGCGGATGAACGACGAAAACAGCACGTCCTTGCCGAGCATCAGCGGGATCACGGTCAACTCTGCGGGAAATCGTTCTCCGTTTTTCCGGAGCGCGGTCATTTCGACGCGCTGTCGGAGCATCCCCTCGGATCCGCTGGTAAGGTAGCAGTTCAATTCCTCGATGTAGACGGCGCGCTGTTCGCCCGGGATGATCAGTTCGACAAGCGAGTTTCCCACGGCCTCCGCCCGGGAAAACCCGAATATCCTCTCGGCCTGCGGATTCCATTCGGCCACGGTTCCGTGCCGGTCCATCGCAATGACGGCATCGAGTGCTCCTTCCACGATGGCCTGGAGCTTGGCCTCGCTCCGTTGCCGCGCGCGGCGGCCTTGGGCGTCGAAGTACAGGAACGCGGTGAGAATCCACAGGGTGCCGATTCCGACGGATCGGTTGAAGACCGCCAGAGGCAACGGCTCGCCGAAATGCGGCGGCAGGAACGGCTCTCCCATGATCGCGATGGACCAGAGCGCCGTGGCGAACAGAAGGATCCGCGGGGCGTAGAGCCGCGCGATGGGCAGGCCCAGAAGGAAATAGGGCAGCCAGGGAGCAAAGCCGATGGGAAAATGTAGATCGATCAGAAAGATCAGGATGGTCGCCAGGGCGATGAGGAACGGAGTCAACGGCCGAATTCGGGTCCAAACGGACTGGGAGGAGGGTGAATTCGGGCTCGGCGCAGGCGGCGCCTCTGCATGCGTCATGTCATCCAGTATAGGCAGGACGTGCGGAGTCTCAAACGCTTTTCACGTTCTTGACTGGTCAAGGCTGGGGCGGCGGTGCGTAGCGGAGATCGCGGTCGCTGGCGAGGGAGAGATAGGCTTCACCCCACTGGTGCGGGCTTGTCAGGCTCCAGGGCTCGGCGCTGCCGGCAGGCTTGAAACGAAGGCCGTAGAGCCCGCCATAGACCAGATAGGCCATGCCCGCGCCGGAGTCTTCGATGGGCTGGCCGAAGGCCCGACACGCGGGAGCGGCGGGGTGCTCGCTCCATCCGGTGACGTCGTACCATTCTCCGGCCGGATTCCGCTCGAAGAGCCGGACCTGAACGACCGGTCTGGCAGGGCCCGCCTCTTTGAAGCGGGCGAAGAAGCTCGTTTCGCAGTTTTCGTTGGCTTCGACTTCGACGATCATATGATCGTGAAGCGTAACTCGTGAAGGGTGGAGCGTTCAAGGACCAGATCCGAGTCGAATCCGGACACGGGAAAAAACACGAAGGGCTCGGCGGGAAACCGCCGGGCCCTTCCTTAGAACCTCGAACCGCTCGCCT
>DAOLIU010000188.1:0-4537 GCA_035328385.1 Nitrospira sp. | reverse complement strand
CAAGGATCCGACCGCCGCGAGCCACAGAAACCAATCCAGTTTACCGAAGAGAGCAAACAACAGGACGATGATGGAAAAATCCCGGCTCGCCAGATTCTGCAGAATGAATTCGGAGCGGGCAGCCTGCTCAAGATTCGCCCACCCGTTCGCCGCTCTGATCTTCTGAGCCTTGCCCACCAGAACGAATGACAGTGCATTTCCCAGGATGGCGGCGGCCCCCAATGCCAACGGCAGCCAGGCGTACGAGCCTGCCGAACCGGCCGTATAGCTCCCCCAGGCGATTCCTCCGAAGATGGCCATGTGGACGACATTGTCCATGGCAATGTCGAGCCAGGCTCCGAATGGGGACTCGGTAAACGTCAACCGCGCAATCTCACCGTCGCTGCAATCGATGACCGCCGCCAGTTGGAACAGCAGCGCCGCGGTGAGGCTCGCGGCATACGTCCCCATCGCGAATCCCACCGCCGCGGCCAGCCCCACGAAAGTGGCCAGCATCGTCACAGCGTTCGGGGACAATCCGAGCGAGAGAAAGATCCGCGTAAACCTTCGAGACAGGATCCGATTGAAATACCGGTCGACGAAGCCCTCGAGGTCGCTTCTGAGCGACGCGAACAGCTGACTCTCCGCCGCACGCACGTCACGGGAGGTTCGCACCGTCCGGTACCATTGGGCCTGGCTTAAGCCGGTCGAAAAAACGCGCAACCGCCCGGCCGCCGCCGCCTGCTCGATCCACCGGCGGACGGGAATGGTGCCGGACTCGCGCATCGCTGCTCCTCCTGCGCTCAAGAGATTGACCGGCAGCACCACCAGATCCGCCGCCTCCGCAACGCCCGGTTCGACGAGACGACGGGTTGATCCGACATCGCCCTGACCCGTCCCATGTCGAAGTCGTCCTGGCGCGACGACAATGGCATGTCCTTCCTGGACGTCCCGCCTGAGTTGCTCGACCAACGCGCGGGAAAAAATGCCGGTGGCTCCGGACACCAGACAGAATCCTCGGGCCTCTGCGGCCAAGGCTTCCCAGGTTCTGGGGTCGTCCAGCGGAAATTCCCGAATCGGCATCCAACGCACCGGGATCGTCACGCGGGGTCCCTTGCCGAGCGCTTGCTTGAGAGCTTCCTCCTCAGCCCCGGCCATCACAATCAGTTGTCGAATGCCCGCCCGTTGAAAAGTCAACACCGCGCGCTGGAACAAACTGATGCCTACAATCGGCGTCAGCGGCCCGACCGCTCCTCTGACCGGCGCACCGAACAGATCCACGGACGGGAGCAGGATGGCCGTCGAGAGTCCCTGCAGGTCGGCCTGCTGATCAAGCAAACTTTCACCCATCTCGGCCCGTCCTCTTATCGCCGCAGCCGCGCGCGGCTTGCGCGCGTGTCACAGTTTCGGCAACACGTCCCGCTCGGCCTTCTCCACATCCTCGACGAAATCGATCTCCGTCCAAGGCAAGCCTCCGATTTTTTCGTGCCCGACTTTGACGTCCCTGAAGAATTCCAGCAAGGCGTCCTCATACTCCATCTGCCAGGCTTCCCGATCTACGTACGGTCTGAGGGACGCCACGATATGGGGAGTGTCCGCGGCCCTGACCTTGAGAAATCCGACGCCTTCGCCGGCATAATCATAATGCAACGGCAGGCGTTTGGTCAGGGCGATGACGCGACCGCCCGCGACCACCACCATGCATTCTTCGCCGGTTTGTTTGACGGATTCGTCCATCAGTAAGGCATTGGGATACGCGGACCTCACGAGTCTTCTGAGAATCTCACGATGAAACAGCACGTCCGCATCCATGATGATGACGTCATCATCCAAGGCCGTCCGCGCCACCCATAGCGAAGAAATGCTGCCGCGATGGAAGTGCTCGTTGACGAGAAAGTTCACCCGCATCCCGCACGAATCCGCATCCACCGCCGACCGGATCATCTCCTGCTTGTATCCGACGACGATATCCGCACGGGACACGCCGATCTCTCCCAATGATCGCAGATAACGATGGAGAAGACTCTGGCCGCCGACCTCGATCAGACACTTCGGACGATGCTGGGTCAGAGACCAGAGCCGCTTGCCGACGCCGGCGGCGAGAATGACGGCTTTCATGCGGGCGCGCAAATCCGTTCCACGGCGTCGAGAAATGCCGTGAACTGCGCTTCGGTCAACGCCCCCATGTTGGCCACCCGAAAAATTTTGTTCTCCAGATTGCCCTGGCCGGCATAGATGACGTACCCCTGCGCCTTCAACTGATCGTGGAGAGCTTGGTAGGACAATCCTTCCGGCAGATAGTACGCGGTGATCGTATTGGATTGGCGATCCGGCGTCAGAACCGGCTTCAGGCCGAGTTTGGCCATACGCTCCCGGATCAACGTCGCCATCTTCTTGTAGCGCTGGATGCGCCTGGAGACCCCTTCTTCCAGGAGTTCGTTGAGCGCTTCGTCGAATGCGTAATACACCTGCACGGCCGGCGTGAACGGGATGACGCCTTGCCCCTGATCGTTCACATAATGGGTCAGATGGAGATACCAAGAGCGCTTGGGGTACGCCCGCATCCGTTCCAGAAATCCCCGCCGCATGAGCACAAACGACACGCCCGGAAATCCCTGGATGCACTTGCCCGCCGTACCACCGACCATGTAGATATGGTTGCCGGCGATGTCGAGCGGTTCACCGCCGAGCGCGCTGACCGCGTCCAGAATGAAGACGCGGTTTTGGCTGTCGACGACTTCCGCGATTTCCTTGACGGGATTGATCAATCCGGTCGTGGTCTCATGATGCACCATCGCCACGGCGTGGACTTCCGGATGCTGCCTGAGGGCCAGCCGCAATCGCTCGGGGTCCGGCGGCACGGTCCACTCGTATTTCAATTCCGAGACGCCAAGACGATGAATCCCCACCATCTGGGAGATTCGCTCGCCATAGACTCCATTGTTCAGAACGAGCATGCGTTTGCCGTGCGGAAGAGAGGACAGCACGGCGGCTTCGACGGCGGACGTTCCGGAGCCGGTGATCAGGACGGCGATATAGTCGGCTTCCGCCCCCGGGACGAAGGCCTTCAGCAGCTTCGCCTGAATACCAGCGAGGAGCTCGGAGAATTCCGATTCCCTGTGACAAATGTCCTGCCGAAGGAGCGCCTGCCTGACTCTGTCGGACACATTCACCGGCCCTGGATTCAACAACATCATGGTACGGTTCGACTCCCTACTCTATGGCTTTCATGAATCGCTTGGTCAAATCAGGCGGCTCGAGCAAAACCCGGCCGGCATCCTCGGCAAATTCATTGACCTTGACCAGCAGCATGCTGGGCCCGTCCTTTTTCAGCATGTCCTTGAATTCGTAGACAAGGTCCTCCCGATCCCGCACACGCTCGACATTCACGTAGCCGGCAGCCTTGGCCACTTTGTCCAGCGGCACCACGTTCGAGATCGTCGGTTGATTGCCGGTCGTCCCGTAGACCTCGTTGTCGAAGACCACATGGATGAAGTTCTTCGGCTTCAGGGCGCCAACGGTGGCCAACGTACCCATACCCATGAGCACATTGCCGTCGCCGTCGAAGGTAACGACCTGCTTGTTCGGCTTGGCCAACGCCACACCCAACGCGATCGCCGGCGCATTGCCCATGGAACCGATCATGTAAAAATGCGTCGCCCTGTCCGCAATCTTGTGCGCCTCGCGCGACGGAAATCCATTGCAAATGACGACGGGCTGATCCGTCAACAATTCCAGGAGGGCACCGATGGCCTGAGCCCGGCTGATCAATGTTCCCTGCTCCGGTCTCATTGCCTCGTTCCTTTCACCGCCGTGTCCCGACCAAACTGCGCAGGATCCGCGGAAGCCCGGCGATTCATGGGTGCAGTCCCTTGACGACACCCTTACCAATGAAGAGCGCGACGGGAATGCGCTGTTTCATGAACGTCTCCGCCACCCATTTGAAATCCTCGACGGCGGTCTCCTCCGTCAGTGTTCGGTGAGGGATCTTCATCGTGTCGAGAAATTGCGGCATCACCTCTCCCATGACGAGATGCTCCGGCGCGTCCTTTCCTCCCTGTCCCCGCCACGATACGATCAGGATACAGGGCTGCCGGTAGATCATATTGAGGGAGATGAGCGTGTTCAGTGACGTTCCTAGCCCTGAATTCTGCATCAGCACGGCGGGGATCTTGCCGGCCATGTACGCTCCGGCGGCCATCGCGACAGCTTCGTCCTCGCGCACAGCCGGCGTATACAGATGCCGATCGATCAGCTCGGCGATGATGCCTCCCAGCAACGAATCCGGCACACCCGTAAAGAAATCCACGCCCATGTCCTGCATGGCCCGTACAAACGCATCGCTGTCGATCATCGGATCCCGTTCCTCGTGTATGCCCTGACAGGAAAAACGCGCGCATTATATGCCATGCACGGAGATGTTCTCAAGAAACCTGAACGGTTGGTAGCGGGTCAGTTGGCCACCGGACGCACTGAAGTGTGTCATTCCCGCGGAAGCGGGAACCAGTCAAGGCCTTCTCCTCACATGGATCGTGATCAAGGAGTGGATGTCCGCCTT
>DAOLIU010000187.1:0-4563 GCA_035328385.1 Nitrospira sp. | reverse complement strand
CTGCCCCCGGTGGAGCAACCGGACGAAGCCTTTCCCTTTTGGCTCACCACAGGTCGCGTCGTCTATCATTGGCATACCCGTACGAAAACCGGCCGCGTCCCTGCTCTCAATGAAGCGGCTCCCGAGGTGTTCATCCAGTTGTCCCAGGAAGACGCGGCTTCATACGGGATCACCGAAGGCGACATGCTTGAAGTCACCTCCCGCCGCGGCACAGTTCACGGGCAGGCCCGTCTCGGCGATATCGCGGCCGGGCATATCTTTATTCCGTTTCATTACGGCTACTGGGATGAAGATCCTGACGCGGCACGCGCGCGTGCCGCGAACGAGCTGACCATCACCGGCTGGGATCCGGTCAGCAAACAGCCTCATTTCAAATACGCGGCGGTCCGTGTGCGCAAGCTCTGACGGCCATGCACGGCAAACCCGACAACGGCAATGTTCCATATGTTCGTCAATACATCGGCTCGCTGCGCGCCGGCGAGCAGCTCTTGGCCGATGCTCTTCTCATGGTGTCCCATCGGCATGAGCGCGAATTGGAATTGCGGACCGCCTGCCGGCAATTGGCGAAATGCTCCACGAGACATACGGAGGTGCTGTCCGAGCTTGCGAAACGCTATGGCGAGCGATCGACTGATTATCCGGAACAAGTCCGAAGTGCCCTGTTCCACGGGGTCCGCTTGGGAGGCGTCGGCAAGCTGCGGGACTTGCACGATCTCGTCTTGATGGGCACCGAGGTCAAGGTAGGATGGGCGTCGCTGCTTCCTGCCGCCGGTTCGCTTCACGATCGCGAGTTGGAATTCGCCTGCATTAACGCCCTCACGGACACCAATCGTCAGCTCATGTGGCTGCAGACCCAGATCGAACAGATCGCCTCGCATGCATTGACGGTACAGGCGGACAAGAAAGAGGCATTGTTGCGCGGACTCCCTTCTTCCGCCGCACCCACCGCATTTCCCGAGATACTCTGGAGCCCCATAAGCGCAGCGCTCCTGGTCCTGGCGGTGGGGCTCGCCGGATGGATTGCCGGACAACCATGGCTGATCCCCTCACTGGGACCCACGGCCTACTTGCAAGCCGAAAATCCCTCACACCCGAGCGCCAAATTTTACAACACGGTCGTGGGGCATCTTCTAGGTCTTGTGGCGGGATTTCTGGCGGTCGCCGCACTCAATGTGTGGGATGATCCCGTCGTATTGAAAGATTATGTCGTGACGGGTGGTCGCGCCGTCGCGGCGGCCGCCGCACTCATGCTGACGCTGCTCGGGTGTCTTCTCCTGAAGGCCTCTCACCCGCCCGCCGGCGCCACCACTCTTTTAGTCGCGCTCGGATCGGTGACGACGCCTCAACAGGCCGTTGCGCTCGGAACCGGCGTGGGCATCATTGCGTGCTTCGGTCTTTTGTTTCGCCGCATTCGGCTCTCCTGGACGACGACGGGTGGGTCATGACGGCTCTGCGAGATCGGCGATCGCCGGCCCGTGGAGCACTTTTCCATGCCGGTCGAAACGTGAGCCGTGGCACGGACAATCCCACGTTTTTTCCTCATCGTTCCATTCAACGATGCATTGCAAATGAGGACAGACGGCCGATCGAACGTGGAGGGTCCCGGCCGGATCGCGATAGGCGGCCAGCTTCGACACTCCTTTCGTCACGACGGCGCCTCGATTGGGAACGATATCGTCGACGGATCCGACGTCCCCCGGTTTGAGCCATTTGGCATATTGGGTGGCCACGTTGAGATTCTCACGAGTCCACTCCGGCACGGAACCCAGCGGCGTCCTTGCGGGATCATACAGGGCAGCCCATGGGTTTTCTCGGCCACGAAGGAGATCGGTCAAGAGAATCCCCGCGATCGTTCCATGCGTCATTCCCATGCCGGAATCCCCCGTCGCAATGTACACGTTCGTATCTCCGGGATTGCGGCCGATAAAGCCGAGGCCGTCTACCGACTCCATGACTTGTCCGGACCAGGAATAGACGATGGTCTTGGCCATGGGAAACCACGCGTTGGCCCACGCTCTCAAACGCCCGTATCGCTCCGTCGTGTCTTCAGCCTGGCCGGTCTTGTGATCTTCTCCTCCTATGAGTAAGAGATCTTCTTCTTTCGTGTACCGTTCCAACCGGACATAGTGGTAAGGATCGCTGGTATCCCAATAGAGGCCTGGAAACACCGATCCCCGTGGAACCGCAAGCGCGATGACATACGTCCGGTAGGCCGCTTGCTTCGTGTGCATGGTGACGAGATTGTTCACGGGTGTATTGGTGGCCATGATCACGGAACCGGCCTCAATCACCCATCCGGAATCGGTCTTGACCCGGGGATGCGCGCCCCCCTGGACATCCGCCGCACGCGTGTGGGTATAGATGCGCCCGTTCCGTCTGCGGACCGCCTCGGCCAGACCGGCGAGATATTTCAGCGGGTGACACTGGGCCTGGTCGGGGAACCGGAGGCACGGCCGGTCGGCGTGCTCGAGCGGACTCCTGGGGAGGAGTTCCACCCTGGTAAGCCTGGCGCGGAGAGCAGCCGCCTGTTCTTGGATCAGAAGATCCTTCTCGTGTTCCGCCGAAAGAATCAGGTACCCCGGGACACGGAGAAATTCGCATGCGATGCCCTCGTCGTGTACGACCTGCTCGATGCGCCTGATCGCAGCCGAATGGCTGTCGGCGGCGAAATAGGCCCCTCGCTGCCCGTGAATGCGCTCCACTTCCGTATAGCGCTGGTCCAGGGCATTGGAGAGGTGCGCGGTCGTCCGTGCGGTCTCTCCGCTTCCGATCTCGCCATCTTGAAGAAGAACGACGGATAGACCGGCTTGACCAAGCAAGTATGCGGTCGTCAGGCCCGCGATGCCCCCGCCGACAATGCATGCATCAGCCGTCCCGTTTCCCGACAGCCGTTCAAACGTTGGCATCGCTTGGGTTTTCATCCAAACCGATTCCGAACCAAATTGCGCATCCCGGGCCATGGTGTGATTCCCTTACGTGATCTAAGGATGGAGGACGATTTTGATGCACTCGTCATATTTGTGAAGAAACATGTCGTACCCCTGCGGCGCGTCGTCGAGCTTGAGGTGATGGGTCACAACGAAGCTCGGATCGATGTCTCCCCTGGTGATCCGCTCCAAGAGCGGCCCGAAGAACCGCTGCACATGCGTCTGGCCCGTCTTGATCGTGAGGGCCTTGTTCATCACGGCACCCATCGGGATCTTGTCGACAAACCCGCCGTATACCCCGGGAACGGAAACGGTTCCGCCGTTGCGACAGGCCCTGATGGCTTGCCGCAACACCGTCGGACGATCCGATTGGAGCATCATCGCCTGTTTGACCCGGTCGTAATAATAGACGGGACCCGGGGCATGGGCCTCCAGGCCTACGGCGTCCATGCAGGCGTCCGGACCGCGTCCGCCCGTCATTTGCATCAACATGTCATAGACGTCCGCCTCTTCGTAATCGATCGTTTCGGCGCCGCCCGCCGCCGCCATGCGCAGGCGCTCGCTGATTCTGTCGATGGCAATGACACGGTCTGCGCCCAGGAGAAAGGCGCTGCGGATGGCAAACTGACCGACCGGGCCGCACCCCCAAATCGCGACGGTATCGCCGGCTTGAATGTTACAGTTCTCCGCCGCCATGTACCCGGTCGGGAAGATGTCGGATAAGAACAGGACCTGCTCGTCCTTCAGCCCGTCCTCAATCTTGACCGTGCCGACGTCCGCAAAGGGCACACGAACATACTCGGCCTGTCCGCCGGCAAAACCGCCGGTCAAGTGTGAATAGCCGAAGACGCCGGCCGGGGAATGGCCAAAGAACTTCTCCGCCATCCAGGCGTTCGGGTTCGAATTTTCACAAAGAGAATACATTTCCTTGTGGCAAAAGAAGCAGCTCCCGCATGAAATGGGGAAGGCCACGACGACGCGGTCTCCCACGCGCAACTTCTTGACCTCCCCGCCGATTTCCACCACTTCTCCCATGAACTCGTGCCCCATGATGTCGCCCTTCTCCATCGTGGGCACGAACCCGTTATACAGATGAAGATCCGATCCGCAGATCGCCGTCGAGGTGATTTTTATGACGGCATCGCGCTGGTTGAGAATCTTCGGATCCGGCACTTCGACCACTTGGACGTCCTGCTTGCCGTACCAACAATTGGCTTTCATGTATCCTCCGGTTACTTCACCGCGGTCGCTTGGTCATACTTCCACGAGGTGCTCCGATGACGTCCGGCAGGCTGTCCTTCCGTCGTAATGACTTCCCCCGTCTCCATGAGCTGCTTAAACCGGCGCAGGTCCGCCTTAACGGTTTGACGGGGGTCCTCGCCGAACAGCCAGGCGATCGTCGATCCCAGCGCTCCCGCCGGAGGATGATAGTCCATTTTCACCGTGACGAGAGTGCCCCGTGCTCCGGGAGCCGCCTGAAAATGAATGGAGCCGGCATGCTGCACGTCCGACCCTTCAAGTGACCGCCAGGAGATGGCCTGGTTGGCCCGGTCTTCGGTGATTTCGGCGTCCCAGGCGATGGTCGTACCGGCCGGCCCTCTGGCAATCCAATGGGAGCGGCCATTGCCGATACGAT
>DAOLIU010000186.1:0-4590 GCA_035328385.1 Nitrospira sp. | reverse complement strand
CGCCGCATTCGAAGTACCGGCCGTCGAGGGTGCGACCGCACTGCAAGTCGACTGGACAGCGGAGCGACCGTTTCCGGAGTTTCGGCCCAATCAATCCGGCATCCCGCTTTCCGCCATGGCTCGGGTGACGCGCGACGCACTGCGGGTCGAAGCGGCCGTCATGACGAAGGTGGGCGAGGCCGTACGGGGAGGCAGCGTCGCCGGAACGGGCAATGAAACGCTGGCGGCGTCTCTGGAAACCGCCGCGGGAGTCACCGCAAAAAAGCTGGCCGAGCACGGAGGCTATTGCTATTTTCAAGTGAAACCGCCCGCCACGCAGGGGCACTGAACGTCGGAACCCGTCGAGTCGATTCAAGAGGTCGCTACATGAAGGATGTCGCCGTCACCACGATATTGAGCGCCGCATTGGTCTTGACCGGCTGCTTCGCCAAGATCCAGCACTTGCCCGCGCAGCCGCAGGGCGCGGAGGCCTTGTTTGCGCCCCTGCCCGACCAGGATCTCATGGTCGGGCTGGCCGTCTCCGGAGGCGGAAGCAGAGCCGCGACATTCGCGGCCGGCGCGCTGGAGGCGCTCGCGGAAACGCCGGTGCAATTCAAGGGAACCAAGCGCAGCGTCCTCGAGACGGTCAGTTACATGTCCAGCGTCTCGGGCGGAAGCCTGGCGACCGCCTATTACGTGGCCAAGAAGCCGCCGAAGGCCGAGCCTATATTGGGCGAACCGGGAGGACTTTCTCCCCGCTACCGGGAATTTTTCTCCGACTACAAAGCGGCCATGCAGACGAATTTTCAGGAGCGGGGACTGGTCCGGCAACTGGCCTATTTCCGCGCTCTGAATCCGACCAAGCTGGCCTACTCGCTGTCCGAAGTGTGGGACGCGCAGTTCCTGGGCGAGATGACCTTCGCCCAGCTGTACGAGCGTGAGCTTCGCGGCGACATTCCCCGGGTCATTCTCAACGGGACGGTCTACAACTCCGGACAACGGTTCGCCTTCACCACGTTGCCTGCGGCCGATTTCGACTACGACTTCATCAGTCTCCTCACCAAGGAGCTGAAAAACCCGAACCGGCCGGTACCGGTCACCGCCGAGGGCATGGCCATCATTCAAAAGGGCCTGGACGAAGCGAGCCGGCAGTTTCTCCCTTTGACTTTCGAACGCGTCGGAGCGGATTACAGAAGCCTTCGGCTGTCGCTCGCCGTCGCCACGTCGGCCTCGTTCCCCCCCGTCGTGGGCCCGGTGACCTATCAGATCGAGGGGACACCGACCTATTTGCACATCGGGGACGGCGGACTGTTCGACAACCTCGGCACGGAATCGTTGACCACCCTGTTTCTCAAAAAGATCCCGCAAGGCTCGCCGAAGCGCGGCCTGATCATCGTCATCGACACCTCGTTCCCGTTCGACGCCGGGGCAGCCGCCCTGGACCACAACGACAAGGGCTTTCAAGTCTTCCGAGAAGACCCCTCGCGTATCGTCGGCATCATGGAGGAACGGGCCAACACCTATCAGACGCTTCTCTGGCACAGTCTTCGGACACAAGGCGTCATTCTTCCGGATTTTGCGCATCTGAGAATCGTCGTGCTCAAGCATGTCGACGCCGAATGGACCGGCTACCAGGATCTTCCCGAAGCCTGTCGCGACGACTTCGCCGCGGACGTGACGCCGCTCCAGATCAAGCAAGCGGTCGCGCTGATTCCGACCCTGTTCAAGATCAAGACGCCGTGCCACGGCGCGCTGCTCGTCAAAGCGGCGCGCAAGGTGGTCGAACAATACAAGCACCGGATCGTCAACTTCATCGAAGCGCCGTAACGGACGCCGGGGGATCATGGCGGACGCCCAGGAACACGGTCCTTATTCGCTCGCCAGGGTGCTGGAGGAGGAATACGCAGCCCTTCACGGACCGCTGCCGGCCGGCGATCCGGCTGCCTCCGAGGCCGAACGGCTCCTCTCCGCCTATGCCCGCATCCATGCCCTCCCGCGCCGTCAGGCGGCTCTGTGTCTGTCCGGCGGAGGCATCCGCAGCGCAACCTTCGCGCTCGGCGTGATCCAGGGCCTGGCGAGGCTCAAGCTCTTGGACCGTTTCGATTATTTGTCGACGGTCTCGGGGGGCGGCTACATCGGCAGCTGGCTCTCGGCTTGGATCAAGAATCACCAGCGAGGTCTTGCCGGGGTCGCGGACGAGCTGCAACAGCCGCCGCAACCGGACTGTATCGAGCCGGCGCCCATCGCCTTTCTTCGCGCCTACAGCAATTACCTGAGCCCGCGCCTGGGGCTCATGTCCGCGGATTCCTGGACGCTGGTGGGAACCTATCTGCGCAATCTCGTCCTCAACTGGCTGGTCTTCATTCCGTTTCTTCTCGCGTTATTGGCCGTGCCGCTCCTGTACCGGTCGGCGCTGAGGATCCAGGCGCCGGACGTGCTCGCAGGCGTTTGCGCATTTCTGGGAAGCACCTTTCTGCTGATCAATCTCGTCTATCTCCACCTGTGCCGGCCGAGCCTCTGGAAACTGCGCACGTCTCCGGCATGGCACCGGTTCGAGAGCCAACCGGCATTTTTGGGCCTCTGTTTGATTCCTCTCCTGTTGGGCGTCACCGGCCTGTCGTTCGGATGGTACTGGCACCTGCAGGCCGAGCGCACCTTGGAGCATATGACGCTCAACGGATGGTCGAGCCTGGCGACGTTCTCATTGGGAGCGGCGGCCATGCATACCGTCGCTTGGCTGATCGCCGCGCTGGTGTTGCGGCGCCCCTGGAACAACCTCTGGCGGTATCTCGAATTCCTGACCATCGTGCTCAGCGGATTGCTGGGCGGCGGGCTTTTATGGTTGGCGCTGTCCAAGTCGGCTCCCCTGTCCGGACTTCCCCGCTTTGAAGACTGGTACACCAGCGCCGCCGTGCCGGGATTCTTATCGCTGTTTCTCCTCGCCGCGGCCGTGTTCATCGGCATCGCCAGCCGTTCGACGGGAGACGACGACCGCGAATGGTGGGGCCGCGCCGGATCCTGGGTGCTGATTGCCGCCGTGACTTGGACGGGAATCTGCGGCGTCGTGATGTTCGGCCCCTTCGTGCTCTCACGCATCCCCGGCTGGCTCACGTCGGCAGGAGGCTTGACCGGGCTCATAACGATCGCCTTGGGTTTCAGTTCGCGAACGGCGGGCAAGCAGGACCACGAGCAGCCGAGCTTGTGGGCGAAAACCTGGGCGAAAGGATACGTGCTCTTGCTTGCGCCGTTGACGGTCGTGCTGGTGCTGATGGGACTCGCCTGGATGAACGATACCGTGCTGCACAGCGCGTCGTTTCTTCACGTCGGCCAATACATCATCGGCCTGGCGCTGTTCGCCGTCTTGATGTCGTTTTATATCAACATCAACAAGTTCTCGCTCCACTCCATGTACCGCAACCGGTTGATCCGCGCCTATCTCGGGGCCTCGCGGGGGTCGAAGCGCGCGCCGAACCCTTTCACCGGGTTCGACTCCCGCGACAATTTTCAGATGGCGGAGCTGGCACCGCAAGGGGCACCGGTCCAAAGGCCCTTCCATGTGGTCAACATCGCCTTGAACCTCGTGCGCGGGAAAAATCTGGCGTGGCAGCAACGGAAGGCCCAATCGTTTACGGTCAGCCCGCTCCACTGCGGAAGCGGGAACATGACGCCGGGCGGTTACCGGCCGACCAGGGAATACGGGAAGAATCCCGCGGTGAATCAGGCCATCACGATCGGCACCGCGCTGGCCATTTCAGGCGCGGCCGCGAGTCCCAACATGGGCTATCATTCTTCCCCGGCGGTGACACTGCTGTTGACCCTCTTCAACATCCGGCTGGGATGGTGGCTCGGAAATCCGGGAGAGGCGGGCAGGACGGCCTACCGGCGATCCTGCCCCGAGTTTGCCGTGGGCCCCCTCCTGTCCGAAGCCTTCGGATTGACCAACGATGAGCGGCGCTACGTCTATCTTTCCGACGGCGGGCACTTCGAGAACCTCGCCCTCTACGAGATGGTGCGGAGGCGCTGCCACATCATCGTCGTGAGCGACGCCGGCTGCGACCAACTCTCCAGATTTTCCGACCTGGGAAACGCCATCAGAAAGATTCGGATCGATTTGGGCGTTGAAATCGAGTTGGACGTCGAGATGCTGCGGCGCAAGGCAGGCTCACCCTACAGCGAACGCCGCCATGCAGTCGGCCGAATCCGCTATGACCTGGTCGATCCCGGCGCGACCAGCGGCCTTTTGCTGTACCTCAAGCCGTCGCTGACGGGTCGGGAGCCCACCGACGTGCTCGATTATGCGGCGAGCCATCCGGAGTTTCCGCACGAATCGACCGGCGATCAGTTTTTCGACGAATCGCAGTTCGAATCTTATCGCAAGCTCGGCCTGCATACGGTCAACGAGGTGTTCCTGGATGCCGCGGCCGAGACGGGGCTGGCTGACGATCGCCTCTTCGATCTGCTCTACTCGCACGGAAGCGGGTAACGGGAACGACGTTTCTGACCGTCAGACCCAAGCCTCCCGCACCGTCCCTTGCGGATCCCTCCACTGAGGTACCCAGACCAAGGTCACGAGCGTGACCGTCACGTTGGACTTGTTCGGCCGGACAGCCA
>DAOLIU010000185.1:0-4595 GCA_035328385.1 Nitrospira sp. | reverse complement strand
GCTCGGCTGGATTGCTTTCTCCGGCTCCGATACACTGCCGAGATTTCAATCGGGCGCCGGTATGACTCGGCTCAATTCGATTCCACGACGAAGGCCATCTCATGTCTGAGCGACGAAGGCTGATCTTCGGCCTTCTATTTTCCGCCGTCGCCGGAGGCCTGCTCGCCACTGGAGTCGACCTGTTCACCTTCCTGCTGCCGTCCTCCGCGCGTACCGGCATGTCCGGCACGTGGGAGCCGGCGAAATTGGGATGGATTGCAGGCCTGTCCGTCTTGGCGTCCGGCTGCTGGGCTGCCAACGCTTGGAATATGTGGCATCCCGGCTCGCGTCTGCCGAGGTTGATGGAAGACTGGTCCCTGCCTGCTGCGTTGCTCTGGTTGGCGCCGATGCTCTTGGGGGTCCTCGTCTACTATCCGATCCCGTACTTCAACCACCACATCGATAAATTTGTGCTGGCGCTCGGCCTCCTCCTCGCATGGGCCGCCTGGCTCCTGGTCCATCCACGCAGCCTCGCCAGGATGCTTCAAACACGCCCGTATGGCTGGTTGCGGACCGCCCTCATCAACGTCGCGGTGTTCTTGCTCGTCGCGGAAGTGAGTCTGCGGGCGGCCGATCCGTTGTTGGCGCGGAGCGGCCTGTTCGGCTCCGCGCACGACACGCCGGGAGGGGGGATCCCTTACCAAGTCACGGACCGGTCCGGCATGAAAACGAATGCCTTGGGATTCCGCGACCGGGAGCGAACGATCGAGCGGAAGTCTTCGGACTGGCGCCTCGTCGCACTGGGAGACTCATTCACGTGGGGGGCCGGAGCACGGTACGACGAGGCCTACCTGACCCTGGTGGAACGGGCGTTGGCGGATGAACGGCCTGGTGCGGAAGTGATCAATCTCGGCATCGTGGGCTATCAGCCGGAAGAATATTATGCGCTGCTCAAGGAACACGGTCTGTCCTACGGGCCGGACCTCGTGCTCGTGAACTTTTTCATCGGCAACGACTTCATGCCGGCGCAGGGCGCGCAAATGGTCGTGGCGGGCCTCCGGCACCGGGTGCATGTCAACGGGAACTGGTTTCACGATCATGTGTCGTGGGACCACTGGTATCTGTCGCACGATCTGGCTTACGTCCGGATCTTGGCCGAGGCGCGGCTCAAGCGGATGCAGGGCGGATCCGATTTGGGCATGTTTGCGTCCGATCCCGCTCCCGCCGCCTCGGATGAGCCGCAGACCTTTGCCGGATGGAGTCCACGGTACGTCCGCATGATTCAGGGAATGCGGGACCAGTATCTGAAGGGGGACAGTCCTGTATTCCTGCAACGCTGGGCCGCTACGAGAGCGGGGCTCGAGCACATCGATGCGCTCCTCCGGGCGCGCGCCGTTCCCTGGGTGTTGGTGCTCCTTCCGGCCGAGGAACAGGTCGATCCCCGGTTGCAGCGGCTGTATATCGACATGAGCGGCGGCACGCCGGACGAGTATGAGTTCACCAAGCCGCAGCGCCTGCTCTCCGCGTGGGCCGGAGAACGAGGGCTTGCGGTGATCGACCTGACGGCGTCCTTCGCCGGTTCCGCCGAAACGCGCCGCCTCTACGTCGACAACGACATCCATTGGAACGCGGCCGGCAACGCGCTGGCTGCCAGGACGGTGCTGGACGGGCTGCGGCCCCTGCTTCGCCGTGCGGCGGAACCTGCATCGGATTGACGGAGCGAGAAGGGGTTTACCGGTGCTTGATCATGCGGCCGATGATGCCGATACCGATGCCGAGGAGGATGTAGCCGATCAGTACGTTCACGATGACCACGCCTTGGCTGATCACGTTCGCCGGTTGGTAGTCGACGAGCCCCAAGGCCGCGGTGACGTTGACCGAATAATAGAAGCCCGACCAGAAGGGAATCCATGGGGCGGTAATCATGTTGTCCATCGGCTGGAGCCAGCGGATCTGATAGAAAAGTTCGTAGAGCAGCCCGAACACGCCGAGCGTGCCGGCCACCCACAGCCCCCAGCGGGAAAAGCTGGTGCCGTAGTTGCTCGTGGCCTTCCAGGCCAGCTGGGTCCAGGGGTGCTTTCCCTGCATCTTCGCCCAGGTGACGCGGGCGTTGCGTTCGTTCAGGTATTCCGCCTCCGACCATTCCAACTCGCCGACTTCCGCGAAACAGTGGTTCGCGCGCGAATAGGACCGCACCGCGAAATGCTGGAGATCGTGTCCGGCCGGCCCGCCGCCCGCGGCCTGCGCGGCCCGTTCACCCAATCGTCCGGCGTTCGAGTAGGCGCGACCCGCCTGGGAGAACTGTTCCAGTCTGTGGAGCTGCACGCCGGCCTGATGATAGGCCTGCGCGGCCTTGGCCGGCTCCCGGTTTTCCAGAAAGTGCGCGGCGGCCAGGAAATAAAAGGCCGACTGCATGACTTCGGTCCGCGCATCTTTCCTGCCGAAATCCTCCGCTTTGCGCAGGACCGCGTCGGCCGATTGCGCGGCTTCGAGCTCGCTTTCGCCCTGTCTGTAAAATTCCTGTGCGGCGGAATCGGTGAACGTGACCTGGCTCATGAAGATTCTCCGGGGCGCGCTATGGTACCGCACTGTCGGGCAATTGGGAAGGAGCCGGTACGCCGATCACCGGTGGTAGCAGGACGGCACCGCCTCCAGACAATCCCGCAGCAGGCGCGCCGGTTCGTAGGAGTCCGCGAGGGAAGCGACGTCTTGGTAGGCCTCGAACGTCCAGATCTTGCGATGAGCCTGAAGCAGAGAATCGGCCGCCAACAGCTGCTGCAGATCCGGCGGCAGGTCTTGGGTCGACAGGGCCGCCGAGCCGGCCGGGATTGATTCCGGGGACACCACGCTGACGGATCGTCTCACGGTATCTCCGGTCCGGTCCTGCACCACGATGTGAATCGTGCCGGAAGGCAGACGGCCGGATGAAAGGGGCAGTCGAGCCCGCCATCCGTCACTGTCGGCGCCGGCCCATTGCTGTCCTTCCGGCCCGAGCACCTGCACGTGAAACGGGCCGGTGCCTCCGTCCCACGCCAGAGCCAGTGCGGCGCGGTTCGAGCTGATCCGGCTGGTCCCGTCTTCAATCAGCGGCATCGAGAGCGGACCTTCCCGTCCCCGGCTGCTGGTGCTCACCGGCGAGGACGAACGGACGTATTGCGTCGTCAATCGGGCTCCGACGGACACCAGCGTGGATCGAAGTCTCGTGATGAATCCCGGGGGCGCGTCGACTGCGGGAACGTGGTAGGGAGAGTTGCGAACCGTGACGACGACGCGGCGCTTGCCGACTTGCGCGTAGAGCTCGCTGCCGGATGCCAGGGCCGTCACGCGATCGCCGGCCTGCAGCGGCAGCAACAGGGCCGGTGCCAGCAGCTGTCCGTCCCGTTCGATCCGGATCTCCTTCAATTCTCCGACGATCTTCTCGACGTAGCCGATTCCCTGGGCGGCCGACTCCGGTACGACGGCGGTGGCGGCTTCATGGAGGCAGCTCAACCAGGCGAGGCATAGGATCGGTCCCGCCATGACTGCGGCCAGACGTCGGCGGCGTGCGGCCGCGCGAGGCAAGAGTTGCTCAGGTGCGTTCATCGGCATGCCGGTGTCGCCGGATCAACGGTTGCGGGGCGATCTCGATATCGACGAATTTCTGATAGGCCTGCAGCACGAACAACGGAAAGACCAGATCCAGCCACCATCCGTACTGAAAGAGCCACAAGCTGAGCGGCAGAAGCACGGCGTTTACGACCAGCGTCGAGACGCGCGCTCCCCAGGTTTTGGTGAACAGCGAAAACGACAGGCTGAATACCGCGATGAGCAGGAGCAGGCCGGTCCATCGAATGCCCCGGCTCAGCTCCTGAAACTGGCCGAATTCCATCAGGGCGTTGATCTGATTGATGACGACGACGGCGCCGGGCATGTCCCCGATCGGCGTGGCGTGCATGTCCTTTCCGGACTCGAAGCTGCCGCCGATCACCACGATCTTTCCCGCAATCCACTCGCGGCTCAACGGCCTCCCCGCTTCGCGCTCCGTGATCAACCGGGCGGAGATCCTCGAGAGTTGCCCCGCGAGGCTGGTCGAGGGATGGAACTTGTAAAAGATCCGTTGTTCGAGATGGGACGGCTTCGTGCTGAGCGTCACGGGTTTGGCGAGGACGCCGTCGTAGAGTCTCCAGAAATTTGAGGGTGCGGCGGGGCTTGATGCGGCGCCTTCTCCGCAATCCTGCGGCGAAGGCGCGAATCGCCGCTGCAGTTCGTTCTGAAATTCATTGGGCGAAAAGACCCCGTTGCTCAGCATGGGCGTCCGCACAATCGCCCATGACAGCAACGCGACCGAAGGCACGGCATGCGGAGAACGCCTGAGGCAGGTCGGTTCGAACAAGCGCCAGTTTCGCACCAATCCGTCGTCGTCACGGTCGCTCAACGGAGACGCCCAATGCAGGACCTCCGATCGTTCGACGATCGCCTCCAGGAGCTCGGACGGACGTTCCTCTCGGAGAAAGCCGGACGAGGTTTCCGGATTCTCGGCGGATGCGGCCGCGTCGGCCCGCAGCGGGAGGCCGATCGTGCGGGCGATCAGGATGTGCATGGGCTGCGGGGCCGCGGCGGGCGCGGCCGTTCCGGTC
>DAOLIU010000184.1:0-4617 GCA_035328385.1 Nitrospira sp. | reverse complement strand
CCGTTTCGTTGCTGCAACGTCGTCCGCCGATTATACAGGCGCACGCTGGCCCACGCACAACCGGCCGCCGCGGCGAACACCCACCAGCCCGCGGCGTAGGTCCCGGTCAGATCTTTCAAGCTTCCCAAGCCGAAGGGGAACAGAAAGCCGCCGACCCCTCCCGCCGCTCCGATCAGGCCGGAGGCCATGCCGATTTCCTTGGGAAACTTGTCCGAGACGACCTGAAAGAGGACGCCGTTCCCGAACCCCATGGCGGTAATGGCCGCCATCACACAGAGTACCGCCGGAACGAGGGGCGGAAGCGATCCCACGGCCACCATACTCCCCGCGATCGCCCCCAAGACCGCCGGGAGCACCAGCGCTCCGCCGACTCGATCCGCCACATATCCGCCCAGCGGCCGGATCACGCTGCCGAGCAATCCGCCGAGCGCCGTGATCGATCCCGCCGTGACAAGGTCCAGGCGATATTGATCGTGCAGGAAAATGGGCAACGCGCTGCAGACGCCGACGAACCCGCCGAACGTGACGCTGTACAACAGACAGAGCCAGTACATGGCCGGCCGGGCCAGACTTTCTTCGAGTTTTCGCCGCCAATTCGGAAACACCTCGCGCGACGACGCGGCGTCGTCGCGGCGCACGAGCAACGCAAACACCGCGGCCGTCGCAAGAACGGGCACCAGCATCACCCCGAAGACCCCGCGCCAACCGACCCATTCAGCCAAACGCGGCGCAAAAAACATGGCCAGCACCGTGCCGCTGTTGGCGGAGGCGGCGAGGCCCATCACCAATCCTTGATGGGCCGGCGGATAGGCGCGGCTGGCCAGCGGCAGCGCGACGGCAAAGCTGGCCCCGGCCACGCCGAGCACAAACCCGATACCGACCATCTGTGGAAACGTCCCTCCGCCCATCCATCCCCAGAGCAGCGCACCCACTTCACAGAACAGCACGTACAGCCCCGTCGTCTTGGGTCCCAGATAATCACTGCTGAGCCCGACGACGATACGGAACAGCGCCCCACTCAATAACGGGCACGCCACCAAGAGTCCCTTCTGGGTGGCGGAGAGCGACAGCTCTTCGGAGATGGACACTCCGAGCGAACCGATCAGCAGCCAGGTCATGAAACTGACTTCGAAATGCAGCCAGGCTCCGATCAATGAAGGCCAATGTCCGCGTCTCAGCGCCCACAGCAAATTCGCCATACCGTCTCCCGTGGATCGAACAGATCACTATAGGGGACGCGGTTTCACCGACGCAAGCAAGCCGGACGGAGACCGCCGGTCCTCCACGCTTGGTCCCCCATCGAGCAGTGTGATAGGCTCGACTATCATGAAGCGGCAAAATAAATCGGCGGCCGAAGCCCCGCTGGAGCCGGAAATCCTCGGACTTTCCGAAGAGGATCAGGCCGAGAGGCCAGCAGAGGCCGGCTCGGTCGATACACCCGCGCCGCAGGCAACCGTCGATACGACCGCGGTCGTACCGGTTACGGCGCTTCAGCAGTACTTGGCCGAAGTCCGCCGGCACCCGTACTTGACCAAGGAAGAAGAACAGCGCCTGTTCGACGAATACCATACCCACGGCAACCGCGAAGCCGCGGTGAAGCTCATCATGGCCAACCTTCGGGTTTCCGTGGCCATCGCATCCGAGTACCTGCACACCGGCGCCGACCACATGGATCTGATCCAAGAAGGCAACGTAGGCCTGATGCAGGCCATCAAGAAGTTCGATCCGTCGAAGAACGTGCGCTTCTACGCCTATGCCGCCTGGTGGTCACGGGCGTATATCCTACGCTACCTGCTCAACACCTATCGGCTCGTCAAAATCGGGACGACACAGGACCAGCGCAAGCTCTTCTACAATTTGAAGAAGGAGAAAGCGAAGCTCGAGCGGCAGGGCTTTGCACCGGACACGAAACTGCTCGCCGACCGGTTGAACGTACGGGAGCGTGATGTCATTGAAATGGACCAGCGCCTGGGGAACTGGGAGCTCTCCCTCGACCAGCCGATCGGCGAGGAACAGGACGGTACCCTGCTCGACGTACTGCCCTCGCAGCAGGTCGGGGCCGACGAGCAACTCGCCCAGCATCAACTGCAGACGCTGTTCCGCGCGAAGCTCGCGGAGTTCATCAAGACGTTGGACGAACGGGACGAAGACATTTTGCGCAATCGCATCCTGTCAGAAACGCCGCTCACACTCGATGATCTTGGTGAGAAGTACGGCATTACGAAGGAACGAACCAGGCAACTGGAAGCGCGCATCATCAAACGGATCCGCGACTACATCAAGAAGGACGTCAAGGATTTCGATCGCTTGCGCGCCTGATCCCAACCAAAATTCCCCTGCAGACGCCCCGCACTGTATCAAAAAAATCTCCCTGGCATATTGGAATGTCAATAGGTTATGATGCCTTCCCGACGATGAAGTGTGGGGCAGGAAAGAAAATCTAAATTCCCCCCTTGACTTGGACTGACCTGAGGCTATCTCAACCCCCGAGTTTGCAGATCAGGCTTCTGCTCGTTGAGGCGGTCGTACGCCGTCGAGTTTGAACCAGTACCAAAATCGTCACTATTAACCGGTTAACTAATCAGCACGAGGAGGGTGTTGCATATGAGTACAGCAGCGAAAGAGAAGAAAAACGTCGCCAAGGGTTTTCAGCCGCTGGGTGATCGGGTGTTCATCACCTACACCGAGGAACTGGAACGGACCGCGGGCGGGATTTACGTGCCGGATTCGGCCAAGGAAAAGCCGCAGCGGGGCGTGGTGCAGGCCGTGGGAAAGAAGGTCGAAAACGTCAAGGTCGGCGACCAGGTGCTCTTCGACAAGTACTCGGGCAGCAAGCTCCGGATCGAGGACGAGGAATGCTTGATCCTGAAGGAAGAGGACATCCTCGGCATCTTCGCCAACTGATGACGATCATCCGTCACACGTCCATATTGATTGAACACAACGACAGGGAGGAATCACATGGCAAAGCAATTGTTGTACAGCGAGGCGGCTCGGGCCTCCATTCTCAAGGGGGTCAACCAGCTCGCCGACGCCGTCAAGGCGACTCTCGGGCCGAAGGGCCGTAACGCCATTCTCGACAAGAAGTTCGGCGCCCCGACCATCACCAAGGACGGTGTGACCGTCGCCAAGGAAGTCGAGCTCAAGAATCCGTATGAAAACATGGGCGCGCAGCTCGTCCGCGAAGTCGCGAGCAAGACCAGCGACACGGCGGGAGACGGCACCACCACGGCCACCGTGTTGGCCCAGGCCATCTATCGCGAAGGCGCCAAGAACATCACCGCCGGCGCCAATCCGATGGAAATCAAGCGCGGAATCGACAAGGCCGTCGAAGCCGTCGTCGCCGAGTTGAAGAAGCTCAGCAAGCCCTGCCAGACCAAGACCGAAATCTCCCAGGTTGGCACCATTTCGGCCAACAACGACAAGACCATCGGCGATCTGATCGCCGAGGCGATGGAGAAGGTCGGCAAAGACGGGGTCATCACGGTCGAAGAGGCCAAGTCCATGACCACCTCGCTGGACGTGGTCGAGGGCATGCAGTTCGATCGCGGCTACATCTCCCCCTACTTCGTCACCAACGCCGAGCGGATGGAATGTTCGGTCGAAGAGCCGCTCATCCTCATCAATGAAAAGAAAGTCAGCAGCATGAAGGACCTCCTCCCGATTCTCGAGCAGGTGGCCAAGATGGGCAAGCCGCTCGTGATCATCGCGGAAGAAGTCGAAGGCGAAGCCTTGGCGACCCTCGTCGTCAACAAGCTCCGCGGCACCTTGAACGTGGCGGCCGTGAAGGCCCCCGGCTTCGGTGACCGCCGCAAGGCCATGCTGGAGGACATCGCGATCCTGACCGGCGGACAGGTGATTTCCGAAGACCTCGGCATCAAGCTCGAGAACGTGAAGCTGACCGATCTCGGCCGCGCCAAGCGCGTGACGATCGACAAGGACAACAGCACGATCGTCGAAGGCTACGGCGACCCGAAGAAGATCGAAGCCCGCGTCAAGCAGATCAAGGCCCAGATCGACGAGACGACCTCAGACTACGATCGCGAAAAGCTCCAGGAGCGGCTCGCCAAGATCGTGGGCGGCGTGGCCGTCATCAACGTGGGCGCCGCGACCGAGACCGAGATGAAGGAAAAGAAGGCGCGCGTCGAGGACGCGCTCCACGCGACGAAGGCCGCGGTGGAAGAGGGCATCGTCCCCGGCGGCGGCACCGCCTATCTCCGCTGCATCAAGGCCCTCGACTCGCTCAAGGACATCTCCCTCGAACAGAAAGTCGGCGTCGACATCGTGCGCCGCTCGCTGGAGGAGCCCATCCGCCAGATCGTCGCCAACGCCGGAGGAGAATCCTCCGTCGTCGTCGGCAAGGTGCGCGAGGACAAGAACGCCAGCGCCGGCTACAACGCGGCGACGGATGAATACGTTGACATGATCAAGGCCGGCATCATCGACCCGACCAAGGTGTCGCGCTGCGCATTGCAGAACGCCGCCAGCGTCGCGGGCCTGATGCTCACGACCGAGGTCATGATCACCGACATCCCCGAAGAGAAGAAGGAACCGGCCGGTGGCCACGGCCACAACCACGGCATGGAAGGGATGTACTAACTTCCAGGCGAGCGGTTC
>DAOLIU010000183.1:0-4792 GCA_035328385.1 Nitrospira sp. | reverse complement strand
CGGGATCGGGATCCTGATGAGCGTGCAGGCGCACCGGAAGCTCGTGACGACCTGAGGAGGCAACGATGCGCGAAAAAGCCAGCGCCGCGAGGTGCTGCAGCCTCGACATTCTCGGGCCCGGCACACTTCGATGCAGTAGTACGTCGGGGACCAGTTGCATTACGGCGAAATCACCTGTATCGAATCGATGAAGACGCTGTTGTCGTATCCGTTGTTCACGCCCTGGAAGAGAATGGTGTGGTTGCCTGCGGCAACACTGAACTGCGCAGAAGTTCGCGTCGAGTAATTCCGATCGGGCGGGGTCAGCTCCGTCGTTCCGACTTTCACGCCGTCGACGTAGAGTTCGATGCCGAGGGTCGACTGGTTGTAGAACGGATCGCGCTGCGCCGCAGATATACGGACCCGATATACGCCGCAGGACGGGAAATTGATCACCTGGCTGATCGTGTTCGCGCCTTGGATGTAAGCCACTTGCGTGCCGGCGGGCGCATTGGGATTGTGGTCGGTGAAGACGCTTCCGTTCGCGCTGATGCCGGATTGCCCGCCACCCCAGACCGGAACAAACGTCCAGGACGCACCGGCCGGGGCATCGTCGTAGGTCCCGAGTGGAAGAGCGGGTGTCTCGAACCCACCATTGGCGACGGTGGGAATTGTGTTCGGGCAGGATCCGACGGTGATCTGGACGGGATTCGATGTGGCGGCCCAGGGTGTAGTGTGCATATCCGTGGCGACGGCGTGGATCTTGTACGATCCCGGCACCGAGGGAGTCCAACTCTTGCTGTACGGAGACGTGTTGTCCGTCGCCACCAGCGCGCCGTTCGCGTAGAACCTGACATTTCCGATCCCGCTGCTGTCCGATGCGCTCGCCGAGAGCGTTACGGGCGACCCAAACGTCAACGTTGCGCCGTTTGTCGGGTTTGTAATGGAAACCGACGGCGGAGTATTTCCGCCGTAGTTGGGGATTCCCCACCCTATCCAATCCGTCGCGTCGAGTTGCGTGCTGTAGTAGCTATTGGAAGCGTAACTCGGGAAAGGCGGATTGCATGACTTGCCATTACTGCCGGTCGCCGGGAACAGGATCATTTCGTCGGAGATGGGGTCGAGAAGCCGGCATACCCGTACCGCGCCGCTTATCGGCGCGTTCGTGTAGGTCTTGGCAAAGAGATATCCCTCAATTCCATCGAGCTTGTATCCGGACGCCGCCAGCGACGACTTCCCCGTTTCGCTTGTCGTGTACCTATGCGAGACGTGAAAAGGGTTGTACCCGGTTCCACCGACGTTGTCGCACGTCGACGATGCGACTTCGCCGCACCGACCGCTCATCCGATACAACGGCACCATATCGGGCCCTGACGCCAGAGGATTGACGTGGGAAACATACACGCTCAACGTCGATTTCGGGCTCGAGCCGTAGGTCGTGATGCTCGGGAAATACGGATATCCGGCAATCGTGTTTCCAACGCGCGCGTAGGTGATAGGGTAGGACGATTGCAAAGCCGCGCCGATTCTCGCGGAACGGAGGTTGATGTCGACCGTCGAATACGTCCACGCCATGCCGGTCGGGACCGTTCCCGTTGACGTGCTTACGGCCACCAGAGAGCTCGGTGTCACACTTCCGTTGCCGAACGCGGGATCCTGAGACAAATACAGCGGCACTCCGCTCGCGGGACTGTTGTCCGGACTTAAGATCTGAAATGCCGGCGCCGGCACCACTGGCATGTTGTTGCACGGCGGGGAGCACGTTACGTTCGCCGAGTTCTGATTGAGCCTGTAGGCCGGCGATGGAATGAGCGTGCCGTTGATTGCCGCGACGGCCATCTGGGGGGCGATCGTATAGACGTGGTTTCGCGCGGTTCCGCTATAGAGCGAGAACAGTGGCGTGAGGCGATTCTTCACCGTCGCGTCGAACGCAGTCGGGTTCGACAGCGACGCGCCGCTCAGGCCGGCGATGACGGCGTTGTCGACGAACGGGTAGCCATACCCCATGCGATCATCGAGGCGCGTGTCGTTGCCGGAGGCATGGCGCTGGAGAATTCGGCGAATGTCCGAGGCGTTCAACAGCGGATTCGACGATCGCACCAGCGCGGCGGCGGCAGTCACATGCGGCGCGGACATCGACGTGCCCGTGCATGTTCCATATCCGGAAGCTACGTACTCTACGTACCCGTTCAGATAGTCCGGCTCGGCGGCATAGGTCTGCGACGGTCCGACGAATTGCGGGTTGGCTCCATCCGCCATGTCCATGCAGCGGGCAAACGGCTCCCACTCGTATCCTCCATAGAACGTTGAAAGCACGTTCCTCGCTGGTGCGACAAGGAACTGCGTCGGCCCGCAGTTCGACCCACCTTCCGCGCTTGAACTCGGATTGCCATTCACCATGCAATCTGGGATTGCAGTTGGCCCCGGATAGTCGGGCAGGATCGCGGACTGCGGTGTCGTCCAGAACGTTGCTGTCGGCGTCTGCGACACGAACTCGAGGCCGCCAATTGCCATCACGCCGGACTGATTGGCCGGGAACTGCACGTGGAATCGATCGTTTCCCGAGGATGCGACGAGGGCTACTTCGCGTTGCGCGGCGATCGCAAGTGCGTTGCACGGTGGCATAGTTGGGTGCGTCGTGCAGTAGGAATCCTCCTTGTACAGGGTGCCGTCGATCGGGACACCGAGGCTCAAATTGGCGACTTGTACGCCGCGAGCTACCGCGTCGAGGATCGCGGCGCCTACGATGGCATCGGTAGTCTGGACGGCTTGAACCATCAGCGCGCACTCCGGACACCCGCCGGAAACTCCCTGCCCATCGGCCTGCGCGACGATGATTCCTGCGACATGCGTGCCGTGCCCTCGGTAGTCTGGGTACTGCGCACCCTCGTCGATGTCGCCCGAAGTGAAGAGGTGTCCGCTTGCCGCTTGCATCCGGCTGGTGGAGAGCTGGGGGCGCAACGCCCTCGCGAGTTCCGCATGCGGCAATCCGTTCGGGTTCTGGACACCGGTATCGATGATCGACACGTACGCGGTGCCTCGCAGCTTGCCCAACGCCGCCGGGAAGCGCAGAAGCTGCATTCCCCATTGATACTTTCCTTCGATTCTCGTGGCGGGCGCCCCGGCGGAATTGCCATAGTCGGCTACCGAGAACTGAAGAACTTCATTGAGTTGTGCGTCCAAGACCCGCGGGTCCTTGCGAAGCCGCTCGAGCTCGAACTTCGAGTCGGCTCCCTCGCGAAAGCGCACGAGAAGCACTTCATTGAGGACGGCGAGCGGCGAACGCGGTGAGCGCTCGATTTCCTCCAAAAGGATGTCGTCGGCAACGATGCGTTGGGGATACCAAACGGTGACGGACTCGACCGGTCCCAGAAGGTCCGCCAGTCCGGCCGCTTCGCGATCCTCTGGGGCCCTGGCCGCAATTCGCTGAGCGCTTGGGAGACGTTGCAGGGGATCGAACACCACGAACATCTCTCGTTCGACGCGAGCCCGCAGGGTAGCCAAGTCATCAGTGGATTGGGCCCAAACCGGCGCCGGGGCGAGCGCCCCCATGACAAGGGCGACGGAAATACGGACGAGGGATACGATGCGCACGCGGCCCTCCGGCGTGGGTTCGGAGCGATGCCCCGAGTTCCTCGCCACGCCGATTTGGCCGCAGGCAGTCTTCCTTGATCTGCATCAAGGTTGGAACTAGCCTCCCGCATATCGTCGATCGTCGATCGGCGATTGGCAGTAGACGGACGTGATATGTATATCCACCGAGTTGCTCATGCGGTATTGGTTTCGGCGCTGGCGCTCTGCGCGCTCGCGGCGGGCGGCGTCGCTCGTGCGGCCGAGTTCTTGTATGGCGATGGGGTGATCTTTGCCAGTCCGACGATATCGGCGTATCTGAACATCTACGATACGGCGCCTTCGGAAGTCGTCCAGGACGGACCAGCAACTTTTGTTCGAACTGGTGACACGTTCGATATCTATGTCCGCGTAACCTTGACCGCGGTCGGCGACCCGACCGAGTTCTCTGCCGGTGTCAACCTGGGCACGATGCCTGAGGCGAAGCAGTTCGCAGTGAACTACTACCTCGCGACGCGCGTTCCCGGTGGTACGTACGGCGAGTTCCAGTTGCGCAAGAGTGAGCCGCTGGTAATTCTCACGTACCTGGAGATGCGGCCTGTCGTGGAGTACTACCACGCGGAACTGAAGCACTACTTCCAGACCGGCAACTACGACGAGCAGATGGCTCTCGACACCGGCGTGTTCGCGGGCTGGGCTCGCACCGGCGTGGAATGGCTTGGCTACATGGCAGCGGGTCCGACGCCGCCGCTCTCCCCGGTGTGCCGTTTCTACGGGGTGCCGTCAGCGGGACTTGATACGCATTTCTACTCGGTGAACCCCGCGGAGTGCGCATACGTTGCGCAAACCTGGCCGGACAAGTGGGTCGAGGAGACGCCACGGGCCTTCGATGTGCTTCACCTCAGTCCGGAGTCGGGGCGATGCGCCAGCGGCACGCTGCCGGTGATCCGGTTCTGGAACGCCCAGTTCGACGTCAACCACCGCTACGTGGCGACGAAGAGTGCCGAGGCCGAAATGGTCGCGAAGGGATGGATACGCGAAGGCCCTGTCTGGTGCGCGCGCCTGTTGCATCAGTGACCTTCCATTCGTAGCAACCAGTAGTGCGGAGAACGGATTTCGTTGTCGCGGCTGGTCGTGCACTTCCGGCGCTGTGCGCGACACCGGCCGGATCTTCGTTTATTGGCAGGTGCGCATCCTCACGTTCATCGACCCGTCGACCGACCCGCTGGGCGCGGGCTACCAC
>DAOLIU010000182.1:0-4863 GCA_035328385.1 Nitrospira sp. | reverse complement strand
CTGCGCACGCTGCCGTTTAGAACCGCCGTTCCTCCAGATCATACACGTCGAACCACTCTCATCGTTGCCTCCTCGAAATGTCCGGGCCCGCCTCAGAGATCCGTGGACGCTTCCATCTGCCACACCAGCACTTCGGCTCCGACCTTGTCGTCGGCCGTCAGCTTGCGGGCTCCCGCCGCCACCAGTCTGACTGCGTCTCCGGTATGCAGCGGTCCGGCGTTTTCCAATTGCGCTGCCCCCTTGGCAACATAGATGTGACTGTAGAGGCCGTCCGGCACCGCCACGGCCTCGCCCGGCTTCAGGCGTCCGCCCCAGAGCACGGCTTCCTTCTGATGAATCCTGATCGCCGCATCATGCCCCCGCCCGGACGCAACGGGCACAAGACCCCCCTTGGCCAACTGCTCGTTGATATCCAGCTGTTCATAGCCGGGAGCGATGCCCGTCGTGTCCGGAACCACCCACATTTGAACGAAATGCACGTCCTTCTGTTTCTGCGGATTCATTTCCGAATGCCAGATGCCGGTGCCGGCGCTCATCCGCTGCGCCAGGCCCGGATAGATGATGCCCTTGTGACCTTCAGAATCCTTGTGTTCGAGCTCGCCGTCCAGCACCCACGTGACAATCTCCATGTTCTGATGCGGATGCGTGCGAAAGCCCGTCCCGGCCGCAACCCGGTCGTCGTTGCTCACCAACAGCAATCCATGGTGCGTGTTGGCCGGATCGTAGTGCGTGGAGAAACTGAAGCTGTGCCACGAATCAAGCCAATCGATCCGAGTATGAAACCGGTCCGCGGCGCGCCGAATGTCGACGGACGGAGTCACGGTCTTGCGCATCTCCATCATGATTGCCTTCCTTCACATACACATATGCGGACGGCTTGTGCGTCATCTCACACCCGGTCGGCGATGGCCCGGTCCAGGGACCAGCGGCCTCCTCCGGTCGCCAGCAGCGCGAGTCCGATGCCAATCGCCAACAGATGGTACTCGTAGCCTTCGCCTGGTTGCTTGCCAAACCAATTCATAAAGAATCCGTACGGCAAATGGCTCGTCACGACCGCTCCCAGCATGATGACGCTCAGGCTCGCGGCTGTAAAGCGGGTGAGGAAGCCCGCCAGTAATCCCAGGCTGCCGAAGAATTCTCCGACAATGACGAGGAAGCCGATAATCCACGGCAAGTGCATGGCCTCCGTAAAGAATCCCATCGTGCCGGAGAATCCGAATCCACCGTACCAGCCGAGCAGTTTCTGCGCCCCATGGGGGAACAGGACCAACCCCAACGTCAGCCGGAGGATCAAACCGGTCCAGTGATCGTCGGTTTGAAAGAGCGCCCTCATCTTCACACCTCCTCATCTGAACGTGCCGCGAGCGACCCGGAGTTCCGGCCGGCGCCTCCCTCCAGCACAATGGCAATGATCCACTATGATAGTTCTAGTTAGAACTAAGTCAAGAGGAAAGTTTCCCGGCCGGACGGGCGGAGTGATTTGTGATGGAAGATCAGCCGGTTAAGTCGGAGCGGTTACAGGTCGAAATGCCCCGCCGCTTCGGGTTGATAGAGGATTTCCTCGATTCTCACCTGCTTGTTTCCCGAAGGCACGCGCCACTCGATCGTATCGCCCACTTGGTACCCCAGCAAAGCAGTTCCGATGGGCGCCAGCACGGAGATCTTGTCCTGCTCGATGTTCGCGTCACTGGGAAACACCACAGTGCAGACCCGTTCCTCTCCCGTATAGAGGTCGACAAACCGGGCGCGCGAATTCATCGTCACCACATCCTTGGGAATCGTTTTCGCGTCAACCACGTGAGCCCGGTCCAGCTCCCTCAATGCCCACTCCGACGAGTTCTCTCAGCCGCTTGAGATCGAAGTCCGTCATATAGATCGCCCGCTCCATTACTCAGCCCTCCTTCTCGGTTTTCCTCGTAAGTCTGTCGCGCATGCCAAGCAGAGCGCTCACGGTCCGAGCGCCCCGCACTTGCATCCACACTATCCGATCCCAGTCGTGAAATGAACCCCGACAACCGTCCATTAGAGCTTCTTCACGCTCGCTTCACAGTCCGTTCATGCTCGGCCGGTACGCTCGGCTTCGGAAGACAAGACATTGCTTGAACGAATCGCCGTCGGGCGAAGATGATCCCGGGAACGCAGAGGCCGCTTCGACGGACATGCATCGGAGTGACCGACCACCCGCGAGGTGTCATAATAGCGCCGACGCGGGGACCCGCCCGGCCGACGCCGGATCGGTGGTCCGAACGGGTCGATTCGGTCATGAGCCGGAAACGAGAGAGCCTATGCGAGTGTTGCTGGTTGAAGACGATCTGGACCTCGCGCAGTTCATCCGCAAAGGGCTGAAGGAGGAGCAGTATGCGGTAGACTTTGCGGCCGATGGCGAAGAGGGATGGAGCTGGCCTCGGGCAATCCTTACGATCTGTTGGTTCTCGACATCATGCTCCCCAAGCTCGACGGCCTCACGCTGTGCCGGCGTCTCCGCATGCCCGGAAACATGACTCCGGTGCTGCTCCTCACGGCGCGTAACACCGTTTCGATACCGGAGCGGACCAATTTCTGACCAAACCCTTCGCGTTTGCCGAACTGCTGGCTCAGATCCGGGCGTTGCTGCGCCGGGGAGGGCCGCAACACCTGGTCCATACTGACCGCGACCCGTCTTACTCGCGGTCAAACCGGACAGCCTGGAGTTGGAGTACGGGTGGACCAAGCCGGGACGATTTCTGGGATGGACGGGGAAGGCGCCCGTCCATGCGGTTGAGACGTTCCTTGAGAAACCAGACGAGGTCGCGGCCATCGAAGCCGAGACCGCCGGAAGTCTGTGGAATACGATGGTACTGGCAGCCAAAGGTAGAGTACTCTGGAGCTTGGGGTGGAAGTGTTTTCCCGAGATGATGGCGCTCTTCGAACGGCTGAAGGCAGCCATCGACACGGCCGAGGAACTGAAGGTCCTTGACGAGATCTATCAAACCATGCCGTGCCGGAACTTCTCCTCGCACCTGCTCCAGTGCGCCCCGGAAGGGCGCGGTTATGGAAATGGCCGATGTCCTCTGGAGTGACTGGGGAACCCCCGAGCGAATCATGTCGGGTCTGGAAAGAATCGGGAAACGGCCGGTGATGGCGGAGACCCCGCTCCCGTTCATCTACGTGGGGTGATGGACGGTTCAGTAGCGAAGGAATTCGGTTGTGAACTTAAAAGGCCTGATTCATCGAGAGCTCGGTGAGGGGATGACTGAACGGGAGTTGGCCTCGGCCGTCGAGGTCTCCATACGGACGATCACCAACATTCTGGCCGGCAAGCTTCCGCGCGACCGTGCCATCTGGGAGAAATTTGGGCGGTATTTCCGGATGGACGTCGACTTCCTACGGACCGGCGAGCCGGCCCACGCAATAAAGACGGTTGAACTCCCAGGTCGCGCCCGGCCGTCCGCGGCCGGTGAAATTCGGAAGATTCCGTTGTTGGACTGGCATCACATGGGGCGGATGGTCGCGGACAAAACACATCCCACGACCATCCGATCTGAAGCCATGGTGGAGGCGACTGACGTGGCTGGGACACGCACCGTTGCGGTAAAGGTCCCGGACGACTCGATGGAGCCCTTGTTCAACGAAGGGGAAATGATTTTCGTGAATCCCGAGCTCGAGTGGTCCCCGGGCGACTATGTCATTGCCCGTCGTCCGGACGGAGACCCGGCAGCCCCGCTTCTTCGACAAGTCAAACGCATCGGCAGTCACTGCATGCTCCATCCCCTGAACCGGAAGTATGACGACCTTCCGGTAACGGACCGGGACGCCATATGGGGAAAGGTCGTCCGGCTGAGAAAGAATCTCTGAGGAATCTCCGGGGGATTTCTGGAGCGGCCTCAACAATGCTCCATAAAAAATAAAACAAGAACTAATGCGATACGGTCGGTGGCTCGTGGTTCTCTTCGCGTGCCGGCACTTGCAGCCGCCCCCGCTGCCGAGTCGGCCGAAGTGGAACCTACGCGACTTCACTTTCTCTCTTTGATCGCCCGTTCGACCTCGCGGCCGGCCTCACGAGCCCTAATGGAGTCGCGGCGGTCGTGCAGTTTCTTGCCCTTCGCCAATCCCAGTTCGACCTTGGCGAAGCCGCGCTTGGTGAAATAGATCCTGAGGGGAACAAGCGTCAGACCTTTCTGCTGCGTCTTGCCGAGGAGCTTGTTGATTTCCTTCCGGTGCAGGAGCAGCTTCCGCACCCTGACCGGATCATGGTTCATGATATTGCCGTGACTGTACGGGCTGATGTGGCAGTGATGGAGGAAAATTTCCCCGTCTTTCACGCCCGCGTAGCTATCTTGTAGATTGACCTTGCCCTCCCGTAAAGACTTGACCTCCGTGCCCTGCAGTTGGATGCCGGCCTCGAACCGCTCTTCGATGAAATAATCATGGAAGGCCTTCCGGTTTGTCGCGACCGCCCGTTCCGTTTCCTGCTGTCCCATCCCGTCGCTCCGCTTCCGCCTTGACCGCCCCCGTGCCCCGCGCCTAAGATCCGGCGATGCGCGGTCCGGGACCGGTCGATTCCTTCGGAACCATTCTGTCCGGCCTTGCCAAACGGCTGGGTCTGGAGTCCCGCCTGCTGGAGTTGCGCCTTCAGCGGGATTGGTGCCGGATCGTCGGCGAGCCGACCGCGTCCAACACCTGGCCGGATCAGATTCGCTTCAAAAAACTCTACCTCATCGTCCGCAACTCCGTCTGGATGCAGCAGCTGACGTTCTTAAAGCCGGCGCTGCTCGCCAAACTTCACGAAGTGGACGGAGCCATCACGGACCTCTCGATACGCGTGGGCGAAATTCCTGCAAGCCGCAGCGCCGCGAATGCCACGTCACCCGCCAGCCGGCTCCC
>DAOLIU010000181.1:0-4881 GCA_035328385.1 Nitrospira sp. | reverse complement strand
GCATACCTTAATATACGGCCTGAGAGGGCCATTTAGAGCCCTTGCAGATAAACCCCATCGGTTCTCACGTGTCATGCGTAGAGAAACAGGGGTGTGCGATCTGAGAGGAGGCTCTCTTCAGGGATGGAATCCGTATCGGGGTCCCCCGTGCTGTCGGATCACCGGACCGGTCACTGCGACGAACCTGTCAATTTCTTGACAGATCGGAGACCGAAGGCGACACTGCGACCATGACAATCAACCCTGTTCTACCTCAGACTACCGTCCAGAGATTCGGTCATATAACGGGTGCTGCCGTTGCGCTGACCTTGGCTGTTTTCCTGCCGTGCGCGCAGAAGATATTCGCGGCACCACCCATGGAATTTTGCGAAGGGCGGCCGGCCGATCAACAGTTACGGGCATCGCAAGGGAAAGGATCAGCCGACGGACCCTGCGTCCCGCTGATGGAGAAAAAGGACGGATCTGAAAAGAGTGAGACGTCCGCCCGCACACAAAATCGCCAGCTGAAAGTCGACAATCTTGAAGCGGAGGTTGCTTCGTTTCTTCAGCGCTACAATAAATTCCTTGCCTGCTGCAAGACCGATCTCGCCGAGCTGGAAGCAGTGGAGTCGATGGGAGACGAAGTCAATGAGCTCCTCAGCCTTGCACAGTCCGGTCTCTTCAGCGAGCAAATTAAGGTACGAGGCTGGACGATCGGCGAACTGATTCCTCCGGTCGCACAGGCGCGCGCCGACTTGAAAAAACTCCATGCGCAACTCGACGAGATCGCAAGAACTCGGGAGCGTCTGGCGAGCGGCAATCCCGACGCGGCGAAAGACTCCCGCAAGATTCATGAGCTTGAGGATGCCATTCATCGCGATTTTCAGCCTCGTCCGGTTCCCGCCGCCCCCAAAACCGGGACGGGAATCGGAGCGAGCCCGTCGGTGGGAACGGGAATCGGAATGACGCCGAAAACCGGATCCGCCATCGGAGGGGGAGGCACGACCGGATCAGACTTCGGGGTTACGCCCAAGACCGGCCTGGACATCGGCGCCACCGGACCGGTGGGGTTTGAAATCGGAACGACGGGGCGCGCCGGCGCCGCGGTGGGAGAATCCTCCTTAAATACAGATCAGTCCGCAGTCGGCTCCAGCCTTCGCCCGTCTTCCGTCGGATCGAGTCTGCCGGACTCCACGATAGGATCGACCTTGGGAGGTTCGACGATCGGCTCAGGACTTAGTGACAGCACGATCGGCTCCACGTTGGACGGCTCGTCAGTCGGATCAAGCCTTCAGAATCGCGGAACATCCTCTCACTGAGCTATTTCCTGTACGTACGTCGCTCACTGTTGGCCCTTGAGCGGTACGATCGCCGGCATGGCTTCCCAGGTCTCCCCACCGTCTCCGCTCCGATAGAGACCGCTCCCGTTGGTCCCGGCATAGAAAACTTTCGGATCGGTCGGGCTCTGGACGATGGATCGAACGTTAGTGGTCGCAAGCCCTCGGTTCATCGTCCGCCAGGTCAGCCCGCCGTCCTCGCTTCGATGGATCCCGTCGCGTCCCGCAAGGTAGATGACGCCCTGTTTCGTCCGATCCAATATCATGGCGATGATCATTTGATCTGTAAGCGATTCTCCGATACGCGTCCACGATTTCGCCCCATCAGTCGTTCGGTAAAGCCCCGCCAACGTTGCGGCATACACCGTGTCCGAGGCGAACGGATCAACGACAACCGCGGTTACATTGAGCGCGCGCGAAGTCTTGACCATATCGGGCGCTACCAGACCATTGTTGACCTTGTCCCAGCGGGCCGCCTTGTTCGAGGTCTTATAGACCCCCCCGCTCGTGCCGGCATACAGAATTTCCGGCCTCGAGTAGTCCATACCGAGCGTCACCACCATCAGGACTTCCTTCATCCCCTCCATTTTCTTGATCCAGTTGTCCCCGCCGTTATTCGTCTCGAATACCCCCATCATCGTGGCGAGATAAATGTGACTACTGTCCGCGGGATCGAACACGAACTGATTGACGACCGAGGAGATGGTGGCATCGTCCAATCCGGAACGCATCGAGGCCCACCGCTGTCCGCCGTCATAACTCTTGAACACCGCGTCCCCTTTCGTCCCTGCGTACACGGTCGCCGGATACGTGGGATCCACGGCCATGGAAATGACGCGCGAATGACTCATGCCTTGCGACAGGTTCGCCCAGGTCCGCCCTCGGTCGCGCGTTTTGTAGATATAGTCGTTGGTCGCCACGTAAATAATGTCGGGGTTCGTCGGATGGAGTTGGATGAGGACGATCGGGTCGCTGCGGTCGCACGCCGCGAACGCGACGAGGAAAAGCAGCAGAAAGAAGGTGCGTATGATGGGGAGCCGCCGCACCTCCCGGTCACCGGTAGTTCGTAAACCGGAGGTCGATCCCGAAATCTTTTCCTCTGAGGAACGCGATGACCCCCTGCAACTCATCTTTGCTCTTGCTGAGAATCCGCACTTGCTCCCCTTGGATCTGGGCCTGCACCTTGAGCTTCGACTCCTTGATCGACTTGGCGATCTCTTTCGCCTTGTCCGAAGCCAGTCCGCTTTGGATCTTCGACACCTGCCGAACCGTCCCGCCGAGGGCCGGCTCGACGCTTCCATGCGTAAACGCCCTGAGCGAGACGCCTCGCTTCACGCATTTCGCCTTGATGATTTCCTGGACCGCAGCCAGCTTGTATTCGTCATCCGATACGACCACCAACTCCTTCTCCTTTTCTTTCAGGAGAATCTCCGTCTTGGAGTCCTTGAAATCAAATCGCTGCTTGACCTCCTTGGTCGCCTGGTCGAGCGCATTCCTGAGTTCCTGCATGTCGACTTCCGAGACGACGTCAAACGAGAACTGATCAGCCACGTCCGCCTCCTTTCATTTCAATGTCAGCAGCAGCCGTTGAACGGGAGCCTAATGCCTCGCCGGACGTCTTCGTCCTGAATGACCGGCTGCGGCCTCCCCGCGGCGCCTCCTCCGGCCATGACGACGACCTCGCTGCTCGTAAAAGGTCTCTTCAGAATGACATATCCGTACCACTGCCTGAAACTGTCTCCCAAGACGATGACGCCCAACATTGCCACTGCCACGACAAGCACCGCGTCCACATACAGGGAGAACGCTTCACCGCCTGCGACCTTTGCCGCTTTGCTCAAAAACATTTCCAGGAGTTCGTAAGAGCCCGTCAACGTGACGACCCCGACAAAGCACATCGGCATGGCGGTCACCCACAGATACGTCGATTTCCACATCTTGATGAGAACCGTCGTACCGATGCAGAGGGCCAACGTGCCCAAGAGCTGATTGGCCGCGCCGAACATCGGCCAAATCGTCGAAATATTGCCGGTCCCAATCAGATAGGCCCAAGCACCCACGACGAAGACACTCGTCGCCAAAGCCCCGGGCCACCAGTTCATTCGTCGGAAAGGGGCATAGACCCGCCCCATCATTTCCTGCACCAGATAGCGGGCAACCCGCGTCCCCGTATCGATGGTCGTCAGGATGAACAGCGCCTCGAAGACCAAGGCGAACTGATACCAATAGGCCATCAGGCCGCCCATGCCGGGCAGGGCGGAGAAGATCGAGGCCATACCGACGGCCAACGACACTGCGCCACCCGGACGTCCTTCGATGTCCGTTCCCACCAAGTGTGCGAGTTCAGCAATGTGTACGGGCGCAAACCCCAGCGCCGCCAGCGCGTCGGCCGAAAGCGTCGTGTTGATCGCCAGATAATCTCCTGGAATCAGGACCGACGCCGCAATGAGCGCCATCACGCCGACAAAACTCTCCAGCAGCATGGCCCCATACCCCACCCTGGCATGCGACTCCTGCTCGATCATCTTCGGAGTCGTTCCGGACGACACCAGGGAATGGAAGCCCGAGACCGCTCCGCATGCGATCGTGATGAACAAGAACGGAAACAATGAGCCGGGAATGATCGGCCCCCCGCCAAAGGCAAATTTCGTTACCCGCGGCATTTCGATGGTGGGTGCCATGAGGATGACGCCCAATCCCAAAAGGAACACGACTCCAAGCTTCATGAACGTGGAAAGATACCCTCGCGGTACCAGCAGCATCCAGCCCGGCAACACCGAAGCCAACAGCCCGTACCCGGCAAGCGTCCATACGAGCGTAATTTTGTCGAGTTCAAACATCCAGGCATAGGTCGACTGGGCAACCATGCGTCCACCCACCACCGCCAAAATCAGCAGCACTACTCCCAGTATTGTCACCTCGGCAACGGCCCCGGGGCGAAGCCTATGGAGATAAAATCCCATCATGAATCCGATGGGAATCGTCATGGCAATCGTAAAAGTCCCCCATGCGTTGTGATACAGGGCATTCACGACGGCAAACCCGAGTCCCGCCAGGGCGACCACCACGATGAACAGCACCGCCACCGCCGTGGCCGTACCCGTAATCGTCCCCAATTCGTCGTACGCGATCTGCGGCAAAGACCGGCCGTTTCGTCGCATCGACGCAACGAGCACGATGAAGTCTTGCACGGCGCCTGCAAGCACCGCCCCGACGACGAGCCAGAGAAACCCGGGAAGGAATCCGAACTGCGCCGCGAGTACCGGCCCCAAGAGCGGGCCGGCTCCTGCGATGGCCGCAAAATGATGACCGAACAAGACGAACTTGTTGGTCGGGTGAAAATTCACGCCGTCATTCAGACGGACGGCGGGAGTGACCCGCCGGTCGTTCAACTCGGTGACCGTGCGGGCGAGCCAGCGTCCGTAAAACCGGTAGGCCAGCACGTACAAGCAGGCCGCCGCCACGACGAGCCAGAGCCCGTTCACTTTTTCGTTTGGATTGATAAGACCGCCGACGAAACCAAAAGCCACCGCCCCAAGTCCGGCGAGCAATATCCAGACCGCAC
>DAOLIU010000180.1:0-4902 GCA_035328385.1 Nitrospira sp. | reverse complement strand
CGGGGCTCTCTCCTTGTCGAACGAGAGACCGTGAAATCGACATGGGAGCTAACTGGCTGTTGAAAAACTATTTTGCGCCCCGGAAAACACAGAGTCGGGCATGATCGATGATCGAATCAGAAGAGCCCACAGGATGTTCAAACAGGCCTCTATTCTCACCCACCCAGCCCCGGCGCGCCAAGACGCGCCGCTCCGCGGGCAAGGCCGCAGCTAAAGTGAATCACTCAAGCTTGTCTTTTCTTCATAACGGGCGGCACGACTGGTCTCAAACGTGCGCGCGTCGAACGAGGTCCTTCTGAGGGCGCGCGTTCCGCGAGCACAAGAGACTATCGGGCCGCCCATCCCTATTTTCTGAGCGACGCGAGAACGCCGCCTGGTGAAAGGCGACTCTTGGGCGCCGGGGCTGGGCGGGTGAAAACGAGGACTTTTTCAACATCCTGCTAGAACGTCTTGAACATGTATCGGACTCCCACCTCGATATTCCAGACGTAGGCTCCGGGAAGGTCCCGGCCCCAAATGCCCACCCCCGGACGTACGTAGGCCCCCAGCGTACCGACCAGGTTTCGACCGCCTTCGAATTCCATCGTCATACTGCTCTTTGCGTTCTGCACGAAATTGACTTGCAGCACGGCATTGAGCACGGTCCACCACTTTCTGCCCCAGAATGAGTTCAATTGAGCGGTGGTGGACAGGAACGACACGTCCTGTCGGGACGGGTCTCCGCCCACCGCAGCCTGATATTGCACCAGGCCGATGAGAAACGAATCCCACTGGGGAATAAACCGGGCGGTGGCAAGCGCCGGACCGACCGTATACTTGCCAAACCCCAATCCCGGCTCGGCTGCCGTCGGCATGGTCGTCACCGCGCCGATGAGCACGGCATATTCCGGTGTATTGTATGCGCGCCAACCTGCCGTGATGGCCAGATCGCTCATGCCTTGCAGGCTGGTCGCTCCGGGCCTATTCGGATCGACCGTCTTGAGAAAGGGCATGTCGAAACGGAGCAGGTAGTTGCCCCGAAACGGAAGATCGACGCGCGCCACCGTTGCGGTCGCCCGCGTGCTCTGGGGAAGATCCAGGTATTGGCTTGATAATTGGAGCCTGCCGACGATGGCGGTGGGATCGGTTCCGTACTTGGCGGCCAGTTTTCTCAGCCGTTCCGCCTCCTCTTCCTGCTCAGGCGTCAGATTCTTCGGGGCGATCCGCTTGAACAGGCGTGTCCTGCGGTTCGTACCGGCAGGTGAATTGGGATCGACCGGCGCCCCTTCGGCGTCCGGCTCATCTCCACTCTCTATCGACTGTTCCTCAACCGGCTCCGTTTCCGATACGGGATCGGAGATCCCGGTTTCGGCGATCGACGGATGGCACCCGAGCAGCATCGCCATGACGACTGCGGCCGCCCGGGTCCACGATCCGTGGCTTTTCTGGCGTCTATGCGATCGAATGCGCACCTTCGGACGGCCGCTCGTTCACCGGGCGCACGAGGATCGAATCGGCCGTATCCGACTCCATCCCAGCCAGCGAGCCGAGGCACACCACCCTATTGCATCAGCTTCTCTGCGCTCTCACGAAGTTTGAGCGACTTCGGATTGCCGACTTCTTTTTTCACGATCACATCCGTCGGCCGCACCTCTCGTCCATAGTACGCCTTGTTGGAATCATTGGAGACGGTGACACCCGAACCATCCAACGCGATACCCGCAAATGCCCCCTTCTTCTTGGCATAGGACACGATGTCCGCGCTGATCCCCTTGGCGGCGACCCCCGCGCCGACCGGTCCGACGGCCATGCCGGCGTTGGCTCCGAGCTTGAAGTCGTTCGAATAAAACTCTTCCAGGCCCTTTTGCGTTCTGATGACCAACACCATCTCCGACACGTCGGCGCCGATCTGCAGGCCGAAACTGGCCGATCCGATGTTGTAGAACACGGGATCGCTCCACTTACCGGACTTTTCGTCGCGGACGATCAGCACGCCGCTGCCGCCGGCGCCGCCGAAAATGAACGCCCCCCGCATGAATTGCGGAATGATGAACAGCCCCTTGGACTCCTTCCCCAGTTCTTTGAGGGCGGCCTTCATCCCTTCGTCGGCTCCGAACGAGTCCAACGTCATTTGGGCTTTGTCCACCACTTGCTGTTGCTCCGGCGCGTCCGACGAGAAGGCCGGAGACACGCCGAATCCACCCAGCAAGCCGCAGACGGCGATCCCGACCGCCGCTGCTCTGAGCCCCACGCCGACCCGCCGTAAATCTGTGATCATGATGAGCACCTCCTGTTAGTAAATCGCATTGCCTTCTTGCCCGTCCTTTTCCGAAGCGCGCAAGACCCTAATGGAACAACTCACAAAAGTAAAGCGGATATGAGCCGGGCCCGCCGAAGCCATCGCTGCGAGGACAGCCTAGTTTTTCACCGGCGACGCGGAAGCCCCGGTGTGGTCGTCCACCGAATCCTCATCGATATCCGGCCCGACCAACGAATCCAAGAGATTGTTCGTCGGAGAATAGCGGGAGGCCGTTCGATCGCGCGCGAAATCAGACACGATGCTGCCCCAGGTGATCCGTCCGGCTTCCCGCAAGTAGACCGGATCCTCCGTCAATGCTTCTTCCTGAAACGACCCTTCGGCGGTCGAGGCCCAGACCAAATCGCCCGTTTCGGAGTCCCAGATTTGTAAACTGAGTCTGATGATGCTGGATCGGATCCGGATCACATTGATCTCCAAGGCGGGCACCTTCCACCGATCGTACAGGGTTTGCGAGAAAGCGGCCAGGCGAGGTTGCATGACGTACCGCACGCCCAATGCCTGTCCGACCTTCTTGAGCGTATCGCGCTCGAGAATGTTGCTCTGCTCGTAATCCATCCTCATGCGGGTGTATTCCGGCGTCAATCCTTGCCGATTGATCCGGGAGGCCGCCTCGAGGGGAGAAACCAAGACCATCGTAGGGGATACCCGTTCGACCACCCGCTTGAGCGAAAGAGCAAGGCCGACCTCGTTCCCGTGCAATCCCGGAGACGTAAGCGCCTCGAATATGCCGACCGGTTCGTGCTTCAACACCGCCACGCTGAACTCAGGAGGCTTCCTCGTCGATTCGGTCCGGACCTCCCACAGATAGACCGAGCCGGGACAACCGGCAAGACAGAGCAGAAGGACGATCAGACCCGCGCGCCATGCAGGATGTTTCATCGTATCGGACCGCTACGATGCATCAGAGCACCACCTTCAGCAGCAAGGAAAACACTTCTCCCATCGGAATCTGGGTCACGGCCACGGGCAGAAGAGGCAGCAGCGCCATGATGACAAGCTTGAGCACGTCGTCCTTCTGCAGCGGAAAGATCGACATGTTCCGGACCGCGGCGACCGACTGGCCCAAGTGGGTGATGGAACGGAAGTCCGGCATGCTCGCTTCGAGATCCTCCCGCTTCGGAGCCGCGCGAACCCATCTTTCTTCGACGATCTGTATCTGCCGCGACGCCAGCGCCCCGTACTGCAGGGCCGCTTCCTCCTTCGCCTTATACAAGGGGCGCATGAACACCCACAATGGCCCCACGATCAAGATGAGAATGACGACAACGAATCCCACCACGTGCCATTGATACTGAAGGGGCGAATCCCCTTCGTACATGACGAAATCCGCCATCGTCCCGGCGACGATGGCTCCCTCGGCGAAGGCGAAGGGCACGAACGCCTGCACGGAATCGCTCAAGAATCCCAACCCGCCCGTCCCATCGCGATGGGACGGCGTAATCTGCAGATCGAGCTTCGACACCTGCCGAAGAAACCACCACCACAAGCCGATCCGGAACAGCCATCGCCACAGGAGAAACGCATACAGGGGGAAGGCCACCAGAATGTACCAGTATCCCGCCAGCGACAGGGTGACATGCCCGCCGACACTGGGGGCGCGCCACGTCGGATAATGGAGGCCGTAGAGGTGCACCGTGACGGCGATGAAACTGTGCAGGTAGGCCAACCCGACCAGCAGGCCGTCCGTGCGGCCCGAACGGCTCACGCCGACCGTCTTGCGCACGATTGCGTCAAACTGCGTCCGCACCCCTTCCTTCACGAGGCATGCGTCGAGAAACTGCCGGACCACGGTCCGGAGCTGCTCCTCGCACATCGACTCTCCGACGAGCAGGACCGGCACGGTGATCAGAAACCGCACGTTGATGATGAAATCCATTAAAAACGATTCCAGGCGCGTCGGCCCTATCGCCAGGCCCTGCGCCGCCGCCAACAACACCATCGGCAGCCAGGCCACGAGCAGGGCGAAGAGCACACGACGGCCCGCTCGCCGGCGGCCACCCTGAAGCAGACCGAGCTTCGCCTCCACGCGATAGGCAGGCCCGTCGTCGAACAACGTGTACGGGGCGCAGGAATCAGACGTGGCGGGATGAGCTTGCGGCATCGGACGGCAAGTTCCTCAGAACTTCAGCACATGGAATTTCCACGCATCCAGATCGACGTAGAGCCCGCGCTTGCTCAGCTCGTCGCCGTGGCGGTCGAACACCTCTCCGCTGATGACGTCCGCCAGCCGCCAGGAGCGTCCGGTGAGATCGTTCCACGGCAGCATCACTTCCCCCTGGGCATCGGCCGGTGAAAGATTCGCGACGATCAGGTGCCGCTTGTCGTCTTTGCGCCAGCACCAGGCCAGGAGATTCATGAACGTCTGGTTGTCCGGCCATCCCCGGCGCTCGCACAACGACCACTCCCCGCTCCTCAGATCGTCGGCGCGCAGGAATCTCAAGAGCGTCCGATAAAAGCTCCGCAGCCCCTCGTCGGGCGGTTCGTCCTGCCGGCGGCGGAGAAACACCGGCAGCTTCACGCGACGGCCTTCGAACTGCCCCTCGTGAAACAGCTTGGCCCCCGGCAGGGCGGCCGCCGCGACGACGCCGTATGGACCCGCCTGG
>DAOLIU010000179.1:0-4983 GCA_035328385.1 Nitrospira sp. | reverse complement strand
TCTTTCGCCTTTTGAGGAATCTCGGTCGTCTGGCGGAGCGCGGAGGTCGCTTCCACCGCTTCCGGCGGCGGACCGTTGCCCGGGAGCTCCTGAAGCTCGGAAGAAGCAAACCTCGGGGGCTCGGCCTGCGGATCGACCGGCCCGCTCGACCCGATCGTCGCGCTGAACAGCAGCGCGAGTCCGACCGCTCCAGACCAGATGCCTCGTGTGAGTGGACGCATCATCGCCGGATGCCTCGCGAGAGGGCAGACGCTATCACGCGCTCCGAATCGAGGTCAACGAAGCGGAAGAGCGGGCATCCACGCCTTGATCAAGGCGACATGCTGAGGAGCAGGCCTTGACTGGATTCCCGTTTCAACGGGAATGACACCCTTCAGTGCGTCTGGGCGGCCATCGAGGAGCGGGCCGGTCAGTCCGCCGCTTCGCTTCCGTGCATCCGGGCGAAGAGCGCCCAATTGAAGGGTTTGGCCGATACGGCATGGAGCGGAATGGTCTCCATGGTCGCCTGATCGCGATAGGCGACCATGCAGCCCACGATCGTTTCGGGTGCTTCCACCACCCGTCGGACCGTTTCATAGGCCAGGTGCTGGGCGATGGTCTTGTCCTCCGGCGTGGGCGGCGCGCCTCTCAGGGTATGTCCGAGAATGGTGGCCTTGGTGGCCAGCGTCAGCAGGTACTGGTCTGTTTTCATCTGACGCTGCGGCCACCGCGCGATCGTTTCGGCGACGTGGTCGACCAGGCCGTGCACGCCTCCTTCCCGATGATGGCGGTGTGGAGTGCGCTCCGCTACCACGAACAAGTGGCTCTTGTTGGGAACGCCCAACGTGCGTTTCAGCGTCCCGAGGATGATCTCATCGATATAGGCGTCAGGATCCGGATGCTCGTTGACCAACAGGCCCTCCGCCCGTGCCTGATACGCGCACGCCAGGGCCAAGTGTCCCGAGCCGGCGCCCATCACTTCGACGAAGAAAATACTGCCCATGGCCGAACTCGTGGCCTTGAGGGACTCGATCGATTGGTTGGCCAGCGCCACGGCCGAATGAAAGCCGAGCGAGGTGGTGCCGTCGACGTTGTTGTCGATGGTGCCCGGGAGTCCGATAACCTGCACGCCGAAGTTTTCGTAGATGGCCCGCGCGCCGCGCAGGCTGCCGTCTCCTCCCAGGACGACGACGACGCTGTCGTTGAGGTACGGGGCGAGATGTTTCATCGCGGCCTGCTGGACCCGCTCGTCCTTGAAATCCTCGAACCGGCTGCTGCCGATGGGACTGCTGGGCAGGCTGCTCATCCCCCGCGTGTCGTGTTCGGTGACCGCTTCGATCCAGTTGTTCGCGAGACCCAGAAAGCCGTGGCGGACGAAGCGCACGTCCAGGCCGAACCGGTTGCCGGTGACGCGCAATTCCTTCAACGCGGCCCCGGCCCCCGCGAAGTCTCCTCCGGAAACAAGGGCCACGAGCCGCTTGACCTGCCGCGGCTTGAGGGTGACGCGATCCCGGCGTTCCCGCTCCACCGTCTGCCACGCCTCCCGCGCGATCCGTTCCCGTTCGGAGAGGCCCACCGCCGTGGAATAGCCCGACAACCGTCCCTGTTCGAAGGTCAGGAGCACGACGTTGTCCTGGCTCTCCTTATAATCGCTGAACTCCGTAAAGGCCTCGTGGAACGGCCGGGCGTCCAAGTAGATCATCAGCGCGCGGAGCGTCGAGCTGTGCGTGTACAAACAGGCGACCTTGCCCGGGTGCGCGCGTCCGACGCCGTGGAGACCGTCGATCACGTCCACGTACAGGTCGAAGAACGAGTTGCCGCCCGGATAGCAATAGAGGGGATCCTTGAGCAGAGCCTTCGCGTCGACGCCGAACGCCTTGGCCGCTTCCTCGGCCTCCGCCGTTTTCTCCATCCCGGTGACCCATCCGAAATCCGATGACTCCAGCGCCGGCTCGAGCGCCGGCTTCGGTCTCGCTTCGGTGTCGGGCACGAGGGCCGCGACCACGCGGTGAAAGAGTTGTTCGGTGTTGGGACTGCGGCTGATGAAGTGCAGGAAGGCGCGCGGGTTGAGGTAATTGGACAGGTGGAGAAAATCGAGCTGCTGGGCCACCACGCCGACCATGCGGGCCAACGCGGCCCCGACCGAATCGGCGCGGGAAAACCCCCGTTCAGGATCGAGCCGGTTCATCAGGCGGCATCCGACCCTGTGGGTCTTACTCTCGACGCGGGAGACGCCGTGCCGCATCGTGAACAGGAGGGTCCGGCCTGTGAGATTGCGGGGCAACAGCCAGAATCGATCATCGCCCAGGTCCAGTACGATCCGGCCCTCGGCCAGCTGGGGCGTGAGATCGGCCCGGGGCACGATGGCCACGGGCCGGCGGTGCGTGGGTTTCGACACCGTCTTGATCGGCGCGTGCAACAGCGGTTGAAGCTCTCCCGACGCCAGGCATCTGTTCCAGGCGGCGAAGAACACCAGCGGATCGCCCGCGCAGTGGTCTGCGAGAAGCGTATGGCGTGCCGCCCGGTAGGCGGCGGCGTCTTCGAATCCCGTCTTGGCGCGTTGGACGAACGTCCGGACGGCTTCGACGGCGGCCTCGGCCGCTCGACGGCGGTCGGCCGTCGGGGGCGGCGGGGCGGGAAGAAGCAGATCGTCAGTCGGTGGTCGTCGCGTAAGGAGTTCGCCGTACGCCAACAGCCCGTCGATGGTCACGAAATCAAGTCGTCGTGATGGATGTTCCATGCGGCCTCCCGGCTTCCGCGTCGGGATGGAAGAATCTTTGCGGCTGGAATTCTCGTTTGTTAGAATGACCCGTCATTACGCGAGGAACGGTCCGCTCCGTTCTGCTGCCTTCCGGGTGCCTGCCGGCGCTGGCCGGCAATGACGCTGGCCTGCAATGATTGGGTGACGGTTCCTCTCTTGTCAAGCACGAAGAGCATTGCATGAGAAAAGCGAAGATCGTCTGCACGATCGGTCCGGCCAGTGAGTCGTTGGAGACGCTGAATCGCCTCATCGAGCACGGCATGGACGCTGCGCGGCTGAATTTCTCCCACGGCACGCATGCCTCGCACGGCCGCGCCATTCGGGCCATTCGCGAAGCCGCCGCCGGCCGCCAGGTCGCGGTCGCCATCATTCAAGACGTTCAAGGGCCCCGCATCAGGGTGGACGACGTGAGCGAGAACGGTCTGGAGGTGGTACCCGGCCAATCGGTCAGACTGCAGACGGCGCTGGCCCGGTCCGGCGGCCAGATGGCTGCCGCGTCCGGAACGACGACCGACGGCCAGGTCGACATTCCGGTGACCTATCAACATTTGGCTCGCGACGTCAGGCCGGGGGGGCGCATTCTCATCGACGACGGCCTGATCGAGTTGACGGTTGCGCGAATTGCCGGCGGCGTGGTCGAGTGTCTGGTCGTCACGGGCGGGCGCATCACCTCGCACAAGGGCATCAATCTGCCCGGGACGAACGTCAGCGCGCCCACGCTGACGGAGAAGGACCGTGAGGACATCCGGTTCGGAGTGACGGCGGGCGTGGATTACGTGGCGCTGTCGTTCGTCCGCGGACCGGAGGACATAGCGGCCGCGAAGCAATTGATGGTCGCTTGCGGGCGGGACGTGCCGATCATCGCCAAGATCGAACGCGTCGAGGCCGTGAACGCGTTGCCCGCCATTTTGGACGCCGCGGACGGCGTCATGATCGCGCGCGGCGACCTGGGCGTCGAAATGGGGGCGGAAGCCGTGCCCGTCCTGCAGAAGCGTATTATTGCGGAAGCGAACCGCCGCCGCCGGCTGGTCATCACGGCGACGCAAATGTTGGAATCCATGACCCAGCGCGCCAGTCCGACCCGAGCGGAAGCGTCCGATGTCGCCAATGCGGTGTTCGACGGCACCGACGCCGTCATGCTGTCGGCGGAAACGGCGATCGGACGCTATCCGGTGGAAACGGTTCGGGTCATGGACCGGATCGTCCGGGCCGCCGAGGAAGGGATCGAGCCTTCGGCCGCGCGCAGGCGTGACGCGGACGGCGATGCGCGATCCTGTTCGGAGGCGATCTGTACGGCCGCGTCGACGGCGGCGTCGGCCATCACGGCCAGCGCGATCGTGGCGTTCAGCGAGTTGGGCTCGACGGCGCGGTTGATCTCCAAGCAGCGGCCCGTCGCCCCGATCATCGCGTTTACGCCGTTCGAATCCATTCGTCAGCGGATGGCGCTCTATTGGGGCGTGTCTCCGCATTGCATGCACCAGATCGCGCAAACGGACGAACGGGTCCGCGAAGCGGAACGACGCTTGAAGGCGGAGGGGATCGTGAAACCGGGCGAACGGATCGTCATCTTGTCGGGAACGCGGATCGGGCAGCCGGGAGGCACGAATCTCATGAAGCTGCACGAGGTTCCATGAGACGAGGGCCTGGTCGGCCGGTGCTGGCCCTTCTGAGCCTGCTGGGGCTGATGGTGTTTCACGGCGCGGCGGCCGGACAGACCGGCGGTCTGGAACATTCGCCCGCCGAGATCGTCAAAAAATATTTTCAGCTCGATCAAAAGGGCGCGCGCCTGGACTCCTTGTCGTTCGAAGCGGTCGCTCCGTATATCGATTGGCGGGACGAGCCGACCTGGGGGCGCATCGTGGTGATCCGCGGCTTCACCGTCGCGGAGCACTATACCCAGTGGGACATCGTCGATCGCCTGGAAGTGGTGGTGCCGGTGGCGTTTCAAATCATCGGATCCGTCTATCTGGAAACCGCGGGATTCGTTCCCGAGGCGGGCACGGAGGAAATCCGCGTCCGGGTCAAATCGGTCAAGAATCGCTGGAGGATCATCGAGCCGGTGCTGCCTCCGCACGTCGGGCAGAAGCGGATGCTCAATTTCGTGCGCGAGGCGTGGGTGAAGGAAGGCGAGCCGGACAAGCGGGATCGGCTCGCCGGGCTGGAAGATGAACTGCGGAAGGTGAAGTGATGGGAAAGACGCCGGTCGACTTGCTGATATTCGATCTGGACGGCACGCTGATCGA
>DAOLIU010000178.1:0-5086 GCA_035328385.1 Nitrospira sp. | reverse complement strand
CGTTGCGGAGGAGGATCCCCTCCGGCTCGAGGAGCTCGACCAGCGCGGCGGTGATATCGTCCCGCATCGTCTCGAGGCCGGCGGAGATCAACTGTGCCACGATCCACCGGTCGTACTTGTCCACCACCAGCGAAGGCAGACCATCTCCCTCGCCATGCACCACGCGGAACGCGTTGGCGTCGATGCCTTCCCGCCGCGCGAGCGCCGCGCTGATGTGGGTCCGCCACCAGGCGCGGTCGATCGGCGTTTCGGTCCGGTCGAGGAGGCGAAGCCGGATTTCGGACTGGGGCGATGCCAGGGCCTTGCCCAGGAAACGGCCGCGCGGATCGGTGACGGCCACGACGCCGGCCGCCTCCACATCGTCCATCAGGTCGCTGCGGAAGATCCAGGGGTGGCCGCGGGTCCAGCGGGCCGCCCCCCGGTCGCTCACCCGGACGGGCTTCACCAGCGGCTCTTGGGCCGGTAAGTTCGGTAGGTCATGACTCACAATCTAACGGACATTCTGAGGCTGGTGCTCGTCACCGACGATGTGCTGGTCCGTGGCCGTGACTTGGTGGCGCTCTGCTGCGCCGCGGAGCGGGGTGGCGTGACGGCAGTCCAGCTGCGCCTCAAGGAAGCTACTGCGCGGGACCTTGCGGCCGCGGCACGTGCCCTGAAGTCCGTTCTCACGGTGCCGCTGTTCATCAATGACCGACTCGACGTGGCCGTTGCGGCGGGTGCCGCCGGGGCTCACCTGGGTCCAGATGATCTCCCCCTCCTCTTGGCGCGCCGTGCCGCCCCGCCAGGGTTTCTGATCGGTGCCTCAGTCGGGTCGAGCGGCGATGCGGTGGAGGCACAGTCCGCCGACTACTGGGGAATCGGCCCACTGCATGCTACCGCGTCAAAGTCTGACGCCGGGGTCCCACTGGACGTCAACGGCTTCGCAAGGCTAGCACGCCTCGCTCCTTCGGATCTTCCTTGCATCGCGATTGGAGGCGTCCTGCCGCAAGACGTTGCGTCCATCCGGGAAGCCGGCGGGACCGGCGTGGCAGTCATCCGAGGAATCCTGGCGAGTCAGAGTGTCGAGGAAATGGCACGCGCCTACGCCGTCGCGGGGCAGATGCGACGCCGCGCAGTCGACCGGAGGTCAGGACGGTGAAGGTTTGGCCGGAGGTAGGCTCACTCGGCCTCCCTCCAGATCTGGCGGGGGAGGCCTAGATTGCGGCTGCGTTCATCTTGGCCAGGATGTACCGCGCGATGGCGTTGAGTGTCCCAAAGTTATTCTCGGTGATCTCATCGTCCGCCACCTGGATGTCGGCGAGTTGTTCCACGAAGGCGATGACCTCCATGACTCCGAGCGAGTCAATGACGCCCGCGCGAAGCAAGGACTCATCCGGGTCGACTCGAAAGTCAGGGCGCATGTAGAGAAAGCTCTCGGCCAGAAAGGCCCAGACTTTTTCTCTGACGGCTTCTTCTGTCATGGTCTGCTCCTCATCGGTCCGTCTGGAATTCACGGGACTGCATTTCGTGCAGGACGACATCCGCGCCTTCGATCGGCTGCGGGATCACGGTCCGGCTCCCGTCGATGAACTCTTGGTGCCACAGTTGGGTTGAGAGGATTGCCACGAACGCCTGATTTTCCCTGAATCCCGTCGCCTGCCCGGCGCGGCATCGCCGCACGAGCCCGGCAACTGCCCGGCCGTCAAATAGCCCTACCCGAGCGATTGACGCCTCACCAAGCACCTCCTCGACGTACCCTGGCTGGTTGGCATGGAAAAACGCGGGCACGTCTGGTGCCCTATAGGGTTGTTTCCCACGGCCTCCGACGCTCTGTAGCAAGATTGGTGCCGCCCACCGACGCAGGATGTCCTTTTCTCGGAGTCCTCGCAACTTGCTCCTCGTCGGCAGCCCAGCCGAGAACTCGAAGAGCCGGTGGTCAAGAAACGGATACCGCCCTTCCACCGAATGGGCCATTCCCATGCGCTCCCCTTGTGAACTCAGGAGATATCCAGGCAGCAAGGTGGTCATCTCAAGGTAGGCTGCCCGATTGAGCTCAGACCAAGTGTAGAACGCAGGTGGAAGCGCCTCGCGGAGTTCCTCCATGCTGTCGTGCCCGGACAAGGCAGCTCGGGTGGCCTCGCTGTATGCGTCCTTGATCCTGCTAGTCAGGCCGAACCGCGGGAGGTGGGAGAAGAGCGGGTCGTCCAGCGGCCCGGCCTCCAGGAAGAACCTCCGCCACATCTCGCCACCGCCTGTTCCCGGTCCCAAGAGATAGGGATAGAGCCGGTCAAAGAGTCGAGGGCGGCGGGCTGAGTGTGGTTGGCGCAGGCAAAACGTTCGGACCGCCGTCTCCTTGAAGAGATCGTACCCGAGAAACAGTTCATCGGCACCCTCCCCGGTCAGGACGACCTTCACGCCATTCTCCGCCGTCAACCGCGACAGCAGGAACATCGGGGCGGGCGCGGTGCGCACGACCGGCGTTTCGGTGTGCCAGATGACGTCCGGGAAAACGTCCCCGATCTCGGTGCGCGAGATCATCTGGACAGCGTGCGTGCTGGCGATCTCTGCCGCGACGAGGCGCTGAAACGCGCTCTCATCGAAGCGGGGATCCTCAAAGGACACGGAAAAGGTGCGCAGTGAAAAAGGCGACATGCCGGCCGCCAGAGCGCAAGTGATGCTCGAATCCAGCCCCCCGCTCAAATAGCCACCCACCGCGACGTCCGACCGCATCTGAAGCTGTACGCCTCCCCGCATGAGCGAATCCAGCTGATCGATCGCGCCGGGCACTTCTTCCCTGGCTTCCGGATAATCAAGGCTGTAGTATCTCGAGAGTCTCAGCGAGCCTTCCCGCCACACGCCGAACGACCCCGGTTCAAGCTGGCTGACCCCTTCAAAGACGGTCCGAGGAGCGCGAGCGGCCCAAAAGGTGAAGACTTCGTCAAGGCCGGCGAGATCCGGGCTTGCCTCGATCGCGCCAGTCGCAAAAAGCGCCTTAGCCTCTGATGCGAACCAGAGGTTTCCGTCCATCAGGCAGTAGAAGAGCGGTCGAATCCCGAACCGGTCTCGCGCGAGAAACAGGCTCCGGTCTCGTCCATCGTAGATGGCGAAGGCAAATTGGCCGTTGAGGCGCTCGACCAGGGAATGCCCCCATTGCTCGTAGCCGTGTACGAGGACCTCGGTATCGCTTCGGGTTCGAAATGTGTGACCGGCTGCTGCCAGTTCCTCACGGAGCTCAACGTAGTTGAAGATTTCACCATTGAAAGTCACCGCGATGCGGCCGTCTTCGTTCGTAAGCGGCTGGGCTCCACCGGTCACGTCAATGATGCTGAGGCGGGCATGCGCCAGCCCCACCTGCGAGCCGGTAAAGACCCCATAGCCGTCGGGCCCCCGGTGGCGCAACACTGCGATCATACGGAGCAGGATGTCCACGTCGACTCCGCGCGGTTCCCGCCGCATGAGTCCCGCAATGCCGCACATCAGGCTTCCTGGACCGAGGTGTCCACCTGTGGCACACGTTCTATCAGCAAGGGGGCGCGGTGCAGGTATAGTGTGGTCGAGCGCTTCTGCTCAATGTCGCGGTAGGCGCGGGCGACCTGCTCCGGGGTCAATCCAAACGCGGAGGCAGCTTGCTCGGCTGGCCAGCCTTCATTGGCCGCATACAGCACCAGGTCCATTTGGCGGACAGGCAGCGCGAAGTAGAACTCCTCCTGGCTCTGTGGCAGGGAATAGGTGTCCGTGGTAGGTGCCCGCGCGATTACGCGTGGGGAAACGCCGAGGTACTCAGCCAACTGGTAGACCTGTGTCTTGTAGAGGTGAGCGATCGGCTTCAGGTCGGCGAGACCGTCCCCTCCCTTGACGAAGAACCCCTGGTCGTATTCCAGCCGGTTCGGTGTCCCGAGTACGGCGTAGTGGAGGCGATCGGCATGATAGTAGGTCAGCATGGTGCGAACGCGTTGCTTGAAGTTCGATGCCGCCACAATCTCGCGATACACGGCCCCCGGGAGGCGGACGAACTGCAACGATCCGCCAGGCGGCAGCACGGCCAGCTGCGTAACCTGCAAGCGTTCCGACTCAAGCGGGTTGCCTGACATGACGAGCTTGCATCGCCAGCCTTCGCCGAAGTCTGGGACCACTTGGCGGATCGCGTCGTCTCGTCGACGGTAGCAGCCAGCGGCCTCAAGGATCGGTGAAATGTCCTCGATGGTGTGAGGGATGCCCAGACGCTCCACCGTCTCCTGGAAGAGGGCCAGGCTCTCGGCGTCGGAGTCTCGTTCCGGGAGGAAGATCCCGAAGACATGCTGCTGGCCCACCGCGTGGGCCGCGAGCCCGGCGCATACTGAGCTGTCGACCCCACCGCTGATGGCAACAACAAAGCCGCGGCGTCGAAGCACGGCGCCGAGCTGCTGCCGCATGGTCTCGGCGATGCGAGTTGCGGTAGCCTCCGGGTCAATCCGCAGGAGGTCGTTCGGCGAGGCGTTCATGGGACGTGCCCGGTGCTCAGGGCCCGCGTGTCGTGCTTCCCGCTGGAGGTGCGGGGCAGGAGTGCATGTGTTTCGATCCGCGTGGGTTGCATGTACCGTGGCAACTCTGTGCCAACAAAACGCTTGAGCGCGTCCAACGTGCCCCCCTCAGAAAGGACGACATGGGCGATGATCCGATTGCCACGGGTGTCATCTGGTTCCGTGGTTATCACGGCCTCCACGACCTGCTTAGAGGCGTACAGCACGCTGGCCACTTCATCGGGGCTCACGCGATAGCCCATGGTCTTGATGATGCGGTCGCGTCGACCGACGTAATAGAGAAAGCCATCTGCATCGCGCCGCACCAGGTCGCCTGAATAGACCACCCGCTCTACGTCCGGGGTGCCTGGCGGCCTGAGCGGGTTCGGGCGATAAACTTTGGCCGTCGCTTCCGGATCGTTCCAGTATCCCAAAGCGACTGTGGAGCCCCGGTGCACGAGTTCTCCTTCCTCTCCCGGACCGGCTTCCACGCCGGCCTCGTTCAGGACGATGATCTGGGCGCCAGGGATGGCGCGACCAATCGAGTCGGGTCGGCGATCGACTTCTTCTGGCGGCAGGTAGGTGCTGCGGAATGCTTCGGTCAACCC
>DAOLIU010000177.1:0-5111 GCA_035328385.1 Nitrospira sp. | reverse complement strand
GCGGGGATGAGAGGATGGCCAAGTGCGACGGCGCGGACGGCCGTCTCGGGTACCTGTGACGGCCAGACGTAGGTCGGGTGCAGGAAGGCGAAGGTGGCCAAAGCCGACGCGGCTTCCACTTCCGCCAGCCGATCCAGCCAGACGGGGAGCTGCTGCGCGATGTCAGTCTGAACTGCGCGCAGCCGTTTGGTAAACCACAGATCCCACGGGCAGAGGGCATTGACGGCCAGGTGAATCAGGGGGTGGGCCTTGACGCTGATGCCGTGGAGTGCGCTGGCGGCGCGTTTGACCGATGCCGAAGGGCCGCGCCGGTCATGCAGCAGCGGAGCGCAGGCTTCGGCCAGCGCCGACCGGCGGCGGCTACGGGCACGGCGCTCCAGATAGCTCAAGACGACCCCCAGCCGCTCCATCTCGCCGTGCAGGCCGACCGCATGTTCCAACAGTTCCTCCCCCTGGTCGGTCATGAAGTAGATCAGCGCGTAGGTGCCAAAGGAGAACATCCAATAGCCGGGCAGCCAATTCAGCAACGCGCCCAGGCCCAGCAGCATGGTCGAGGCCGCCAGAACTCCCTGGACCGCGAGGATCAAAGAGAGCCTGGGAAATCCGACGGGATGCGCGAGCACGGCGGCGAGGCGGCGGCCGTTGATTTCCTGTTCGCCGGTGAGGCGCGAGGCGAGCACGAGGTGGTCTCGAAAGAGCGAGCGGGGCGTCAATTCTTGGACCAGACGCCGGCGAGCCTTCCAGTGCGCATCCGACGGCGGCTGCGTCAACAGCCAGGAGATCAGCCGATCGCGTCCGTGGTCCGAGACGGTCGTATCAATCAGATGCAGCAGCGAACGTGGACCGACCAGATCGAGATCGTTGGCATAAGCGTGGGATTCCGGACGGGTCCCCGGCGGCAATGGAACGGCGGGCCAGTCCAGTCGGATCCGGGCCAGGTGTACCGACTTGAGCGCATGCCACAGGCGCAGCCTGTGAATCCGCTGTTCAAGCCTGCTATGATAGGACGCGATCAGCGCAAAGAGAGCGACGAACCCGCCCAACGCCGAGTTGCCGGTCCGGTACCATTCGGTCTTATAGAGCGCGACCGTGCAGATCAGGCCGGTGAGGAAGATCGCCAAGCGCCACTTCGTATACGCCGAACTGGCTTTCGTGCCGCGTGCCGTCAGGCGCTCGATTAAGCCGAGAAGCCGCTCCAGTTGGGCCGCGCGCGAGAATGCTGCCATAGGTGATGGGACCTTACTGGAAGCCCGACATGCCGTCAACGCCCGACTGGATCGACGTGCGGATCCTCTCCTGTCCCGACGCGGGCGAATTTTTGGGACTGCTCGACGATCCGGACGTCGGGGGCGTCTGGGAAGACGGCGAGGCGCTGCATCTCTACTGGCCGAGTCTTCAGTGGTCGTCCGAACGCTTGGATCGGGTGCAGCTTGCCTTGCGGCGGTTGCACGGAGAAGGACGACCGCTGCCGGAGATTGTGATCGACTCGCTGCCCCATCAGGACTGGAACCGCCAATGGGCCGAATCCGTCAAGCCGTTGAGGATCGGACGGCGCATCGTCGTCCGGCCGAGCTGGGAAGCGGTGGAGGCACAGGCCGACCACATCGAAATCGTGCTCGATCCCAAGCAGGCCTTCGGCACCGGTCATCATGCGACGACCAGGATGTTGCTGGAATGGCTCGAAACGCTGGTGCTGGACGGAGCGACCGTGCTCGACGTCGGGACCGGCAGCGGGATTCTGGCCATGGTGGCGCTGCGGCTCGGCGCCACCCGGGCGGTTGGGCTCGATCACGATCCGGTCGCCGTCGAATGCGCCCAGGACTATGCGCGTGAAAACCGGTTCGGCGAGGAGCTCACGCTGAGTTGCGGAACCCTGGCGCCGGGAGAACGGTTCGATCTCGTCCTTGCGAATCTGGACGCCGCGACCTTGACGGGCCTGTCGGACGGATTGGCGGCGGCAACCGGACGGAGACTGCTCGTCTCGGGCGTGCTGGTCGATCAACGCCGGGAGATCGCCGAGGCGTTCGCGTGCGCCGGGCTGTACCAGGGCGAGGTTCGCGAGCTCGACGGTTGGACGGCCATGGAATTCCTTCGTGCTGACGCCTGCGACGGGCCGGAATCATGACAGGATCGAACAGACCGTCCTACCCCCACGTGCATCAGATCAACGTCTCCGACGGAGGGATTCCCAAACATCCCCTGTTCGAGGCGGTCGTGGGAAAGGAAGGCCTCGCGGGCGATGCGCAGCGCAATCGGAAGCTTCACGGGGGACCCGAGCGAGCCGTCTGTCTGTATTCGCTCGATCTGATCGAACGGCTGCAGGATGAAGGCCATCCCATCGATCCGGGGTCCTCGGGTGAAAATCTGACGTTGGCCGGTCTTGAATGGTCCGGCTTGACGCCGGGAGCCAAGTTGAGGATCGGGCCGGAGGTGGAATTGGAAATCGCCAGCTACTGTGCCCCGTGCGAACTGAACGCCCAGTGGTTCCGTGACCGGGACATCAGCCGGATTCACCAGAACAGCAACCCGGGATGGAGCCGCCTTTATGCCCGAGTCCTCCAAGGCGGCGTCGTCAAGCCGGGCGACGCCGTAGAGATTGTGAAGAGCTGATGGCCGATGGCGTATGGCAAGAGCAGAAAGAGACTCCTGGGACTGCATTGTTCGTGCACGTGCTATTCGCTATCAGCTATCAGCCATAAGCTCTTGGAGTTCGGATGATGGATCGTATCCTGGAACCGGAGTTGATGGACGACGACGAGCAAGTCGTCGCCTACGCCAATGCGGATTTCGCCGAAGAGAATCAAGGGTTCGTGGATCGGTTCCGGGAATATTTCCCCGACTTCGCGGAAGGCCATATCCTCGACCTCGGATGCGGTCCCGGTGACATTCCGATCAGGCTGGCGAGAGCCTTTACGGGGTGCCGTGTCACAGGTATCGATGCCTCGGCCCCCATGATCCGGCTTGCGGAGCGCGCCGTACAAGCAGAGGGGCTGCAGGATCGGATCACGTTCCGCTGCGAACGGTTCGAACGCCTGCCCGGGGCCAATGTCGTCGATGCGGCGGTTTCCAACAGCCTGCTGCATCATCTGCCCAACCCGCTTCAATTCTGGAACAAGCTGCGGCAACTCGTGAAGCCGGGCTCCCCCGTGCTCGTCATGGATCTCCTCAGGCCGGATTCACCGGAAGAGGCACAAGCGATCGTCGATCGTTACGCGGCCGGCGAACCGGACATCTTGCGCCGTGACTTCTATAATTCGCTGCTCGCCGCCTTCACCGAAGATGAGATCACGTCCCAGCTGGCGCGCATGAACTTGACCCGCCTGCTGATCGATGTCGTGGATGATCGTCATTGGGTGGTCGGGGGCATCGTCCATTGAGATGGGTGAGAATCCGATCTGTCTCGAGCTTCTGTTTATTCTTCCTTGTTTTTCTGTCAGTCGTTCCGCACGCCGCCGCCCAGCTTGACCGGCTTCGAAAGTCCAGAGACATCGTCGCTGTGCCGGTGCCCGACACTCCCATGGTGGCGGTGTCGGAAGGGGACTTCGTCATGGGATTCGATGGCACGCAGGCGTTGGAAGACGAGCGGCCGGCCCATCGGCCCTGGCTTGCGGCCTTCTCCATTGATTTGCATGAGGTCACGACGGTTCAATATGCCGAGTTTCTGAAAACCTCCGGACGTCCGGCCCCCTGGCAGTGGGAAACGGTGGAGCTCTCCCGTCACGGTGATCGCCCCGTGATCGGGGTGGACTGGGCCGACGCGGATGCCTACTGCCGGTGGAAGGGGAAACGGCTGCCGACCGAGGCGGAATGGGAAAAGGCCGCGCGAGGGACGGACGGCCGCCTTTATCCATGGGGCAACCAGGCCCCTGTGCCGGACCTGGCCAATTTCGCTCTCGGGGCTCGATTCAGTTACAGCCAAGTGCTCATGCCGGTTCATTCGTACGAGCGCGGGAAGAGCCCGTTCGGCGCCTTGCAGATGGCGGGCAATGTCTACGAATGGGTGCAGGATTGGTACGGGGCGAACTACTACGAATTGTCGCCTGATCGGAATCCGACGGGTCCGGACCACGGCCAATTCAAGGTGGTGCGCGGCGGCTCCTGGTCTGATCTCCCCAAGTATCTTCTCACGTACGGACGGTTCAAACTCCCTCCTGAGACGCGCAATAGCTACACCGGCTTCCGCTGCGCCAAGTAGCATGATGCTGAAAATGGCAGCCAGCTTTGTTCTCGGTCGCCTGTCTCCCTGCGACGTACTAAAACTGTACGCCTCGGTCGCCAGGCTCTCTGCGGCCTCGCTGGCTGACCATTTTGAGCATCATGCAAGAAGGGGACTGGCGCCCTTCTTCATGGGCGCCTGTCCCCATTTCTCAAGAACTTTCTCAAGGGGACAGACACCGCGCGCAGACGCGGGGGACGGGTTCGTCTGCGAAAGGGTCTTGTTCAGTAGATGCTCTTGTGAACTTCGGCGGACAGCGCGCTCGTATTCCCCGCGTTGTCATAGGCGGACAGGGCAAAGTAGTAGGTCTGTCCCATCGGCAGATTGTCGACCTTATAAGTGGTAACCCGGCCGATCGTGAAAGGCGAACCTGGATAGCTGTAGGTTCCGGATCTGGTGCCGATGTAGACCTTGTAGCCTGCCAGGTCATTCTCCGTACCAAGATTCCAAGAGAGGACTGCAGTTCCTGTTTTCTGGACAGGGGCCGGTGCATTGGAGGACTGGTTGGAGGAGGGATTGCCGGCCTGGGTGTTTGGAGTCGAGCCGCCGGAGGAAGAACTCGGTTGAGGATTGGAAGACGTGCTCGGCGGCGTCTGGGGCTTCGGCTTGGGGGGCGTCGGAGGATTGCTTGCCGGGGTGACCACTGGAGGCAGCGGGGCCTGGATCAGATTTAGCAGGCCACGGATGTTGAATAAGTTCATTGCGGTGCGCGAGCCGCTGTACCCGTTGCTCGGCCCGGACCCGCTCGCCGCGATCGGTTGGACTGGAAGCGCTCCGGCCACGGGCTGCTGAGCCGCTCGAATCGGAGCCGTCGCGGCAATAGGGGCCGCCTGGGGTGTGCTGGAAAGGATGACGGTACTTGCCGGCTTCTGGCTTGGTCCAATTGAGGCCGGGG
>DAOLIU010000176.1:0-5135 GCA_035328385.1 Nitrospira sp. | reverse complement strand
GGTTGACCAGCCTCACCGATCCCCGGCAATTGCAGACCCAGTTCCGCTACGATGGGTTGAATCGGGTGACGGAAATCGCCGATGCGTATCCCGTTTCTCTTGGATTGCCTCAGGACAAGCGTTTCGAGAACGGGGACAGCCACCAATCGGAAGGGTGGCAGTCCCTTATCCGCCGCCCAATACGACGTGGAAGGTGAGGTCCGCGTCGATCCGGCGGACTTTGACCGAGACGCGTTGCCCGGGCGACGTCCGTTCGATCAGATAGTTCTTCAACTGGGCCGCGTCCAGAATCTCCGTGTCCTCGATCGCGAGCAACAAATCATGTTTCTGAATGCCGGCCGATTTGGCCGGCTCGCCCACGTCCTTGACGGCGATCCGCCATTTGGTGCCGTCCTTCACGGTCGTCATGTGAATGCCCAGCTTCGAGAACGCCAAGGGCTTGCCGCTCAGCGCGGCGTTGACCATGCGCTCAGCCAGCGACGTCGGAATGGCGAAGGCCAACCGGCTGCAATGCCCCTGGAGCTCGTCTTTCTCCGTCTGGATGATGGCGTGCATGACCCCGACGATTTCGCCCGCGCTGTTGAAGAGCGCTCCGCCGGAGTTGCCGCTGCAGACGGACAGGTCGGTTTGCAGGAGACGGGTGTCGACCGTCTGGAGGAACGTATTGGCGTTGCCGATCCGTCCGAATGCCATCGTCGGGCCCCAGCCCAACGGATAGCCGACGGTAAACACCTCCGTGCCCGGTCCGGCCTCCCCCGCGGCGAAGGGAGCCGAGGCGGCCATCGTCGGCCGGTCTTTTTCGTTCAGCCGATAGACGACGACGTCCAGATAGGCGCTGTCGCCGACCAATTGGGCGACGAGCTCGTGGAGGTCGGTCGTCAGGACGTGGATGATCTTGGCGACGGCCGGTCCGGAGGGACTGTTCTTTTCGACCGCGTGGCGCGCCGTGACGATGTAGCCGTCACGCAAATGGAAGCCGGTGCCGCGGACGGAGATCCGCCCCGGCTTCTCGGGCGTGCGGGGATCTTGCGTATCTTCCAAGATGCCGACGGTGGCACGTTTGGCCTGCTCCAGGATTGCGGCCTGGTCCGACGAGCCGGCCGATGACGGAGCAGGCAACCCGGCGAGCACGAGACAGGCCGCCGCCGCTTGAAGACGCCGCAGTACCACGTGAATATCCCTCCTTGAACGTGTGCGCATCGCACGTATGCCCGTTATTTTTTTCGAAACCCGAAGAAGGCTCCCACGGCGCCGGCGCCGGCCGAGGGCAGGTACCCGGACAGGGTCTGTCTCAGTCCTTGAGCCCCTTGTTGAATGGAAGCCGCGGCCTGGCTGACTTGCGTTTCGACGGATCCCCAGTCCAAATCGATCCAACCCGAATTTTTCAAGAGGGTGATGGCGGCGAGGATGCCCCCGACGATCAGCGCCGCGATTCGCACGAATCGCCGGAAGGCCCAGCCGATGAAATAACCGCCGAGGTAGCTGCCCCCGAAGCGGGCGGCATCGGGAGAGGAGAAGTTCGTGACCCAGGCGGCCAGCGCGGCGACGGTGGCGACGGAAACCGTGACGAACGACTTGGCCGTCCAGGGTCCGTCCGCGATCAGCGTCTCGAAGAATCCCCGCGGTGCAGGGGAGGCTCCTTCCGCATCGTCGTCCAGCGGTTCCTTCACAGGTTCTTACCGGCAAAAGTGTCGCACGCCCGCGGATCTCCCGATTCCAGCCCCCGCCGGAGCCAGGTCATCCGCTGTTCCGACGAACCATGGGTCCAGCTCTCCGGACGGACGTGGCCTTGGGACGTTCTCTGTAGCTGGTCGTCTCCAATGGCTCCGGCGGCTCGCAGCCCCTCTTCGAAGTCGCCCGGCTCGATGAGATCGCGTTCCCGTTTGGCGTGATGGCCCCAGACACCCGCAAAACAATCGGCCTGGAGCTCCATCCGCACGGACAGGGCGTTGCCCTCGGTTTCCGATACCCGGCGCTGCAACCGTGTGACCCGCTCGGCCGTGCCCACGAGATTTTGCACGTGATGGCCCACCTCGTGGGCGATCACGTAGGCTTGGGCAAAGTCGCCCGGCGCGCCGAGCCGATGGGACAGTTCGTTGAAGAACGACAAGTCGAGGTAGACCTTGCGATCGCCGGGGCAGTAGAAGGGGCCGACGGCGGACGAAGCGGTGCCGCAGGCGGAATGCACGGCGCCGGTGAACAGCACCAGCCGCGGGTCTTCATAAGGACGCCCGAGGGCCGGCAGGAGTTGCCCCCAGGTTCGTTCGGTATCCGCCAGCACGACGGAGGCGAATTTTCCCAATTCATCGGACGGGGGTCCGGCCGGTGCCGTGTCCTGGGGTGGTTCCGGCGACATATTCTGGATCCCGCCGAGCATTTCCAAGAGGGCGAGGGGATTCGTGCCGGTAAAGTAACTGACCGCCAACACGAGGACGATGCCGCCCAGTCCGAGACCTCCGACGCCGCCGACGCGCGCCGGTCCCATCCCGCGACGGTCTTCGACGTTCTGGCTTTCCTGTTGCCCTTCCCAGCGCATGGGTCTCCGACCGAATCCAGGCTGTCATGGAAGCACATCCGATGGGAAAGGATCAACACCCACCCGGTAGAAGGTCAGTTTGTCGTCAGACGCACTGAAGTGTGTCATTCCCGCGAAAGCGGGCATCCAGGGTCGTCGGTCGTTCCGGGTCCCTCGCGATGTCTGCGCCTGAGGACCGAGTTGGGATCGAAGACGAATCCGGCGGTCAAACGGCTGGGTCTGAAAGCCGCGTGCGTTGCCGTATTGCCAAGGTGTTTGGCAGCGACTATACTGCCCACGGTTGCGAATAAGGCTGCATCAAGGAGGTGGAACATGGCTCTGCGTGGAACCGGGCTGTTGGGCATTGCCGTCGCCTGTGCGCTCTTCACCGGTGCCTGTACCGTGACAGAGTCGGTGAAGGGGACGCTCGACAATATATCCGACTTTACGTCCAGCACGACGCCGGGGGCATGGTCCAAGGACGGATTGCTGCGGGCCGAACACCGGCAGATCGTTTTCGCGACAGCTAACTATGACAGCGTGAAATGGGATATTGCCCGGGGGCAGGGCGAACATCTTGCATCCCTGGCCATGTTGCTGGGAGTCGCCGCGAACCGGAACCAGGAATTCGGGCGTCTCGCGCAGGCCCGCTATATGGATGTCGAGTCCCCCAAGACTTCGCCCGAAGAGATTCTGACGTCCATGAGAGCGATCGTGCGCGACCATCCGGAGTTGGTCCTGGTGGCCGACGCGAAGTAGCGGCTCTCGACGGGCCGCAGTCTCAGTCAGTCTGCCGGACGACCGTCCGGCTCCAACCGAAACGGGGCGAATCCGCTCTGCCCCGGAATCTTCGCCTTGTTGCGTGATGGTCGAGCCGCCGTCGGATGCTGAAAACGATCCGATGATGGGGATTGCCCGCTCTTCTTTCACTTCCGGCTGATCATGCCCAGGCAAGGTCTCCATAACCGCCAGCCGCTCACGCTGGCTTTCCACAAGCCGTACGCCGTGCTGCCCTGCTTCACCGATCCGGAAGGAAGGCCGACGCTGGCAGACTTCATTCGAGTTCCCGGAGTCTATGCCGCCGGTCGCCTGGACAAGGACAGCGAAGGGCTCATGCTGCTCACGTCGGACGGCGGACTCGCCCATCGCATTACCGATCCGACGGAGAAACTGCCGAAGGTCTACCTGGTTCAAGTCGAACGGATACCCGACGAGTCGGCGTTGGAGACGCTGCGACGAGGGGTACGGCTCGGTGACAAGCGGACCAGACCTGCCCTGGTCCGCCTCCTGCCGCAGGCGCCGGTGTTGCAGGAACGGCCCGTGCCGATCCGCTACAGAAAGAACGTTCCGACCGCATGGCTGGAACTGACGCTTCGGGAAGGGATGAATCGGCAGGTCCGGCGCATGACCGCCGCCGTCGGATATCCGACGTTGAGGCTGGTGCGGACGGCGATCGGCCCGATCATGCTCGACGGCCTGCAGCCCGGCCGGTGGCGGCCCCTCTCGCCGGAGGAAGTCGCGGCGCTCCGGCAACCGGGGAGGTTGCAAGAAGACTGAACCGGTGACTTCCTATTTCAGGGAGTGGAGAAAGTCACCCAGCACCGTCCGGAACCGTTCCGGGTCTTCGGCCATCATGAAATGGCCGGTCGCGAACTCGACCAGCTTCGAGCCGGCGATCTGCGACTGAATCCCGCGGGCGATGGCCGGTGTCGCCACATCGTCCTTCGCCCCGACGACGATGAGCGTCGGCGCCGAGATGGCGTGCAACCGGCCGTGGACGTCGGCCTGCGCCATACTGGTCAGGGCTTCCCGCAGCACGGTGCCGTTCCAGGTCGGAATGCGCTCGAGCAACGGCTGGTAGAGGGCCGGCGGAGTGCCGGGCGGAAAACTCTCCACGATGATGTTTTTCGAAACCTCCCGGTAGTCCCGCTGGTTTCCGATGGTCGGCAGGTCCTTGTCCAGCACCATCGCGCCGTCGGTCGTCGACACCAGCACGAGCGCCCCCACCCGTTCCGGATGGTCCAACGCCAGTTGTTGGAGAATCATGCCGCCCATCGAGACGCCCACCCATACGGGCTTCTCGATCGACAGTTTGTCCGCCAAGGCGATCAGGTCCTCGGAAAATTGTTTGATCGTAAAGCCGGTGTGGGACTTCTCCGAATCGCCGTATCCCCGCAGATCGACCGCGATGCCCCGATAATCGGGAGAATAGGCTTGCAGATATTTCGGAAAGATGTTGCTGGTCGTGACGACGCCGTGGACGAAAATCACCGGCTTGCCGGTACCGCCTTCGAGAATGCTCAGCGTCACTCCGTCGATGGGAACCGAGCGCCGCCGGACCTCTCCGGCCGCCTGCGTCGCGGCATGGACCGGCGCGGCAGCCATCGTAGCAGGCCGACTATCCGATTGGCCGGCGGACTGGCAGCCGCCGAGGCCGGCGAGGAACAGGGGAAGGGCAAGCAGGACAAGAAGGATCGGCGTCATGATGCCTCCTGGATGGTGAAGAAACTCCTCCCTGCTTCAGTAGCAAACTTGTCGAAGAGGCGCAAGACCGAAATATCCGCTGGTAGTGGATGAGTTGGCCATCAGACGCACTGAAGCGTGTCATTCCCGCGGAAGC
>DAOLIU010000175.1:0-5145 GCA_035328385.1 Nitrospira sp. | reverse complement strand
CGGAGCCGTGCGCCCGAGACTGCGGAGCGATTCGATGAACTGCGCCCGCACGGCCGTCTTGTCGTTCGGGGTGAAGGGGAATTCCTTGAGGGCGAACTTTTCGCTCAACTGGCCTTTGAGGCGTTCATAGGGAGGCAGCGGGGTGGTGGTGACACGATGAGTGGGCAGTACCGTCAAGCCCGGATCCTCCAAAGGCGCGAGCAGCATGAGCACGCTGTCATAAGGGTGGAGACCGGAGGAAGCCCCGCCCGCGTCCTGCCGGCGGGCGCGTTGGTAATTCAGCGCCGTTTCGTACCGATGGTGTCCGTCGGCGATGAAGAGCGGCTTGCTTTCCATCAGGTCGACGACCTGCTTCAGCACTGAGGGGTCCGTCACGGCCCACAGTTGCTGGCGGCATCCCGCGTCGTCTCGAAAGTCGATGCGGGCCGGCATGCCTTTGACGACGCTTTCCAACAAACCCAGCACGGCGTTCTGCGGATCGGAATAGAGCAGCCAGATCGGGCTCAAGTTGGCCCGGCAGGCTTCCAGTAAGTTCAAGCGGTCGGTCTTGGCGGCGGTCCTGGTATTCTCATGGGGATAGATGTGCCCGGAATCGAGCGGCTCCAATTTCGTCGTGACGAGGAATCCCCGCAGCACCTTGGCCGGCGCATCGGCCGTGGAATCCGGAGGGCGGTATTCGATGGTGTGGTAGTAGAGGGCCGGCTGCGCATCCCGCCTCATGGCGCCGGTCTTCAGCCACTCGCGCAGGGTGGCCGCGGCGCGCGTATAGCGGTTGTCTGCGGCGCTGTCCCCCGGTTTGTCGGCGCCGAGCTCCAAGCGGATGATGTTGTGCGAATGTCGATCGTGAAGGGCCTTCTGTCCCGCCGCATCGATGATGTCGTACGGCGGCGCGACCACTTCACGGATGGAGCCGACCGTTGCCTGATCGTACAATGTGCCTCGGAAGGGAATGATGTGTGCCATGCGTCATCCTTTTCTGCGAAATGAACAAATGGTAGAGGTGCCTGGGCAAACTCGAGGGTTGGGCCGTTTGTCCGACGTTGCCCGTTCCAGCCGGGAAGGCGATGGAACACGTGCGGAAAACGGTTACCGGTCGCGGGTTACCATGTAGTCAGCAGCCACCGAAAGGGCTCGCTTGGCTGTACTGTCTTCGAACGAACTGAGATCCCGTTTGGCCGCGGCGATATAGGCCTGCGCCCGGTCCAATGCATAGGTGATCGACCCGTAGTCCTCCATGAGGTGGAGGAGGCGAGTCAGGTCGTCGTCGTTCAACGTACGGGTTTCCATCCGGTCCTTGATCATCTGTCGGTCGCTTTCCGAACAATGTTGCAACAGATGCAGGAGCGGGAGGGTCGCTTTGCCTTGCCGGAGGTCTTGGCCGAGCGTCTTGCCCAGGGACTCTCCGTTGGCCGTGTAGTCCAACGTGTCGTCCGCCACTTGAAACGCGATGCCGAGGTATTGCCCGAAGCGGAACAAAGCATCCTGTTGGGATTCCGGAGCGTCGGCGAGAATAGCCCCCATCCGGCAGGCCGCGGCAATCAAGCCCGCGGTCTTGTGTTCCACGACTTTCAGATAGTCCGCTTCCGGCATCGCCGGGTTCCCATTGTAATAGAGTTGGAGAACTTCGCCTTCCGCCATCTTCTTGCAGGCCTCGGCGAGGACTTCATTGATGCCCTGGCTCCGGAACTCCACCACCTGGCACATGGCCTTGGAGTAGAGATAGTCTCCCACCAGGATGCTGATTTGATTTCCCCAGACCTTACGGGCGGTTCTCCGGCCCCGGCGGAGGTCCGCATCGTCCACGACGTCGTCGTGGAGCAGGGTCGCAGTATGGATGAATTCGACGAGACTTCCGAGCTGATGATGATCCCGGCCGGCATATCCGCACAGTTGGGCGCTGAGCAGCAACAGGAGAGGCCTGATCCGCTTACCTCCGCTGTTGAGGATATGGGCGGCGACGGTGTTGACGAGCGTGACGCTGGAGTCGAGATTCTTGCGGACCTGGTCCTCGACTCCTTCCAGCTCGTGACGGTAGGCGTCCCAGACGTCCGTCATGGTCTGAAGGGATGAGATGACGGGACCCTGTGGCATGCGGCGGATGGTAGGGCAGAGAAGGAAACAAAGTCAAGCGAACCGCGCGCAAAACCGCGTTTCTCCTCGGCTTGACAGAAGAATAACCCTTCCATTATTGTGATCCACGATTTCAAACGGACATCGCTTCAGGACCAACGGGATTTCCGCGTCCCCGGTTCCTCTCGGCATGGCCTCCGTCCAGCAGGAAAAAACCTGCCTTTCTCACGAGATACGATGATGGAACTCCCAGGGCTTCCACCGAAGCAAGGGCTCTACGACCCTCGGCATGAAAAAGATTCATGCGGCATAGGGTTCGTCGTCGACATCAAAGGTCATAAATCGCACGACATCGTCCGGAAGGGACTCCTGGTATTGGAAAACCTGACCCATCGCGGCGCACAAGGCTGCGACCCTTGTACCGGTGACGGGGCGGGAATTCTGCTTCAGGTTCCACATGAGTTCCTGCTGCGGGCGGCCGGGGACGTCGGCGTCAAGCTCCCCGGTGCCGGAGAATACGGCGTGGGACAGCTGTTCCTGCCGCCCAACGCCGATTCTCGCCGCCAGTGTGAAGGACTCTTCGCCCAGATCGTGAAGGAGGAAGGGGCCCGTCTGCTCGGCTGGCGCGACGTGGCGGTGAAGAGCGACGCGATCGGCGTACAGGCGCGAAAGACCGAGCCTTTCATGCGCCAGGTCTTCATTGCCCGCGACGTGCTCAACGAAGCGCAGTTCGAGCGCAAGTTGTACGTCATCCGGAAGCGGGTCGAGAAAGCCATCAAGGAATCGGCGATACAAGGACGGGAATATTTTTACGTGCCGAGTCTCTCGGCCAATACCATCGTCTACAAGGGCTTGCTGCTGCCGCATCAGATGGCGGCGTACTATCAGGACCTCAACGACGAGCGTATGGTCAGCGCGCTGGCCTTGGTCCATTCCCGTTTCAGCACGAACACCTTCCCGACCTGGCCGCTCGCCCATCCCTACCGCTACGTGTGCCACAACGGCGAAATCAACACGCTGAAGGGCAACGTCAACTGGATGAAAGCGCGGCAAGGCCGCCTCCATTCCGAGCTGTTCGGCAAGGACATGGAGAAGCTCTTTCCGATCGTCTCGGAGAATCAAAGCGATTCGGCCTGTCTCGACAACACGCTTGAGTTCCTGCTCCTGGGCGGCCGCTCGTTGCCGCACACGATGATGATGCTGATCCCGGAGCCCTGGGTTGCCAACCCCCAGATGGATCTGGACCGGCGTGGATTCTATCAATACCACGCGGCGATGATGGAGCCCTGGGACGGCCCGGCCGCGGTCTGTTTCACCGACGGCAAGATGATCGGAGCGACGCTGGACCGCAACGGACTCAGGCCCTGCCGCTACCACGTGACGACGGACGGCATCGTGGTGTTGGCCTCCGAGGCCGGCGTCCTGCCGGCCGACGCCAAGGACATCCGCATGAAAGGCCGGCTCATGCCGGGCCGCATGTTCCTCGTCGATACGGTGAAAGGCCGCATCATCGACGACGAGGAGATCAAGGCGGACATCGTCGGTCGCAAGCCGTATCGCAGCTGGGTGACGCAGTACGGCGTCTCGCTCGACGAGCTCCCGGAACCGTTGAACGTTCCGCAGCCCGACCATCCGACGATCCGCCAGCGGCAGCAGGCCTTCGGTTATACCGTCGAAGAGCTCAAGATGGTCATCACCCCCATGATCGTGACCGGCGAAGAGGCGATCTCGTCCATGGGCACGGACACGCCGCTTGCCGTGCTGTCGGACCGTCCGCAACTGCTCTTCAAATACTTCAAGCAGCTCTTCGCGCAGGTGACGAATCCGCCCATCGATCCCATCCGCGAGCAGCTCGTGATGTCGCTGGTGACCAACATCGGGCCCAAGCCCAACCTCATGGATGAATCGCCGGAGTCTTGCCGCCGCATCAAAGTGCAGCAGCCGATTCTGACGAACGCCGACCTGCAGAAGATCCGGGGGATCTCGGATCCGAACTTCAAGAGCAAGACGCTCCGTATGCTGTTCCGCGTGGCGGAAGGGCCGGACGGGCTCGGCGCGGCGGTCGACGAGTTGTGCCGGGAGGCCTCGCAGGCGATCAAGGACGGCTTCAAGTTCCTGATTCTCAGCGACCGCGGGGTCAATGAAGAATGGGCGCCGATCCCGAGCCTGCTCGGCATCTCGGCCGTACACCACCATCTGGTGCGGGAATGCACCAGAACGGAGGTCGGACTCATTCTCGAAACCGGCGAGCCGCGCGACGTCCATCAATTCGCCTGTTTGATCGGCTATGGCGCCGGGACGATCAATCCGTACCTCGTCTTCGAGACGCTGGTGGACATGGAGCGCGACAACTATTTGCCGGAAGGACTCGATGCCCAGACGGCGGAAGGTAAGTTCATCAAGGCCATCAACAAGGGGCTCCTCAAGATTTTCTCCAAGATGGGCATCTCGACGGTGCAGTCCTACTGCGGCGCGCAGATCTTCGAAGCGATCGGACTGAATCATGAATTGATCGACCGCTACTTCACCGGCACCCCGTCGCGCGTGGAGGGAGTCGGGATCCGCGAGATCGGCGAGGAGACGTTGCGTCGGCATCGCGTGGCCTACGAGCCCGCCCCCATCAGACAGCTCGATTTCGGCGGGGAGATTCACTACCGCATTCAGGGCGAGCACCATAACTGGAATCCGGAGACGATCTACAAGCTGCAGCATGCCAGCAGAGCCAACGACGCGAAGACTTACGCCGAGTTCGCCCAGTTGGTGAACGACGAAAGCAAGCAACGGTCGAACCTGCGCGGCCTGCTGGATTTCAAGTTCGCGCAGACCCCGATCCCGATCGAGGAAGTCGAGCCGGCCAAAGAGATCGTCAAACGCTTCAACACCGGCGCCATGTCGTTCGGGTCGATCAGCAAGGAAGCGCACGAGACATTGGCGATCGCCATGAACCGGCTCGGCGGCAAGAGCAATACCGGTGAAGGCGGCGAGGATCCGGAGCGGTTCACGCCGCTGCCGAACGGAGATTCCAAGAACAGTTACATCAAACAGGTGGCATCGGCACGGTTCGGCGTGACGGCT
>DAOLIU010000174.1:0-5208 GCA_035328385.1 Nitrospira sp. | reverse complement strand
GCCGGCCTGTCCGTCCTGCAATATGCGCTTAAGGATGAAGGGGCCAGCCTTCCGGACGTTCCCGTCTTTCACGCGGTCGTGCCGCCGGACTATGGGATCTTTCTGGGTGAATCCCGTCGGATGCATCCTTCGGTCTGCCGGTTCATCTCCGAGAGCATCTACGAAGGGCGCCTCATGTCCCACCCCGATTGCGCCAGGCAACGGGTCGAGGTCGGTTCCGCCCGGCGGCGGCTCATCGGCAAGGAGGCGGGTCTGATCTTGAGCCCCGTCGAGCACGATGGAAACGTCCAGCAGAGCGACGAGGAAGTCGCGCGGGTCCTGGTCCTGTACCGAGACCTGCTCGGCCGTCCTTATACAAGCAAAGAAGGGACGACCAGACCGATCACCCTCGCGGACTTTCTCTTCATCGCGCCCTATAACGCGCAGGTGCGGGCATTACAAGATGCGCTGCCGGCCGGCGCGCGCGTGGGCAGTGTCGACAAATTCCAGGGGCAGGAAGCGCCGATCTGCATCCTATCTCTCTGTTCGAGCTATGGTGAATATGGGGCTCGCGGTCTGGCATTCATCCTGGACCGCAACCGCATCAACGTCGCGGTCTCACGCGCCCAATGCCTGGCCGTCGCGGTCGCGGATCCCCGTATCGCCTGTTCGATCCCGGGGTCGCTGGACGACATGATGCTGCTCAATCTGTTTTGCAAACTTCTCGAGACCTCGGCGCAGCCGTAACCGTACCGGCTGCGCCTCTCCGCCGGCCTCAGCGGCTGCCGACCTGCACCTTGGCGTCGCGGAAATGATTCGGCAGCGGCATGATGCAGTTGGGGTTGAACCCCGCCGCCTTCAACGTATCGATGCTCCCCAGCACCTTGTCGTTCTTGAGGTCGATCACGGTGATCGACCCGTCGCTCATGCCTTCCAGATTGAGCAGGCTGTTCTGCACGAACAGATACCGTTCATCCGGAGACAACACGGTATGGTGCGCGCCGGCGGCGGCCGGAATGGCCTTGAGAAACTTCGGGTGCGCGGGATCGCTGTTGTCGTACAGGTTCACGAATCCCGGCTTGGCCGTCGTGACGTACAGCCGGTCTCCCTTCGCGTTGTACATCATCTCCAGCGGCATGCCCTGGCCGCGCGGGCCGAAATCGTCGACCTGATAGAAGGAGAAGGTCTTGGTCTTCGGATCCCAGACTCCCGCCCACAGGGTCGCTTCCAGCATGTTGGTGATGTGCACCACCGGCGGATTGGTATTCGGCGCGAACATGATTTCAACCGGCGCGGATTTCGCCGACGGCTTGGACGACAGCTTATGCGTCGAGAGCACCTTGCCGGTGCCGGCTTCCAGCACCGACACGGTCTCGCCCTGCTCCGACATGTCCGGCTTGACCGTGCTGGTCACCAAGATCCGGTCGATCCCGTTGTGGATGGCGATCCCGTGCGGATAGAGCACGAACGCGGCGGGATCCGTCGAGCTCAGGGTCTTGAGCGGCTTGTCCTTGACGGCGTCGCCCATGATCACGTTGCTCGAGCCCATACAGGTGAGATACCAGGTCTTGTTGTCCTCCGACACCACCAGGTCCTCGCCGACCTTGCAATCCGGCACGTCGATCGCGCGCAGGCGGTAGGGGAATTTCGTGAGATCCACGACGTGGAGGATGCTCTTTCCCAGGGCCGTGACGTAGGCCTTGGTGCGATCGCGGTTGAAGAAGATGTGATGGGCGACCAGATCGGACGGCAGCGGAATCTCCATCAGGATCTTGCCGAAGTCCTGCGACTCGGGATCGATCTCCATGATGGCGATGCCCTCGCGCCGCACCGGTTGGTCCGGCTTGCTTTCATAGTTCAACAGGGCGAGCAGCTCGGCCGAAGCGATCGACGTGCAGGAGAGCAGCAGGCCGAGGGTCAACGACAGAAGCCTGATCGGTCTCATGGAAGCCTCCTTTGCTGAAAGGGACTGAGAAGAGGAACCGTACTCCTCTTCGTTGGAACGAGCAATGCCTGACATGACGGAACCGGTACGCATGGGATCCTCCTTTTGTACGATCATGGCGTCCGCACCTCCGGGCATCCGCGCCGGACGACTGGTCGCACCATAGACGAATCCATCCCCGATGTCTTTATCCGGGAGTCTGATTCTCTTACCTCGAAGACGTGCTTTCAACGCGTGCTTTCTCCATGGCTTCGGCGTATTCTTAGGCAAAACGGGCAAGACGGACGGATTCTCATGAAACACGCGAGGCAGGTACGCTGATGAAAGTCGCCATAGGTCTCCTGATCGGACTCATAGTGCTGGTCGCCGTGGTGTTCACGCTGCCGTTCCTCATCGACCTCAACAAGTATCAGGACCAGTACAAGCCGCTCATCGAGGAGGCGCTGAACCGCAAGGTCCTGTTACAAGACATTCGCCTGACGATCTGGCCCCGGATCGGCGCCAGCGTCTCCGGCTTCACCGTGTTGGACGATCCCGCTTTCGGCACGGATCCCTTTGCCTCGCTCGGATCCCTCGACGTCGGCGTCAAACTCATGCCGTTGCTCGGAGGGCAGGTGGAGGTCGAAGAAATCACCCTTCGCGATCCGGTGATCACGGTCATCAAGAACAAGAACGGCGTGCTGAACGTCTCGACCATCGGCCGCACCGGCGTGGCGACACCGCAGAAGCCGTCGCGGGCGCCGGTCCCTTCGGCGGAGGGTCCGCTCAAGATCCTCGCCATGCTGGCCGTCGATCAGGTGTCGATCGAAGGAGGCAAACTGACCTATCGGGATCTCTCGGCCGCCACGCCGACCGAGTACGTCCTGCAAGACCTGGAGCTCCTGCTCCAATCCGTTGAGCTCGGAGAGACCCCCACGCTTCACTTCCGCACGCTGGTCCAACCGATGAACATCCCGGTCCGGTTGGACGGGGCGTTCGGCCCGTTGAAGGAATCGGCCGACCTCGACGCGATCAGATTCAAACTCGCGATCGGAAAGATCGACGCCGTCATCGTCGGCAAGACCTCGGGACGGAACGTGAACCTGAACGTCAGCGCGCCGGTGATCAATACGGCGGACCTGCCGATCGCGCTGCCGCTGCAGAAGCCGGTCGAGGTGCACAATCTCGAGATCGCCGCGGACGTTCAGGGCCAGGAGGTGCTGCTGCGCAACGCCTCGTTCCAAGTCTTCGGCGGGCAGGTGGCCGCACAGGGATCATTGACCTCCGGTTCCAACATGCCTCCCTTCGTCAGCAAACTCAAGGTGCAGGGAATTCAGCTCGGTCCGGCGCTCAACGCGCTGGCCACGACCAAAGCGTCCATGAGCGGCACGGCTGACGCTGATATTTCATTGCAAGGTCAAGGATTTGCCATGCCTGACCTCACGAAACACTTGAAGGGCACCGGCCGCATTTCCGCCAGGGACGGCAGGATCGAGCAGATAGGTCTGCTTGCAGAAGCCTTGACCATTCTCAAGGTGGCCGGGGTCCAGCTCGACCACCCGAAGACCACGGTCTTCTCCGCCATCCAAACCGATATGGCGGTCGAGGAGGGGACTCTGCAGCTGCGAAACCTTTTGATGGACAGCCACGATTTCCAGGCGACGGGCGGCGGCACGGTCGGTTTCGATCAGACCTTGAACCTCCTCGTGAATCTCAACCTGTCGCAGGATCTCAGCGGGAAGGTGGCCGGCGCCTCGACTGTCGCCAGGGTCGCCATGAAAGACGGCCGCCTGCGTTTGCCGCTGACGATCACCGGCACGACTCAGGCGCCATCGTACGGCATCGATCTCAAGGCCCTCACCGGGAGGGTGCAGGAGCAGGCGAAGAAAAAAGCCGAAGACACGGTCAAAGGTCTGCTCAAAGGCACCGTGAAGCCGGAAGACCTCAAGCAGCAGGGCAGAGATTTCCTCAAAGAGCTTTCGATCCCCTAAGAGAAAACCCAAATCCTAAAACTCAAATCCCAAATACCAAAGTCCGAAATTCGAAAACACATTCTACGATCTTGCAATTTTCTCCCGCCTCCCCGTAAGCTCCCGCCTGGCCGGACTTCAATCTTCCAGCCCCGACAACGCCGTACACCTTCATGCCTCGGAGGAATGCGATGGTGTCTCTCTCTCGTATCCTGCTCATCGGCACGGTTGTGATCCTCTGCGGATGCCCCGCGACCAAACAGGCGAGAACCGTCGACAAGCTGGGATTCCTGAAGGACCTCTATCCCATCATGACGAAGGGCAACGAGGATGCGGGGGAATCGCTCCTGATCTATAAGAATCCCAAAGTCGCCTCGATCCCGCCCAATTCCTATACGAAGATCCTATTGGATCCGGTCCTGATCTTTCGCGGGCCGGAATCGAAGATGCAGGGCATCTCGCAGACCGAAACGCAGATGCTCGCCGATACCTTCTACGCCCTGATTTATCAGGAGCTATCCAAGGACTACGACATGGTCGACAAGCCAGGTCCGGGCACGCTGCGAGTGCAGGTCGCGGTCACCCACCTCGAGGAGTCCTGGCCCATGCTCGACGTCATCTCGAACGTGCCGGCCCCCATGAACGCGCTGGCCGCCGGGTCGGTGCTCAAGACGATCGCGACCGGCAAGCCCGCCTTCACCGGCGAGGCCGTGATCGAAGCGAAAGTGACCGATGCCCAAACGGGCGAGGTGCTCCGGGCGCTGGTCGATCGGCGGGTCGGAACGAAGAAGCTCGAGGCCCAGTCCTTCAACTCCTGGGCCGACGTCTACGAGTCACTGCGCTACTGGGCGGAAAACGGCCGCTACCACCTGTGCAAGGCCCGCCAGATCCGCACCGACTGCCCCAAGCCCCGGGCGTGACTCCGGCCGGGGACACCGCTGATCACGCAGGCCTATTCTGCTTCAGGAGCTCGATCGAATCGTTGGGCACAATGGCAAGACATTCGGTTACCCATCCATTTTAATGAGATGCCCGCTAGGGAACCTCCTAGTTAAGCAAGGCCTCCGACCGTGCAAAGTTAATCGTCTCGGAAAGAAAAAGGGAGGGCGTGAACATGAGCATTCAGCGTTCCGTGACCCGATTTGTGGCGCAAAGCAACGACATATTCCACCAGCTTCGTTCCGAAGGCGAGATCCTGTCCGACGTGGACTTGGTGACGCTGCGCGAGCAACTATACATTCTCGATACGGAAGCCGATCATTTGCAAAATCTCAAACAACCCCGTTCGGAGCTGTCCCGTTCAATGCCTGTCGGTCGCGGACCCAGAGCTCGGAC